>JAMPXH010000002.1 GCA_023701285.1 Candidatus Didemnitutus sp.
CGCCGGCGTCGAGCAACGCCGTGACCTGCGCCAGCGCGACGCGCGCCCGCGCGTCCGCCGGCAAGCCCTCGTCCGCGCGCAACGCACCGTAGATCGCCGCGGCGACCGACGGGAAACCCGCCTGCAACGCGCGCTCGGCCTGCGCCTCCGCCACGAAGCCGCCCGCCGGAGTCGTCGCCGCACTGGCACGCTCGGGCGCGAGCGGGCTCGGGCTCGCCGTCTGCGCGAGCCCGACGCAAGACCAACACAGCAGCAGCGTGAGCCAGCGCACAGGGAGTCTCATGGAAACGCGCGCATCGTGCGCACGCCCTCCGCCAGTGGCAAGCTCGTCATCCAAACCCGGCCCTTCCGTGTAACTGAAAACTGCTCGCGCCACCCGCCCGCTTCCGGCAATTCTCCCTGCGTTCGTCCTCAACCCGCCAACGCCATGATCATCGCCCTGCTCGTCCTCGCCGGTCTCGCCGCCATCCTCTTCTTCTGGATCGCCGGCTCCTACAACGCCCTCGTCACTCTGCGCAACCGCTTCAAGAACGCCTTCGCCCAGATCGACGTCCAGCTCAAGCGCCGCTACGACCTCATTCCCAATCTCGTCGAGACCGCCAAGGGCTACATGAAGCACGAACGCGAGACGCTCGAGGCCGTCATCAAGGCGCGCAACATCGCCTACACCGCCGCCCAGGGCGCCGCCGCGAACCCCGCCGACGCCGGCGCGATGAAAAACCTCCTCGGCGCCGAAGCCGGCCTCGGCGGCGCGCTCTCCCGCCTCATGGTCGTCATGGAGCAATACCCCGACCTGAAGGCCAATCAGAACATGATGCAGCTCACGGAGGAGCTCACCTCGACGGAGAACAAGATCTCCTTCGCGCGCCAGGCCTACAACGACGCCGTCACCGTCTATAACACCAAGCGCGAGGTCTTCCCCACGAACCTCATCGCCGGCATCTTCAACTTCGCCGAGGCCCAGCTCTTCCAAGTCGACAACGCCGCCGAGCGCGCCGCCCCGCAGGTGAAGTTCAGCTGAGGCTCTGCACAGTCCCTGGATGTGACTGGGTTTATCTTCATCGCTGCGAGCATCTGTCTGCTCAGTCTCACTGTGTCCTTATGGTCCCTCAGGTGGCCAATCACCAAGGGAAGAGTGAATATCTCGATCTTCGATCAGGAATGGGAAGCCGTCGCCAGTAAGACTGACGTAAGGGTCGAAAAGCAGGAAAAATTCTATCTCTCCTACTCCTACAACGTTGCCGGTATTGACTACGCCAGCGGTCGTCTCGCTCCGCTCGTGGAATTCGATTGGCACATCGGTAATGTGGATAGCGGTGCTCGCAACAAGAGCCGCTGGTATCGCGAAGGCGCGATTGTCGATGTCTACTATTGTCCCATGTGGCCCGCTTGGTCGTGCCTCGAACCAGGCGGTTTCATGATGACCGCCCTGTTGATTCTGGCATCAGTGCTCAGTGGAGTTGTCCTCCATTCCTCAGGGTTAACCCACTAGGCATCGAACTCATGGACTTCTTCGAGGCCCAGGAACGCGCGCGAAAGCGCACCACGAAACTCGTGGTGCTTTTTTCGTTGGCGGTGCTCGCCACTATTTTCGCGAGTTATGTAGCGGCGCTGTCTGTCGGCGGTCTCTTGAGCGCTCGCAGTGCTTACATTCCGTGGTTCTACTGGGACCCGCAGCTAGCCGGCTACATCAGCGTCGGCGTGATCGGCATCGTCGCCATCGCCTCGCTCTATAAGTGGTCGCAGATGCGCCACGGCGGCAGCGCCGTCGCCGTGATGGTCGGCGGGCGCCGCGTCGCGACCAACACCACCGACCTGCGCGAGCGCCGCCTGCTCAACATCGTCGAGGAGATGGCCATCGCCTCCGGCGTGCCCGTGCCCGCCGTCTATGTGCTCGACGAGGAGCCCGGCCTCAACGCCTTCGCCGCCGGCCTCACCACCTCCGACGCCGTCGTGGCGGTGACGCGCGGCACGCTGGAAAAACTGAACCGCGACGAGCTCCAAGGCGTCGTCGCCCACGAATTCAGCCACATCCTCAACGGCGACATGCGGCTGAACGTGAAGCTCACCGCCATCGTCTTCGGCATCCTCGTCATCGGGTTGATCGGCCGCGGCATCCTCCGCTCGCTCGGCCGCGGCCGCATCCGCTCCGGCGGCGGCAAGAACAAGGGTGGCGGCATCGCCCTCATCCTCGTGATCGGGCTGGCGATGATGATCATCGGTTACTTCGGCTATTTCTTCGGCCGCCTCATCCAGGCCGCCGTGTCGCGCCAGCGCGAGTTCCTCGCCGATGCCTCCGCCGTGCAATTCACGCGCAACCCGACCGGCATCGCCGGCGCGCTGAAGAAGATCGGCGGCTACGCCCTCGGCTCGCGCCTGCTCGACAACCGCAGCGCGGAGATCGGCCACTTCTTCTTCGCCCAGAGCTTCCGCTCCAGCCTCGGCGGGCTCTGGGCCACGCACCCGCCCCTGCCCGAGCGCATCCGCGCCATCGAGCCGCGCTGGGACGGCGAACTGTTCGAACCGCCCGAACTCGTCGCCGTCGAACGCGAATCCTTTTCCTCCGCCGGGCTCGCCGGCTCAGGTGGCAGCGGTCGGCGCGGCCGCCCTGCCTCCGCGTCGGCCCGCACTCCGGTTGCGTTCGATCCCATCGCCATCGTCGCCGGCATCGGCGCGCTCACCGAAACGCACTTCACCCAGGCGCAGGCCAAGCTCGCCGCGCTTCCGCCCGGCCTGCGCGACGCCGCGCACGACACCGCCGCGGCCCCGGCGCTGGTCTTCGCCCTGCTCGTGGGCGGAGCGACCGCGGATTTGCGCGAGCGGCAACTCGCCACGATCAAGCAACACTCCGGCGAAGCAGCCGCGAGCGCCACGTCGCACCTGCTCGGCGACATCGCGCAACTGCCGGCGGACGCCCGCCTGCCCTTGTTGCAAATCTGCCTGCCGACCCTGCGCGCACTCGACCGCGCCGCCCTCGACCGTTTCGTCGGCACGCTCGACGAGCTCGTGCATGCCGATGCCAGCGTCTCCGTCTTCGAATTCGCGCTGCAAAAGATGCTCGTGCATCAGCTCGACCTGCTGCGCCGCCCGCGGCAGGCTGTGGAGTTCCACAGCTTCCGCGCCGTCGTCCCCGACGTGAACGCCGTCCTTTCGACCCTTGCCCGCCTCAACGCCGGCGACGAACCGACCGCGCAAGCGGCCTTCGCGGCGGGCGCCGCACAGATTCCGCTCATCGCCGAGCAACTCCGCCTCGCGACCGCGGCCGGCACCACGCTGGAGCGGCTCGATACCGCGCTAGACCGGCTCGCCCTCAGCTCGCTGCCGATCAAGCAACGCGTGCTCGTCGCCGCAGCGCAGGTCGTCGGGGCCGACCGCACGGTCAGCGTGGAGGAAGGCGAGCTCTATCGCGCCATCGCCGCCGCGCTCGATTGTCCCGTGCCCGGCCTCGCGGTTGCGCCCGCAGCCTGAGCGTCGGCATCACCTTCGCGCCGCCCGGATCTGCGCTCAGTGCCGGATCTGGTTGATGGCGATGGCGAGCAGGATGGAGCCGAAGAGCAGGCTGCGCGCGAGGATGCGGCGCTTGCCCTCGTCGGGCAGCCAGCGCTCCTCGCGCTTGGCGAGCCAGCCGAAGAGCACCGCCGGGATGATGAGCACGTAGAGCCAGTGCACGCCCAGCGAGTGGAGCAGCCGGCCGAGCCCGCCCGCGATGGAGGCGCCCAGCACGACGGAGGCGAACAGGGCGGAAAACGTCACGCTGTGTCCGCGCAATCCCCGCCAAAACCACGTGACGACGCCGATGTTCATGTCTCCCGCAGTCAACGCTCCCGGCCGCTGCTTGCAAGCCGGCGCACGGCGGCCCACGCTGCCCGCGTGACCGTCGCCGAACGCCAGCAACAGATGCTCGCCGATCTCCTCCTCATCGAGGACGCGCAGGAACGCCTCGCCGCCATCGTCGACCGCGCCCGGCCGCGGCTCGCGCCGTCGCGCTCCGAGCACATCGACGCGCACCGCGTGCGCGGCTGCGTCTCCCTTGTCTGGCTCGTGGGCGAGTGGCGCGACGGCCGCTGCCATTTCCGCAGCGACGCGGAATCGCCCCTCGTGCGCGGACTCGTGGCGCTGTTGTGCGACCTTTACAGCGATGCGGAGCCGCAGGACATCCTCGCGCAGGAACCGGCGCTCCTCGAGCAACTCGGCCTGACGCGCACGCTGTCGCCCACGCGCCTGAACGGCCTGCGCAGCGTGCGGGCGCGCATCCGGGAATTCGCCGCGCAGCAACTCCCCGCGGGCGGCTGAGCCGGGATCATGCAGGAGGTGGGCGTCGGTGTCCCTACCGACGCCTGTCGCCGCTGGGACAGCGGCGACCACCCCATTGTCAGGAGCTCATCAGTCGGGAATCGCGTCCAACTGCATGAGTCCGGCTGAGCGGTCGCTCAAACGTCCGAGAGCCGCTCCGGTTCGTCGGCGCCGGGCTCCCAGAGGGAAGGGATCACCGGCTGCTTCGCCTCGAGGAAGCGGCGCCCGTGCGTGTATTCCCACAGCCAGCAAGATTCGTCGTGGCTGTCGTGCACGAGCAGGAAGGGCGGCGACACGATCTCGTGGCTGCTCCGGATGCTGTAGCGGTGCTCCGTGAGGTCCTCGATCGTGTCCGCGATATGCCGCAGCAAGGTGGAAGGCTGCAGCGTCACGGTCCAGTGCCCGGCCAACACCACCGGGTTGCGCACCGCGAGGTAATAACCGATGAAGCGCGCCGGCTCGTAATGACCGTGGATGCCCAGCAACCGCGCGTGCTCCTCCACCGCGTGCGTGAAACGCAGCCGCCGCGCGAGGTCGCGCGGGAGCTTCAGTTCAGGCAGATCGATCAGCACATTGTCCGTCATGGACCGGTTTTCTTCCGTGATTAGCTTCCTTCATCGGCACGGGCCCCGCCGTCTTTAGCCCGGCACCCAATTCCGGCTGTCCTCCCGCCCGCCGCTGGGACTAGGCTGCGTCCGTGCCGCCGCTTTACGACGCTCACAATCATCTCCAAGACGAGTGGCTCCTGCCGCACCGGGCCGGGATCGCCGCCACGCTCGCCCACCTCGGCGTGCGCGGCGCTGTCGTCAACGGCACCTGCGAGACCGACTGGCCGACCGTCGCCGCGCTCGCCGCCGAGCATGCGTGGATCAAGCCGAGCTTCGGGCTCCATCCGTGGGACGCCGGCAACCGCACGCCGGACTGGCTTGAGCGGCTGCGCGCCCAACTCGCGGCGCACCCGCACGCCGCCGTGGGCGAGATCGGGCTCGACCGCTGGATCCTCGACAGCGCCAAGCCCGACGACCCGCGCCTCGCCGGCCTGCGCCGCGCCCCGCTGGAGGAACAGGGCGAAGTCTTCCTGAAACAGCTCGCCCTCGCCACCTCCGAAGATCGTCCGGTGACGATCCATTGCCTCCAGGCCTACGGCGCGTTGGACGGCGTGCTGCGCCACGTGAACACGCCTCCCCGCGGCTTCCTCCTGCATGCCTACGGCGGCCCGGCCGAGATGGTGGCCGGCTTCGCCGCGCGCGGCGCTTATTTTTCCTTTAACGGCGCGTTCCTTGAGGAGCGCCATCGCGCCAAACGCGAAGCCTTCCGCCTCGTGCCCGCGGACCGCTTGCTCGTCGAGACCGACGCTCCCGCCATGCCGTTGCCCGCCGCGTGGGAACGTCATGCCCTGCCGGCCGCGCCGGATGGCAGCCGCATCAATCACCCCGGCAACCTCGTGGGAGCCTACGCCGGCCTGGCCCAGATCCGCGGCGTCCCGCTGGAGGAGCTCGCCGCCCAAGTCGCCGAGAATTACGCGCGCCTCTTCGGTCCGCTGTGAACCGGCCGAACGCCCGTCCCGCGTCGGACGGACGATAAGCCGCGCTTTTCGCGCGCAGAAAATCCCGTGCAAGCACGCGCCCGGGATTCAATTTCCCCGGCCGGTGCGCCGATGAGGGGGCAGGAGCGCCTTGCGCGCATTTTTCATGATGAAACTCCGTTGCTGTCTGCTGCCCTTGGCGGTGTGGGCCTGCCTGGCCTTCGCCGCTCCGATCCAAGCCCAATCTGTCGACAGTGTGTCCGACGCTGTCGCGAAGTTCGACGTGCCGCCGCAGCCGTTGAAGACCAAGCCGCCGCGCTATCCGGCCGACATGCGCGCCGCCGGCGTGACCGGCGCCGTGGTCGTGCGCATCGTCATCGATGAGTCGGGCAAGGTCATGGCGGCGGACGTCGCCAAGGCCTCGCACGACGGCTTCCGCGAAGCCGCCATCGACGCCGTGCGCGAGTGGACGTTCAAGCCCGCACAAGTCGGCGGCAAACCCGTCCGCGCCCGCGTCAACGTGCCGCTGAATTTCAGCATCGACGAGTGAGCGCTCAGGTCGCGCAGAGCGCGATCCGCCGCACCACCTCGCCCGCCGCCGCAAAGCCGAAGGCACCGGTCACGCTGACCAACGTGCCGAAACCGCTCGCGCAATCGAGTTTCAGGCTCGTCCCAGGCTCGGGCTCCGTTGCGCACGTGCCGTCGGCCCACGGGAACACCGGCTTCTCGTTCGAATACACGCACGGGATGCCGTAAACATGGCCCTCGCCGCGCGCGAAGCCGTGGTCGCGCCGCAGCTTCTTGCGCACGAGCCGCAGCAGTTCGTCGCCCTGCGCCTCGCCGAGGTCGCCGAGGCGCACGCGGGTCGCGTCGCGCTTGCCGCCCGCGCCGCCGACCGTGAGCACCGGCTGCCCGCGCTCCACGCACGCCGCGAGCAGGAGCGCCTTGTTCGCCGTGCCGTCGATCGCATCGACCCACCAATCCGCGCGCTCCGTCAGCAGCCGCACGGCGCTCTCCGCGGTGAAGAATTCTCCCCGCGTCGCCACGCGACACTCCGGGTTGATCGCGCGCACGCGCTCGGCGAGCACCGCCACCTTCGGCCGGCCCACGGTGTCGGCCAGCGCGTGCGATTGGCGGTTCGTGTTGGTCACGCAGACATCGTCGAGATCGATCAACGTCAGCGCGCCCACGCCCGAGCGCGCCAGCGCCTCGACGATCCACGAGCCCACGCCACCGACGCCCACCACCGTAACCTGCGCCGCGTGCAGCCGCGGCAGCGCCGCCGCGCCGTATAGCCGGCCCAGCGCCCCGAACCGCGCCTGGTAGTCGTCGCTCATCGTCATCGCGCGAAGCGAAGGTTGCGCGACCGCGACCGCAAGCGCGAATCCCCACCGCGCGTGCAAGGCCTGCGCGCCGGTCCGCACACCGGCCACCGTAGGATTACGCCGTGAGTTCGTCGCATCGTTGCGCTCCCGCATGCTATTAGCGCGGTGCCTGCCATGCAGAGACAGCGGTGATGATGCGCGTCCGGCCCGGCATTGCCCTTCTCCGACCGCGGGTGGCGGGAGTATGCTGCCGCAGATCCCCAGTCCCATGAAAAGTCCCCATCTCTCCGGCAGCCGCGGCGTCGCGTTGTTGCATGATCCTCTGTTCAACAAGGGCACGGCCTTCACCGACGCCGAGCGCGATGCGCTCGGCCTGCGTGGTCTGCTCCCGCCGCGCGTCGCCACGCAGGACCAGCAGCTCGAGCGCGTGCTGGGGAACTTCCGCCGCAAGGAAAACGCGCTGGAGAAATACATCTACCTCATCTCGCTCCAGGAGCGCAACGAGTCGCTCTTCTACCGCCTCGTGATGGAGCACCTCGACGAGATGATGCCCATCATCTACACGCCCACGGTCGGTCTCGCCTGCCAGAAATACGGCCACATCTTCCGCCGGCCCCGCGGTCTTTACATCACCAAGAACGACAAGGGCCGGGTGAAGGCCATCCTTCAGAACTGGCCGCACGACGACGTGCGCATCATCGTCGTGACCGACGGCGAGCGCATCCTCGGCCTCGGCGATCTCGGCGCCAACGGCATGGGCATCCCCGTCGGCAAGCTCTCGCTCTACACCGCCTGCTCCGGCATCCCGCCCGCCCAGTGCCTGCCCATCATGCTCGATGTCGGCACGAACAACTCCTCGCTCCTCGCCGATCCGCTCTACCTCGGCATCACCGAGCCGCGCCTCCGCGGCCCGGCCTACGACGAGCTCGTGGAGGAACTCGTCCAGTCCGTGCAGGAAATCTTCCCGCGCGCCTGCCTCCAGTTCGAGGACTTCGGCAACGCCAACGCCTTCCGCCTGCTCCACCGTTACCGCGACGAGGTCTGCACGTTCAACGACGACATCCAGGGCACCGCCGGCGTCACGCTCGCGGGCCTGCTCTCCGCCGAACGCCTCACGGGCATCCCGCTCAAGCAGCAACGCATCCTCTTCCTCGGCGCCGGCGAGGCCGGCATCGGCATCGGCGACCTCATCGTCGAGGCGCTCAAGCTCCAAGGCGTCCCCGAGGCCGACGCGCGCCGCCAGTGCTGGTTCGTCGATTCCAAGGGTCTGGTCGTCAAGAGCCGCACCGACCTCGTCGAGCACAAGCTCCGCTTCGCCCACGACCACGCGCCGCTCGGCTCGCTCCTCGAAGCCGTGCACGCCCTCAAGCCCACCGCGCTCATCGGTGTCTCCGGCATGCCGCAGACCTTCACCGAGGAAGTCGTCCGCGCCATGGCCGCCGCGCAGGCGCGCCCCATCATCTTCGCGCTCTCCAACCCGACTTCGAAGGCCGAGTGCACCGCCGAGCAGTGCTACACGTGGACCGACGGCCGCGGCATCTTCGCCAGCGGCAGCCCGTTCGCCCCCGTCACGCTCAACGGCGTCACCCACGTGCCCGGTCAGGGCAACAACAGCTACATCTTCCCCGGCGTCGGCCTCGGCGTCATCGCGACGGAAGCCGCGCACGTGACGGACGAGATGTTCTACGTCGCCGCCCGCAAGCTCGCCGACCTCGCCACACCGGAGGACCTCGCCCTCGGCCGCATCTTCCCCGATCTGCAGCGCATCCGCGAGGTCTCGCTCGAGATCGCCACCGCCGTCGCCGAGGTGGCGTTCCGCCGCAACCTCACGCGCCTCCCCCGCCCCGACGACCTGCGCGCCCACCTGCGCGGGATGATGTTCGATCCGAAATACCCGGACTACGTCTGAACCGCGCCACCGCGCTCCCCTTGATAATCTAAGGAAAGGCTTGCCAAGCCTGCCTTAGATTATCTAGGTGAGCAGACATGGCCGCCAAGAACGAACTCCTCCCCGGCACGCTCGACATGCTCGTGCTCCGCGTCCTCGCACGCGGCGAGCTCCACGGCTGGGGCATCACGCAGAAGCTCGAGCAGCTCTCGCAGAGCGCGCTCCAGGTCGACGAGGGCTCGCTCTACCCGTCGCTCTACCGCATGGAGGGCAAGGGCTGGATCGAGGCCGAGTGGCGGATGACCGAGAACAACCGCCGCGCCAAATACTACGCCCTCACCCGCACCGGCCGGAAGCAGCTCGAGAAGGAGCAGCAACTCTGGGACCGCATGAGCGCGGCCATCGCGCTCGTGATGCAGAACGCCTGAGCCAGCCGCATCCGGTGAAACCCTCCGCCTGTCCCGCCGTCCGCCGCAGCTCCGCGGCCGCCTTCGCTCGCCGGGCGATGCTGGCGGGCGTCGGGTTGGCGGCGACCGCGGCCCGTGTGGACGCGGAGGAGATCCAGCGCGCCGCCGACCTCCGGTTTGGTCGGGCCGTGCATGCCGTCACGGCGCTCGCCGACGGCCGATTCCTTGTCACCGGGGGATTCTCCGTGCAGCCGGAGCCAGTCCCGCTCGCGGAGATTCTCGATCCTGTGGAAGGTGCGTTCCGGGTGATCGGTCCCATGGCGGTGCCGCGCTTCGGCCACACCGCCTCGCTGCTCCCCGACGGGACGGTGTTGATCGCCGGCGGGTGGGATGGATCCGGCTCCGTGCTCGCCGCGGCCGAGATCTTCGACCCCGCAACGGAAACTTTCCGGCCGCTGCCGCCGCTGCACGAGGCCCGCGCCGGCCATGGCGCGATCGTGCTCGCCGACGGTCGCGCGTTGCTGATCGGCGGCGCCGGGGCCGGACAGATCTTCCTCGCGAGCGCGGAAACCTTTGATCACCGCACCGGCCGGTTCACCCCCGTCGGCAGCATGAGCGAGGCGAGGGAAAATCACGCCGCGGTCCGCCTGGCCGATGGGCGGGTATTGGTTAGCGGCGGACATCAGGGGCGCCGCGACGCGCGCCGGATTCTCGCTTCGGCGGAACTCTTCGATCCCAGCACGAACCGCTTCACCCCTGCCGGTCCGCTTCGTTTCGCCCGCCACAAGCATGATGCCGTGCTCCTGCGCGACGGTCGCGTGCTCATCACCGGTGGTGCCAGCCGAGGCGACACTCCCAGTGACACCTCGGAACTCTACGATCCCGATCAGGGCGCTTTCTCCTCCGGTCCCCGTCTGCAGCGCAGCCGGTTCAAACACTACGGCACCTCCGTGCCGCTCGATGATGGCACTGTCCTCATCCTGGGCGGTGCGAGCCAACCGGAGCGCTTTCTGCCCGCCGCCAACCGCTTCGAATTGCTGACGTCCGCCTGGCTCGGCGGGGCGGAAAGCTACGCCGCGACTGCGCGCACCGGGCAGGGAGACATCCTGCACACCGGCGGCTACGGCGACGATATCCGCGGCGCCAAGACCGCGTGGCTCATTCGCCCGGCCACCTCCGCTCTGCCCTTCCCTCCTTTATCCAACCCATGAACCTCCGCCGCCGCCTGCGTTCCCTCTTCCGCCGCCGCGACCTCGAAGCCGAGATGGCCGAGGAGATGCGTTTCCACCTCGAGCAACGCGCCGCCGACCTCGCGGCCGACGGTCTCGCACCGGACGAGGCGCGCCTCGCCGCGCAGCGCAGGTTCGGCAACACCGCCGCGCTGCAGGAGCACGCGCGCGACACCTTCGGCTGGGGCGCGCTCGAACGCTTCGCCCGGGACCTGCGCTTCGCCGCGCGCCAGCTCAGGCGCTCGCCGGGCTTCACGGTGCTCGCCGTCGTCACGCTCGCCCTCGGCATCGGCGCCAACAGCGCGATGTTCAGCATGCTGAACGGCATCATGCTGAAACCCCTGCCCTACGCCCACCTCGATCGCCTCGAGCGTCTCTGGCGGGCCACGCCGCAATACCGCGAGGGCAACTTCTCGCCGGCTGACTTCGGCGCGCTGCGCGAGGCCGGGGCCGCCTACGGCGAATTCGCCGCCTACCGTCCGCGCGCCGCCAGCCTCGCCGATCCCGGCGCTCCGGCCGAGCTCGCCTCGTCCGCGCTGGCCTCCACCAACCTGTTCGCCGTGCTCGGCGTCCAGCCCGAGCTCGGCCGCAGCTTCCATCCCGACGAGAACACGCCCGGCCGCGACAAGGTCGTCATCCTCAGCCAGCGCGTCTGGCGCAACCGCTACGGCGCCGACCGCGCCATCCTCGGCCGCATCGTCCGCATCGACGGCGAGCCGCACGAGGTCATCGGCGTGCTCTCCGCCGCCTTCAACGACTGGCGCTACCTCGGCAACGTCGACTTCTTCCGTCCCTTCGCGCTCACGCCGGAGTTCGCCGCGAACCGCAGCGAGCAGAACCTCCGGATCGTCGGCCTCCGCGCCCCCGCGACCGATCCCGCCCGCGCCGCCGCCTTCCTCGCCGACCTCGGCGCGCGTCGCGCCCGCGAGCATCCGGCCGAAAACGCCGGCACCGCCTGGTGGAGCCAGGATCTCATCGTCGCCGCCTATGGCTCGCCCGCCACGCTCTCGCTGCTCATCGCGCTGTCGGGCTTCGTGCTCCTCCTCGCCTGCGCCAACCTCGCCAACCTTTACCTCGTGCGCACCCTTGCGCGCACCCGCGAGTTCGCCGTGCGCGCCGCCCTCGGCGCCTCGCGGCTCCAGCTCGTCCGTCCGCTCATCGCCGAGTCGCTCCTGCTCTGTGCCTCCAGCGGTGCGCTCGCGCTGCTCGTCGTCGAGGGCTTCCACCACTGGGCGCGGCTGCGTTCGACCGGCGACAACGGCGAACAGGTCAACTTTGCCCTCGATCCCAAGGTCCTGCTCTGGACCGCCGCCGCCGCGCTCGTCACGGCCGTCGCCTTCGGGTTGATGCCCGCGCTGCACGCCCGCCGCATCGACCTGAACGAGACACTCAAGTCCGGCGCGCGCGGCTCCACCGGCGGACGCGGCGCGCAACGTTTCCGCCGCATCCTCATCGTCGGCCAGTTCGCGCTGGCGCTCGTGCTGCTCGCCGGCGCCGCCCTCTTCATCCGCGGCCTCGACGATCTGCACACGCGCCGCGGCGGCTGGGACGCCTCCCGCCTCGTCACCGGCACGATCGCCCTGCCGCCGGCCACTTACCGCGACGACGCAGCCGTGCTCGCGTTCCACCGGCTCGCCCTCGAGCGCCTCCGCGGTCTGCCGGGCGTCGAGTCGGCCTCGCTGGCGTCGTTCGAGCCGTATTTCTTCTGGTCCGAGATCCTCAAGCTGCAGGTCGAAGGCGGACCGATGCCCGCACCCGGCAGCGAACCGGCCGCGCGGCTCAACACCGTCGACGCCGGCTACTTCGCCACGGTCGACACGCCGCTCATCGCCGGCCGGCTGTTCGGGCCGGGCGATACGATAGCCAGCCCGCACGCCTACCTCGTCAGCCAATCCACGGCACGCGCGCTCTTCGGCTCGGAATCCGCGGTCGGCCGACGCCTCGCGCCCGCGACCGACGGCGCCCCCGCGTGGGGCGAGATCGTCGGCGTCGTCGCGGACGTCGAGAACGTCGAGCCCGATGCCAACACCGTCGCGCTGCAGGTTTATCAACCGCTCGCGCAGCACCCGCGCCGGGACTTCGAGCTGCTGGTGCGCGCCCGGGACGTGGCGCCATCCGCCCTCGTGCCGGATATCCGCGCCGCGCTCGCCGGGCTCGATCCCGACCTGCCGGTCCGCGCGCTGCGTCCCGCGCAGACCTCGATCGAGCGCTCGCTCTATCAGCTCGGCGTGCTGCGCGACATGCTCGCCGCCTTCGGACTGCTCGGCCTCGCACTCGCTGCGCTCGGCATCTACGGCGTGCTCGCCCGCACGATGGCCCAACGCAGCGGCGAGTTCGCCATCCGGCTGGCGCTGGGTGCCACCGCGCGCGAGATCGCCCGCCTCGTGTTCGCTTCGGGTGCGCGGCTCGCCGTGATCGGCGCCCTGCTCGGGCTCGTAGGCGCGGCCGGCGTGGCGCGCGTGTTGACGGCGAATTACCCCGGGCTCCGCGCCAACAGCCCGCTCATTCTCGCTCTCGCGACGCTGTTCCTGCTCACGGTCGCGCTCCTCGCCTGCTGGTTGCCCGCCCGCCGCGCCGGCAAGGTCGATGCCATCGCCGCATTGCGCGCGGAGTGATCGCCGCAACGCGCTGGGGTCCCGCAGGCGGCGCGACGCCGCCTGCGTGCACGCTGCCGCGCGGCGCGGATCAGAAGCTTTCCTGCGCCAGCCGCACCACGCCGACCTCGAGCAACAGGTTCGCGAAGCGACGCTGCTCGCCGGTGGCGATCATCAGCGTCGTGCGCGGCGAGGCGATCTTCTCGTAGAACGCCCAACGCTCCATCTGCGTCCAAGCGACGTTCGCACCCAGTTTCTCCCGGTAGAGAGCGAACAGGGGCGGCGTGAAATCCGCCGGCGGCTCCATCACGGTCGCCGCTTGCACGGGCACGGCGGTGAGGACGGCGTCGAGCACGGTGAGCGCATCGACGGTGCCGGGCACGAGATTCAGGTGGACGACGCGCGCGTTCGGTCCGCGGTTGCCCGCCACGGGGAAATTGCCGTCCGCGATGAACACTTGGGAAAAGTGGCCCGAGGCGGCCAGCGCCGCGAGGATCTCGGGGTGGATGAGACGCGTCTTCAGCATGGTGTCCGCAGCACACCCGGGAGCGCCCGCGGGCACAAATCCAATTCTGCCGCGCGGCGCTCGCCGCCTCAGCCGGCGAGCGCCTGCCGGATCGCGGCGAGCGCGGCGCGCTCGCGTGCGGCCCAGTCGCCGCGGATCCACACATAGGGCAACCCGCGTCGCTCCAGCGCGCCGTGCCAGATGCGCCGGCACTTCTCCCGGTCTTCCGCGTCGGGAAAACAGCGTTGCGGATCGGGCGCGAAGGGCACGTCGGTATCGAGCAGCAGGTAGAGCGCGTAGCCGCGGCAGCGTCGCTCCGCCCCGCGGCGCAACGCCTCCGGTGCCGTGCCGTAAAGGAGATCGCTCCAGAGCATGGTCGTGAGGGCATCCGTGTCGCACACGATACCGGGCGCGCCGCTGGCGCGGGCCTGCTCCGCGGCCGCGTCCTCGCGACGCCATTGCTCCTGCGCGACGGGCAGCATGTCCTCGAGCCCGAGCACGCCACCCTGCTCGTCCCAGCGTTCGCGCGCGTATTCGCGGACGAGCGGGACGCCGAGCTGCGCAGCGAGCCGCTCGGCCAGCATCGTCTTGCCGGTCGACTCGGGGCCGAAGACGGCGATACGGCGCACGTCGCTCATGCGGAGACTCCCGTCATCGAGCGGCGCCACTCGCGCCAACCCCACAGCGCCATGCCCCAGAACACGACGTAGAGACCGGCCGTGAGGTGCAGGTCCTTCGCCCAATAGACGCCGATGGCGACCGTGTTGACCGCGAGCCAGCCGGGCCAGCACTCGAGCCGCTTCTGCGCCTGCCAGCCTTGGGCGATGAGGCTGCCCACGAGGATGCCGGCATCCCAATAAGGCAGCGCCGCATCGGTCGTGCGCGCCATCAACGTGCCCCAACCGACCGCCGCACCGGCACCGATCACCAGCCAGAGCGCGAGCGCAACCGGCTCGAGCCGCGTCACGGGCAGCGTGCTGCGCGTCGCCACATGCGCGCCGCGCAGCCAATGCACCCAGCCGTAGAGCTGGATACCGAAGAAGCACAGTTGCAGCAGCGCATCGGAGTAGAGCTTCACGTCGTAGAAGACCCACGCATAGACCGCCACCTGCATGAGGCCCACGGGCCAGCCCCAGATGTTCTGCCGGACCATCAGCGCCACGCCGATTATGCCCAGCACCGTGCCGATGATTTCCCAGGGACTCATGCGCCGCCCAGTCGAGCGCGCCGTGGCACGGTTGTCGATGCCGCGGTGGGGCCGGTCAGCGGCCGGCCGGCCAAGGTGCCGCGCGAAAGGACGATCGCGGACTTGGGCGCGCGCGGGCGTCCCGGGACCAGGCAGAGACCGATCCTATTTTTTCGTCTCGGCCAGGAATGCCTCCATCGCCTCCCGCGTGATGACGTGCGCCGCCGCACAGCGCGGACATTGCACCTGGATCGCCTCGTCGTCATGGAACATCCCGGCCATGTCCTCGCGCGCCGCCGGCGCGAGCGCCCCGAGGATTTTTTGCTGATTGCAGCCGCAGTTCCAGCGGTAGGCCCGGCGCTCGATGCGGGGGAGCGTTTCGGTCTCGGCCAGGGTCTTGACGCCCGCCAGGTCCACCGCGCGCAGCCACGCCTCGTCGCAATCCGGATGAGAGACCAGCATCGCGTAGTGATCGTCGCCGAGATCGAAGTAGCGCGCCGTGCGCTGCTCCGACTCCGCGTAGTAAGTCTCCACCGCGCGGAACATGTCCGCACCGTCGAAGTTCACCACGCTGCGACGCTTCTCCGCGCCGCGCCGCGGCAGCAGGTCCGAGTAGAACACGTTGCGCTCGGCCTCGCGCACGTTCTCCGTGAAGACACGTCCCGCCACGGTGCAGTCCTCGTTGTCGCCGGTCAGGAACAGGTTCAAGCGCGGGTCCTGCAGGCCGATCGTCCACGCGAGGTGCTCGAAGCGCGGCCGCGAGGCGCAGTGCAGCGCGAAGGCGGCGAGCGCGTCCTTGAACAAGCGGTCGTGCGCCGGCGCGGGGTGCAGCTTGTGCTCCGCGAGATGCAGGTAGTAATCGACGAAGAGCGGGCTGAGGTCGGCGCGCACGAGCAGGACGTTGCGGTGACGCACGAAATCGATCGTCACTTCGGCTCCGGACGGCAGGGCGGCGGATGGTTCGGACATGTCGCGGAGTTTACGCCGAACCGGCGAATTGCAAGACCCGGCCCGCGGCGCGCAGTAGCGGAATCGCTCGACCGCGTGAGTTTCCTTGCTGAATGCCGGCGCGCGCCGCCGGCCGGTTGACCGTTCCTGCGCCGCGCCCGATGCTGGAAACTCGTTACCCGTCTGCCCATGAACATCCGCCGCCTTAGCTGCCGGTTTGCCCTGCTCCTGCTGCCCGTCAGCTCCGCCTTCGCGCAATTCTCGCTCGTGGAGACCGGCGGCACGTTCCGCACCGACGCCACCAACCTCGCCGCCGCGAGCCAAGGCGCGACCGCCATCGGCTTCGACGAGCTGGGCACGCCGAACCACCACTACATCGCCAACGTCAACGACGGCCTCTACGGCAACTACGCCAGCTGGATCGGCCTGAACGACAGCATCTCCTCCACCGCCTCGTGGGTCGGCGTGCGCTTCGCCTCGCCCGTCAGCATCGGCGCCTTCGCCTTCGGCCGCGACAATCTCGGTGCCTTCGCCGATCGCGCCACCGTGGCGCCTTACCGCATCGAGTTCACCACCGACGCCACGGTCTACACCGATCCCGCGGCCGCCGTCTGGGAACTCGTCGGCGTCATCGACCACACCGCCGCCGGCACGCCGCAACCGCACCTGCGGCACCTCTACAATCTCACCACGGCGGAGCCGCTCACCAACGTCCTCGCCTTCCGTCTGCTCACGTCCTCGGGCATGACCTACGGCAACGCCATCGACGAACTCGAGGTTTACGGCAGCGCGACGCCGATCCCGGAACCCGCCGCGGTCGCGACGCTCCTCGGCCTCGCGGCGCTCGCGCTCGGCGCGCTGCGTCGGCGCATGCAGCGCCACTGAGCAACTCCGCGCAACGTCACGGCGCTGCGCCCGACGTCGCGGCGCAGGACCGCGCGCTCAGGCGCGGATTCGCTATCGCCCCTCGCCTTGCAGCAACCGCACCACCGCTTCGGTGCGCGAGCGCACGCGCCATTTGCCGTAGATCGAGGCAAGTTGGTTCTTCACGGTCGAGACCGCGATGCCGAGGCGTGTGGCGACCTCCTTGTCGCTGAGACCGCTGGCGACGAGCGTGAGCACCTCGTGCTCGCGCGGGGAGAGTGAGCACAGTTCCTTTGCACCCGCAGAAGGACTCGCCGCCGCGGGCGCGATCGCCGGCCGGCGCAACAGTTCCAGCACGCGCCGCGCGATGCCCGGCGACATCGGCGCACCGCCGTCCACGGCCTCGTCAACGCAGGCCACGAGGTCATCCGAACCGATGCCCTTGAGCAAATAGCCGCTCGCCCCGGCACGGATGCATTCCAGCAACGCGTCGTCGCGATCGACCCCGGTCAACATCACCACCTTCAAATTCGCGTCCTGCGCCAGAAAGCGTTCGACCGCCTGCGCGCCGCTCACGCCCGGCAGACGCAGGTCGAGCAACAACACCCGCGGCTTCAACTTCGCGACCTGCACCAATGCGGCGTCGACCTCGGCCGTCTCAATCTCGACGCGGTAACGCCCGGTCGCCGCGAGCAACTGCGCAACATAACGGCGGAACGGCGCGTCGTCTTCGACGAGCCCCACGGGGATCGATTCCGTGGCGCGGTTCATGCGACGACAGGCTCCGTTGCCGCGGGCAATTCCACCCAGAAGACGCTGCCGCCCCCGTTGCTGGCCGGATCGCAGCCGACGCGCCCGCCCATTGCTTCCGCCAGACGCAAGGCAAACGCGAGCCCGAGACCGTGACTCGCTTCGCCGCCGGTCGGTCGCGCCGCGCCGCGCCCGAATTTCCGGAACAGATGCGGGCGGTCCTCCGGCGCGATGCCCGGACCGGCATCGATGATCACCGCGCGCCACCCCGCGGCGCGACGCTCGATGCCCAGCCGGATCGTCGCGTCAGGCGGCGAATACTTCAGCGCGTTGGTGAGGAAATTATCGAGCACCTGGCCGAGCAGCGATGCGTCCGCGGTCACATCCGGCTTTTCGTCCGGCAGCGGCAGCAGCGCGAGACGCTGGCGCTTGGCGGCCGCCGTGGCCGTGTGCCGCGACGAGGCTTCGCGCAACTCCCCCGCCAGATCGAGGCGCGCCAGGCGCGCCTCCGCGGCGCGGCCCTCCGCGGCGTGCGCGCCGAGGTAGTCGGTGACGAGCCCGAGCATGCGCGCGGCCTGCTGCCGGATCTCGGCGAGCGCGGTTTGCCGCGCTTCCGCCGTCGGCAGTTTGTCCGCTTCGAGCATCTCCGCGAATCCGCGCACGATCGCCAGCGGGGCGCGCAGATCGTGCGCAGCGATCGTCATGAACTCCGCCTGCTCCGCGCTGAGGCGCGCGAGCCGATCATTCGACACCGCCAGCTGCGCCGCGAGCTGGCGCGCGTGCTCGCGCTGGGCGAACATCGCGCGCTCTCCTTTTTCGCGCCACCAGCTCAAGACCAGCACGGCGGTGCCGATGCCGACGAAGCTGCTCGTGATGAGGTTCACCCCGTAGGTCTGCGCGGCCGGCAGCGTCAGCGCGAAGAACATCCACATGCCGCCCAGGCTCGCCAGCGTCACACCCGCGATCTGCACGAAACGGAATGGCAGCGCGAAGATCGAAAGCACCAGCACCGTCAGCGAGTCGAGCGCGACATTGCCGGGCCACCCGCCGTTCGGGAAATACCACGAGTGGTGCCAGTTCATCAGCGCCAGCCCCCAGCAGGGCAGCACGGTCGCGGCCGCGTTGATCCACTCCGAACGCCGGCGATTCTCCGGCAGGAACGTGCCGAGAAACATCAGCAGCCACGCCGGCACGACGATGAAAAACCGGTGCTGCAACGCGAGGGCGATGAACTCAGGGGCGCGCGCGCCGGAGATGCGCGCGTCGTTCCAGCCGACCGCCGCGACCACCAGCAGCGCGACCGCCGCCATCGCCCGCTGCCGCAGCAAGGTGGCCGCGTGGCGTTCGTTGAGAAACCGCGTCTCGACGGCGGGGTCGGAAAAGCGCAGGCGCTTGGCCTGTTGCTCCAGGCTGGACGTCGTGGAAGGCGAACTCATCGGGGCGCGCGCAGCCAATTGCACCACGCCGCCCCCGTCCATAGTTCTTTTGCGCTAGTGCGTCTGCCGGATCGCCCCGCCGCGCGCCGCGGGTTTGTTCGTCCGCGCCATGAACCGCACCCCACGAATCACCCTTCCCCTGCTGGCGCTGGCTTTTCTCTCCGGCGTGCCGACCACCGCGCTGGCCCAGTTTTCGCTCGTGCAAACGGGCGGGACCTTCCGCACGGATGCGACCAATCTCGCCGCCGGCGGCACCGCGTTCTCCTCCAGCGAAATCGGCGTGGCTCCCCACACCACGGCCGGCCTGAACGATGGCGTCTATGGCAACTCGAGCAGCTGGATCGGCGACGGGTCCACCAGTTCCGCCGGCATCCTGCTCGGCACCGGCTCGACGCTCAGTTCGTTCGCCTTCGGCCGCGACAATACGGCCGTCTACTCCGATCGCAGCACAGGCAATTACACGTTTTACTACACGACCGACCCCGGCCTGAACTCCGGCAACGCGCTCTCCGCCAACTGGACCTCGCTCGGCTCGCTCACCTATCCCGGAACCACCTCGCAGCCCTCGCTCCGCAATCTCTACAACCTCGACAGCCCGGTCTCCGGCGCGACGGGCTTCCGCATCGTCTCGCCCGGCGGCACCGCCATCGACGAGATCGAGCTTTACTCCACCACCGCGGTCACTCCGCCGCCGAGTCCCGGCGTCAGCAATCTCGCCGCCGGGGCCCTCGGAGGCATCACGCGCGCGCAGAATCAGTTTATCGGTCAGGCCTTCACCACCGGCACGGGCGCAGGGTTCCACCTCGACCACGTGACGCTTGGCTTCGGCTCCGGCACCGGCCCGATGAATTTTTCCGTCACGCTCCGGGCCAATACCGGCGGCAATCTGCCCGGTGAAGTTCTGGCCACCCTGAGCGGACCGACCACCGTTTCGAGCGGCCTGCTGAATTACTCCGCCGAGGGCGTGACGCTCGATCCGGAGACCATGTATTGGGTCACCTGGGGCTTCACGTCAGGCACGGGCAATTTCCTGACCAACACCGGCAGCGGCGTCACCGAAGGGGCCTGGACCCTCTACAACCGCTACGCCGTCTCCTTCAACGACACGACTTGGTTTGAGTCCTCCCAAGGTTACTACATGCAGTTCGCAGTCGCCGCCACCGCCATCCCCGAGCCATCGACCTATGCGGCGCTGGCCGGACTCGCAGCCCTCGGGCTTGCGCTCTGGCGGCGGCAGAAGACGCGCGGCGCTTGAGGCAGATTGACGTCCACCGCAGTCGCAGGACCAATCCGGTGAGGGCGCTGCCCCGCCCCACCGCGCGCTCAGGCGCACATCAGGAAGTCCGCGCCCTCCCGCCGGCCGGTGGCGAGCAGGCTGGTGCGGATGAAATCGCGCGCTCCGCGCACGCCGACGTAGCCGAGCACGAAAGTCTCCTCCGCCGGCGGCAATTCCGCGGGCGGCACGACGGGCACGCCGCCGATCTTCTTGCCGGTCTTCTTCGCATCGACGTCGACATAGCCGGCGATGCGCACGCCTTTCTCGACCAGGTGCGCCACGCGCTGCCGCGTGGGCCGGCCCGAGCCCCACACCCAGACCGGACGCGCCGGATCGTTCTCCCGTTTCAGCCACTCGGCGATCCACTGCGCCTTCAACCGGAAGAAGGCCTCCGGAGCGTAGCGCGGATCCGTGCGCGAGAGCCGGTCGGGGGAATCGTTCCACGTGACAAGTTCCTCGGGCAGCTTCGCCATGTGCACGTCGGCATCGAGCCAACGCAGCCACAACTCGTAATCCTCCGGGAAATCGCCCGCGCGGTAGGCACCGTGATCCTCCACGAGGTGCCGCCGGAACATCACGCTCGGATGCGCAAAGGGCGACTCGACGAAGCGGTTCAGCGCGATCTCCTCCGGCGTGAGCAGCGAATTGAGCCAATCCACGTGCAACGCGTAGCCCGCCTGCGCGGCCCGGTCGCCGCCGTGGCGCACGCGGCAACCGACGAGGCCGATGTCCGGATGCAGCCGCAGATACTCCGCCTGCGCGGCGAGGCGCGCCGGCTCGGACTCGTCGTCCGCATCCATGCGCGCGACGAATTCGCCCGTGGCGGACTGCAACCCCGCGTTGAGCGCCGCGACGATGCCGCCCTTGGTGCGCAGGATGCGGATGCGCGGGTCGATCTGCGCCATCTCGATGAGCACGAAGCGCGACGCGTCCTTGGAGCCGTCGTCGATCGCGATGAGTTCCCAATCGGCCAGGGTCTGGCTTTGGATGCTGGCGACGGCACGGGCGATGGTGGCGCCCGCGTTGCGCACGGGCATGACGACGGAGACTAACGGCATGCCCGCACGCTAGGTGAATGGCCGGGGATTCGGCGAGCCGCGAAACGCGGCGCCGCGGATCATCGGCCCGTTTTCCCGGATCGCCGCCGGCGAGCGAGCCGGCGGAACGGCGCCACCGCCGTCAGTTCGCCGTGCGCTCGGGCGCGATCGCGCCCTTCTGCTGGAGCTTCTTCACCTTCGGCTTGATGACGAAGGTGCAGTAGCGGGCGTTGGGGTTGTTCTTGAAGTAGTCCTGATGGGAGGCCTCGGCGTCGTAGAATTTCCCGAGCGGCGTGATCTCGGTGACGATCGGGTCGTCCCACTGGGCCTGCGCGGCGATCTTGGCGCGGGCGGCCGCGCGCTGCTGCGCCTCGTTGGCGTAGAAGATGGCCGAGCGATACTGCGTGCCCTCGTCCGCGCCCTGGCGGTTGAGCGTGGTCGGGTCGTGCGAATCGAAGAACAGCCCGAGCAGCTGCTCGTAGCTGACGACCGCCGGATCGAACTCGATGCGCGTGGCCTCCGCGTGCCCCGTGGTGCCGGCGCAGACCTGCTGATAGGTCGGGTTGGCGACGTGGCCGCCGGTGTAGCCGCTGACGACGCGCTTCACGCCGGGCACGTGCTCGAACACCGCTTCGGTGCACCAAAAGCAGCCGCTGGCGAAGACGGCCGTCTCGGTCTGGCCGGTGCCGCCGGCCGCGGAGGTGGGATTCGTGGTCATCAGGAAAAGCGCCGCGAGCGCGGCGGGAAGGAGGCGGGAGGTAAGGGACATGCTTGAAGATACGAGCGACGGCGGCGGACGGATATTCCGCGCCGGCGCGAGAGGGTTCAGCGGGCGGGCTGGATCAGCTCGACCTCGTAGCCCTCGGGGGCGTCGATGAAGGCGATGAGTGAGCCGCTGCCGGTCTGCGTGGGGCCGTCGCTGAGCGCGAAACCCTTCCGCTGCAGCTCCACGGCGAAGGCCGCCAGATCCTCCACCTCGAACGCGAGGTGCATCAGGTCGGGCTGCACCTGCACAGGCGGGGCCATGCCGGCGGGCATCTGGCAAAGCTCGATCTCCTCATCGCTGTTCGGCGTGGCGAGGAACACCAGCTGCGCCCCGCGCGGCGACGTGTGCCGGCGCGTCACCTTGAGGCCGAGCGCCTGTTCGTAGAACCGCACCGTGCGCTCGACATCGTTCACGCGCAGGCGGGTGTGGAGGAGTTTTTTCACGACCATGCCGGCACCCTAGGCCAGAGCGGCCGGAAGGCAAATCCTGCGCAGCCTGCGTCGCGCAACCGCGCGCGCTCAGGGTTTCCCGGCGGGCGCGGGAGCGCTCGGCGCCGGCGAGACCGGCGCAAACGCAGGCACCACACGCTCGGACGCCGGGTCGACGGTCGGCGTCACCGGTGCGGATTCGGCGGGCGCGGGCGTCGCCGGCGGTTGGTCCGCCTTGCGGTCGCGCGGGCGGCGCGCATCCCAGCTGAGCGTGGCGATCGCATCGAGCGGCACCGCCGCCGCGCGCTTGGTTTCCGGATAATACAGGAAAACGAACCGCGCCGTCGTGCCGAGCAACGTCACCTCGGCTGGCGCCGCACCTTCACGCGCGCCGACCTTGAACTCCACGGTCACGGACGGGAAACCGCCGGCGCGCGCGCGCTTCGCCTGCCAGCTTGAGTAGAGCATGGTGAACAGCGCCGCGTAGGTGATGATGAACGCCGCCTGCATCGACGGCGCCAGGCGCCGCGCCTTCTCGCGGCTCTTGGCCAGCTTCTCGTCGCTGCCGCGCAGGCGCGGCCAGCGCCGGAACACCTGCGCCATGATCCCCAGCGTCGCCCGCATGTAAGCCCAGTAGAACACCAGCCCGAGCGAAGCCATCGCCACCGTCAACGGCTCGCGCACGACGACCATCAGGAAGTCCGCCGCGTCGCTGAACTCGAGCACGTTGAGCTGGAAGCGGCGGAAGAACAGGAACTGGTAGAACAACCCGACGACCGAGAGCGCAAGATACACCGTCGAAAGGACGAGGCCGGGATTGTCGCGCAACCAGCCGGGCACGCGCAGGCGCGGCCGCCAGATTTCCCAATCGGGCGCCGTCGAGGGCAGGTCTTGTTCCGGAGGCAAGGAATTCAAACCGCGCGGAAGGTGAATCAGCGCGCGCGCGAGTCAACGCCACAGGCGCCGCCACGCCCTCCGCCGTAATTTTTGGTGTCTCTCTGCGCCGCTTTGTGGCCAAATCCCGCCTCCTGCCATGTCGCTGTCGTTCGCCGAAATCACCGCCGCCCGCGCCCGCATCGCACCGCACATCACGCGGACTCCCGTGCTGGTGCACGAAGGGATCGATGCCGAGTGCGGCGCCCAGCTCTTCTTCAAGTGCGAGAACCTCCAGGCCGCCGGCGCCTTCAAGACGCGCGGCGCCTGCAACGCCATCTTCGCGCTCAGCCCGGAACAGGCCGCGCGCGGCGTCGTCACACACTCCTCCGGCAACCACGGCGCCGCCATCGCGCGCGCGGCGCAGCGGCGCGGCATCCCGGCACACATCGTCATGCCGCACAACGCGCCGCAGGCGAAGATCCGTAACGTGCAGGGCTTCGGCGGACGCGTCGTGTTCTCCGAGCCGAACCTCACCGCCCGCGAAGCCGCCTGCGCCGCGATCGTCGCGGCCACCAGCGCGCGGCTGATCCACCCCTTCGACGACTACGACGTCATGGCCGGCCAGGGCACCGCGACCGTCGAGCTGCTCGAGGATGCACCCGCGCTCGATTTCCTGCTCGCACCCGTCGGCGGCGGCGGCCTCCTCTCCGGCAGTGCGATCGCCGGCCGGCACCTGCGCCCGGAGCTGCGCGTGATCGGCGTCGAGCCCGCACTGGCGGACGATGTGGCGCAATCCTTCCGCGCCCGCCGGCGCATCGCCATCGCCTCCGCCCCCACGATCGCCGACGGCCTGCGCACCAATCTCGTCGGCGAAAAGACCTTCCCGCTCATCCTGGAAAACGTCGCCGACATCGTGACGGTGTCCGAGGCGGAGATCGTCGCCGCCATGCGCGAGCTCTGGGAAAAGCTGAAGCTCGTCGTCGAGGCGTCCAGCGCCGTGCCCTTCGCCGCGGTGCGCGCAGGCAAGGTCGACGTCCGCGGCAAACGCGTGGGCCTCATCCTCACGGGCGGCAACGTCGACCTCGACCAAGTCCCGTGGCTGAAAACCTGAGAGCGTCCGCGCCATGAGTTCCGTCTTCCCTGCCCGCCCCGTCTCCGCCCTCGACCGCCTCGCCACGCCCTGCCTCGTGCTCGAGCGCGGCCGCCTGGCCCGCAACCTCGCGCGCATGGCCGCCACGCTGGCGATCCGCCGCGTCGGCTTCCGGCCGCACCTGAAGACCGCCAAGTCCGCCGACATCGCTCGCCTCGCCGCCCCGCCGCCCGAGGGCGCGCTCACGGTGTCGACGCTGCGCGAGGCGGACTACTTTGCGCACCACGGATGGAACGATCTCTTCTACGCGGTCGGGCTCGGGCCCGGGAAACTCGGGCAGGTCGGCGCGTTGCTGCGGCGCGGCGTGCGACTGCTCACGCTGGTCGACCACGTCGAGTCGGCGCAGGCCCTGCACGATTTCGCCCGCCGCGAGGAATTGCCCTTCCGCGCCTTGATCGAGATCGATTGCGGCGACCGGCGCGGCGGCGTGCCGCCGCAGAGCGACGAACTGCTCGCGATCGCCCGCGCACTCGGCGCCGGCTTCGCCGGCGTCGCCACGCACGGTGGACAATCCTACGCGGCGCGCGATCGCGCGGGCTTCGCCGCCGCGGCGCAGGCCGAGGCCGATGCACTCCGGCTCGCCGCGGCGCGCCTGCAGGCGGCGGGTTTCCCGAGCCAGATCCTTAGCCTCGGCTCAAGCCCCACCGCGCTCGCCGACGTCGACCTCACCGGCATCACGGAAGTGCGCGCTGGCGTCTACATGTTCTGGGATTGTTACCAAGCCGGCATCGGCGCGTGCGAGCTCGGCGATCTCGCGCTGTCCGTGCTCGCGGAAGTGATCGGCCGGCCCGCGGCGCGCCCGCACGAATTCCTCATCGACGCCGGCGCCTTCGCGCTCTCGAAGGACCGCTCCACCGCCGCGCTCGGCGACGGCCGGGATGTCGGCTACGGGCTGGTCTGCGATCTCGACGGCGAGGTGCTGCCCGGACTGCGCGTGGAAAAAGTCTGGCAGGAGCACGGGCTGGTCGTGAGCCCGATCCCGTTGCCGGCGGAGCGCTTCCGCCCCGGCGACCGCGTGCGCATCCTGCCCAACCACGCCTGCCCCACCTCCGCCGCGCACGACCGCTACTTCGTCGTCAACGGCACCCGCGAAGTCCTCGCCGAGTGGACGCGCGTGAACGGCTGGTGAATCCGCCCGCCTCGGCCCGCAGCTCGGCCAACGATCCGCACTGGGGCCGAAACCCTGTCCGTGCAGCGGCTTCGGCCCAAACAAAGGAATCTCCGCCGTCCAGCCCGGGGCGCGTCCTGCTGGGAGGGCTTCGCGTCATACCCTGAAACGCGCGATTGACGGCGGGCCACTCCTCGTTGCACGCTCGCACCATTCAATGACTCAGGTTCGCGCCAACGTTTCGCTTAATTCGACGCCGTGGTTTGCCACGACGAAAAAAGCTATTTCGCGAACTCTCCCGGGCGCCCTGTAGTCCTTTTTAAGCACACCAAGACTTAAAATCCCTTTCCAAAACACAGGCCGCCCAATCCAGGGCGGCCTGTTTGTTTTTCACCCATGAACAACACCATGTCCACGCTCGCCACCGTCCCCGCTGCCGCGCCCGCCGCGCGGGTCCATGCCGGATTTCCCCGGCTGTCGACCCGCCTCCCGGCCAATGCCGGCGGCCCGAATCACCATCTCTACAACAACAACGGGACCTGGTTCATCCACTACACGCTCTATCCGGATCCGTTCACCAAGCAGCGCGTGCGCGTCTCGCTGAAGACCGCCTCGCTGGACGAGGCGCGCTCCAGGCGCGACGCGTTCTTCGGTCAGATCCCCGGCGGCGAATCGCTGCTGCGGGGCATGGCGCGCGCCTCCGCCGCCTGACTTCAGCCCTAGGACGCCCCGCCGCGCATTCGGTGCAGAATGCGCGGCGCGGAGCGTCGTTGGTCGCGCGCCGGCCGGGCGATCACCGCCTACTCGCCGAGCAGGCGCTGGAGCGCGGCTTCGAGCTTCGGGCCGTGCGTTTCGGTCGTCACGAGCAGCCCGTCCTTCCCGAGCAGGAAAGTCGCGGGGATGCTGCGGATGTTGTATTTCAGGCCGAAGGGATTCTTGCCGCCCGACTCGTTGAACCAGTGCGGCCAGTTCAGCTGCTCGTCGGCGACGAACTTGATGAGCTTCTCCTTGTCGCCGATCCGGTCGAAGGAGATGCCCACGACGGCGAAGCCCTTGTCTCCCCACTTGGCGAGCGCGGCCTTGATGGCGGGCAGTTCCTTGACGCAGGGCACGCACCACGTGGCCCAGCAATCGACCAGCACCACCTTGCCGCGGTAATCGGCGAGGTCGACGGTCGTGCCGTCGAGCGCGGTGAAGCGGAGCTCCATCGGCGTCGTCTTGAGCTGATGGATCGCGAGCTGGCCCTGGCCGAACTTCGCCAGATCCTCCACGTCGCTGCCGGCGAGCTTGGTCAAGTGCGCCGCGACGGCCTCGGGCTGGAGCTGTTCGAGCCAGCGCACGTATTCCTGCTCGAGGAAGGTGCGGTAAGACGAGGCGGGCACGCGCGCGGTGATGGTGTCGATGCGCGCGCGCAGCGCGGCGAGATCGGGCTTGCCGCCGGCGGCGACCTGGATGGCGATCTCGTTCTTCGCCGCGACCCAGTGCAGACCGGCCCAGACGTTGTCGGGCCAGGTTTTGTTCTGCAGCGCGTCGGCCATCGCGCGACGCAGGTGCTGCTGCCACCCGGCGCGCAGCGCGTCGGTGCGCTCATCGCCCTCCATCCAGCCGCCGAAGCTGGCGAGGTTGAAAAGGATGCCGCCCACGCGGCGCTCCTCGGGGAACTTCTCGAAGAATTCGAGCGCCTTGCCGGTGACGAGGTTGAAGTCGACGCCGGCGCGGCCGTCGCTGCGGTCGCCCATGCCGCGCGCGTGCTCGGACCAGATCGCGGTGGCGACGGGATCAAGCACGGGACGCGCCTCCTGGGCGAGCAGGCGGGCGCTGCTGGAACACAGCAGCAGGGTGCAGAGGATGCGGATCAACATGGGGAAAAGAAGACCGGGCGGCGACCGGCGGACCTGCCGCCGCCCGGGAGAGGTGGAGGGATTACAGGCTCTTCTTGACCGACAGCGTGACGTAGCGCTGGCGCGGATCCTCGAAGCGGCTGTAGGGGCTGTAGACGTCAGTGCGGAAGGAAGGCTCCTTGTTGAAGACGTTGCGGACGCTGAGGGTCCACTTCGTGTTGTCGAACCAACGCTGCCAGCCGTCCTTGCCGCGGCCGGCGGGGATTTCGTAGCTCACCTGCATGTCCCAGAGCGTGGCCGACGAGATGTGGCTGCCGTCGAGCCCGTTGGCCGTCGGATAGACGACCGTGGGCGTGGTAGTCGGCGTGCTGTAGGAATCGATGTAGGTGACGGTGACGCCGCTGGTCCACCGGCCGTATTCCCAGAACACGGAGCCGTTGCCGCGCCATTCGAGCGGGCTGCTGGCGGTGGTGCCGGTGGTGCCGACGCGCTCGACGATGGGATTATTCGATAGGATTTGGTCGCGGAACGAGTCGGTCCACGTGAGCGACGCGAGCGCGGTCAGCCTGTTGCGGGCGCCGAGTTCGTGCGTGTAGCGGACCTTGGCATCGACACCCGAGGTCTTGGTGAAACCGACGTTGACCGGACGGTAGTCGATCGAGAGCACGGGCCCGAGCCAGCCGTTGGTGATGTCGGTCGCCGAGGGCGTGTCACGGATGACGCGACCGGGATAGGAATCGGGCGAGGCGAGGATGGCGGACGGACCGGAGGGGATGAGGATGGCGTCGATCTTCTCGATCTCCCAGAAATCCAGGGTGAGCGTGAGACCGGGCAGGACGCGCGGCGTGAGGATGATGCCGTAGTTCCACGAAGTGGAGAGCTCGGGCTTCAGGTCGGGATTACCGCCGGAGATTTCCTCGTGCACGTAATTGTAGAGCAGGTTGCCGCGCGCCGGATCGGTGAAGGGCGTGATGGCTGCGGGGTTCACGCGCGGGCTCTCGTAGTTGGATTGGTCGGGCGGAAAGAAGCCCTCGGCATACGACACGCGGAAGGCGACGTCCTTGGTCGGCGCCACGCGCAGCGCGACGACCGGGCTGGTGGCGCTGGTGGAGTCGTCGGTGTTTTCCCAGCGCAGACCGGCGTTGAGCTCGGCGGACTCGATGGGGATCGGGCGCCACTTCGAGCCGACGAGCGGCACGACACTCTCGAGGAAGACGGATTCCGTGCGGCGGCTCTGGTTGGCCGTGCTGTCGCTCGGCCCGATGATGCCCGTGGGGATGGCGGCGCGGATGGCGTCGCTGACACGGACGGTGGCGTTCGTGCGATACTTGCTCCAGATGACCTCGGCGCCCGGCGAGACGACGAGCGGGCCGGCAGGAAGATCGAAGATCTCGCCGACGGCGCGGAAATTCACCTGCGAGAGACCGTTGTAGTAGGTGTATTCGCGGCGGTATTCGAGATAGTCGGCCATGACGTCACCACGCGGGAAGACGGTGTGGTCAGCGAGCGGGTTGTAGAGCGCGCGACGCTGGGCTTGCGTGAGCGTGCCGACGGCGGTGCTGCTGACGAAGGTGTTGAGGTTCTGGTTGGTGTTGATGCCGGTCGAGTGGCTGCGGCCGTATTCGCCGGTGCCGTCGAGCGACCATTCCCACTTGTCGTTGAGCCGGCCCTTGAAGCCGAGCAACGCCCGCGCGCCCTGGCGCTCCTGGAAGAGTGACGGATCAGGCAGGTCGGCGGGATCGTAATAGACGGTGACAGGGACGCCGACGAAGCCGGGCGTGACGTTGTTGCGGAAGGGATTGAGCGGATCCGTCGCGGAGAGGCTCAGCGTCGAAAGGAACATCGGGAAGCTATACTCCGAGCGGAAGTAGGTGACGCCCGCCTCGGCATACATGGAGAGCTTGTCCTTCACGAACTCGTGTTCGAGCTGCGAGCTGAACGAGTAGCGATCCTCGGGGCGGTAGATGATGGAGCGATTGTAGCGCTCGCCGAGATTCGCGCGGCCCGCGCCGGCGACGAACGAGGCGGGTGTGAGCCCGGTGCCGTCCTGGTTCGCCGGGATGGCGGCGTAGCGGGCGCCGGTGACGCCGGGGATCGGCAGGGTGCCCGTGGTGGAGTTGATGAGGATGGTGCCGGGCATGCCGTTGAAGGCTTGCAGAATGTAGACCTCGTAGGCGGAGCGGCCGTTGACGGTCGCCGTGGTGTTGGCCGGATAGCGTGCGAGGAGGTTGTCGAGGTAGTTGCGCTGGTTGTTGTAGAGCGGGGCGCTGTGCTGGTAATCAACGGTGAAGGAGAACTGCGTCTTCCCGTCGTTGAGCGTGCGGCCCTCGAAATACGTCAGCTGGTAACGCTCGGCGCCGCCGTCCGTGCTCGTGCCGGCGCTGACCGTCAGGTCGCGACCGGTGTAATCGCGGCGGAGGATGATGTTGATGGCGCCGCCGATCGCCCCGCCGCCGTAGATGGCGGAGGCCGAGGACGGCAGGATCTCGATGCGCTCGATCGCGGCGGTCGGGATGCGATTGAGATCGGGTCCGGCGGTGAGGTTGCCGCGCTGGAGGCGGCGGCCGTTGACGAGGATCGTGGTCTGCAGCGAGGAGAAGCCGCGGAGCTTCACCTCGGAGTTCTGGTAGGTGGCGCCGCCGGCGAAGGCGGGGTTCATCGCCGAGCCCTGCAGGGACTGGCTGCCGTAGTCGCTCGTCTGGCCGACCATGCGGAACAGCTCCTCGATGGACGTCACACCCATGCGCTCGATGTCGACGCGGCTGATGACGTCATAGGCCAGCGCGCCGGCCTCGTCGGTGCGGAAGACCGTCTGGTTGGCCAAGCCGTTGATGCGCGAGGTCGAGACCTCCAAGTTGGCCAAGCGGACCACGCCGTCGGGGCCGCGTTCCAAGCTGCCCGACTCTTGGACCGCGGGCGCCACGCGGCGCACGGTGAACGACCCCGTGCCCTCGTCGCGCACCGCGGTCAGCCCGGTGCCTTCCAGCAATTGCTGGAGCGCGGGACCGATTTCAAGTTCGCCGCGCACGGCGTTCGTGCGCACGCCCTGCACGACCTCGGTGGGAAACAGGACCTGCTGGCCGGCCTGCTCGGAAAAACGCTTCAACGCCCGCTCCGCCTCGTCGGCGGGCAGGTCGAAACGGCGCACCGCCTCCGCCGCAAAAGCGACGGCGGCAAGCAGGCCGGCAAGGGTGACGGTGGCGAGCAGGCGCAAGGCCCGGCTCGGTGGACGCGAGGTGACGCGGTTCATCATGTTCGGTGTGTTAGGTCAGGTGAGACGGCCCGAAGGGGCCCGGCCGGCTCAACAAGGACGACGCGCCAGCGCGCGAAATCAGTTACAACAATGTGGCGGACCAGCCGCGCCCGTGTGTCACGGTGCGCGCCGCAACAGGATCTCGCCCGTCTCCCGCCGCTCCACGCTCACGCCCGAAAGCTCGAGCAGCCGCACGAAATCCTCGACCTTGTCCGCGATCACGAGGCCGCTGACGCGCAGATCGGCCAGGGTCTCGTCCGCGATGCGCAGTTGCTCGCGATTGTGGCGGTTCACCTGCGCGACCGCATCCGCCAGACGCGTGCCCGAGAAATCCAGCCGCACCACCCGCCACGCGAGCCGCTCGCCCAACTCGGCCACGCTGACCGGCTTGATCTCCGGCGCGATGGGCTCGGCCCCGACATTCAACCGCACCAGCACGCGGCTGCCCGCGGGCACGACGGGCACGGAGCCGTCAGGCGCAATCAGGTCCGCGGAGTTGGCCGAGCCTTCGGGGCGGCCGACGGCCACGCGACCCTCGGTCACGAGCACCTCGACCTCGGTCGGCGCCAGCCGCACCGCGAACGCCGTGCCGACGGCACGGACCTCGAGGCCGTTCGCATCGACGATGAAGGGCCGCCGCCGGTCCTTCGTGACGGCAAAATGCGCCTCGCCGCGCAACAACCGCACCCGGCGAAGCTCGGCGGTGAACTCGACGGCAATCTCCGCCTCCTCGAGCAAGTCGACGACAGAGCCATCGGGCAACGTCTGCACCCGGCTGGGCGCCGCCGCGATGCTGGCCGGTGCCGCGGCGGGCACGACCGTCGCCGGAGCCGGGCCGCTGCGCCACCACCAGCCGGCCGTGACGAGCATCAGGCAGGCGGCCAGACCGGAAAGCATCGTGCGGCGCACGTGGCGTCGGTGCGCGCGCCGGGCCAGCGCCGCCTCGGCCGCCGGGGCCGCGCCGTGGACCTGCGGGCCATCGAGCCGGCGCCACGCGGCGGAAAGCTGCGCCAGCGCCGCGGCATGGCTGGCGTCGGCTCCGACCCAGCGGGCCAGCTCCGCCTGCTCGGCCTCGGAGAGGCCGGCATCGAGCCGCGCGACCCACTCGGCCGCGCGCGTGCGCACGGCTGGGGCGATGGCGACGGAGGAGCGGCGGGGAGTCATCGTTTCACGCCACGACGGCGGAGGAATTCTTCGCATTTCTTCACGCCCCGGGCGATCTGCACCTGCACGGTCTGTTCGGACAGGCCGAGCCGGGCCGCGATTTCTTTCTGCGGCAGACCCCGGAGCTTGCGAAGGATGACGATTTCACGGCAACGCGGTGGCAGGGCGTCGATCGCAGTCACAAGCAGCGCGGTCTCTTCCGCGATGCTCGCCGCCTCGGCGACACCCGTCCTGTTATCTACGACGGGCAAGGCGGACAAATCAGTTACCGCGTCGATCGGCGACACGCGGTCGTGGCGCAGCCAGTCCAACGCCAGATGCCGGGCCACGCGGAAGAGGAACGCCCGCGCGGAGCGGATCGGCTCGGCGGTCTTCGCCTTCCAGACCCGCACGTAAGACTCCTGCACGACGTCGTCGACATCCCGCACCGTCGGGAACGAGCCGCGCAGATACGCGCGCAGCGAGGAATCGTGCGCATGCACTTCCTCGACGAACCAACGGGATCTCTCGGCATCCGGTTCGCTCACGATTAAGGTGACCGCGCGGTTGATGCGGTCGACGAAGCGACCTGACAAGCCTCATCCGCCGCGGTGACGCAGTTCCCCGCCACCGCGCGGCCCGCCATCTTCAGCTCAGGCCCGGCATCGGCACGGGCGGCAGGTCGATGCGGAACTTCGAACCCTCGCGCACCACGACGCGGTGCTCCAGCCAGCGGCGATAAGCCGTCCAGTGCACGTAGGCCGTGACGAAGGTCACCGCGCCGAGCACATCCGCGAGCCAGTCATCGAGGCTGCAAAACCGCCCGGGCGTGAACGCCTGGTGCACCTCGTCCGTGATGCCGAACGCCGCCACCATCAGGATCGACGACATCGCGCCGAGCGGCACGCGTTCCTGCACGAAGCGGAGGCGCGCGATCAGCAGCGCCATGATGCCGTAGACGAAGAAGTGCACGACCTTGTCCCATTGCGCCATGATCGAGCCAAATTCGCCAGGGATCGGCCGGCTCGAAGCCACAAACACAGTCAGCGCCAGCAGGACGGGGAGAATGGCCCGCCAATGGCCTTCAGGTGATTCTTTGAGTGCGGTCGAGTTCACAGGTAAAGGGTCCCAGCACTGAGCCGCTTCCATGCCCCCGCAACGGGGAAATACGGCGCACCCTCGGTTAGGACAGTGTTCCCCCACCCGTCCTTAACCAAAGCTAATGTCCGACGACAGCCAGATTCCGCCGTTAGATACTAAAGGAGAATATCTTGCATAATCATCCTTCTCCCATCCATCCAACCTTTCACGCCCCGCGAACCGCGAAATGGCGCGCGCTAATACCCATTCCCGGCCGAGGTCCGCCGCCCGCGATCGCCGCGCAAACGCCCCCGGAGCACCGCTCATTTACCCGCCCCAAAACCGCTCGGAGCGATCGGACAGCGTCGTCGCATCCTCATTAATTGGTGCTCGGGGTGGGACTCGAACCCACACGCCTTGCGGCACGGGCTTCTAAGACCCGCATGTCTGCCATTCCATCACCCGAGCGAGCGCGATTGCGGCGGGAGCATGGCGAAGCCGGCTTCGGCGAAGCAAGTGCCGTTTGCACCCGGCTCCGGCGCCCCAAAAAAAACAGCCGCCGGACCCGAGGGCCCGACGGCTGGACGTAACCGGAAGAAAGGCGTGGTTCTCTTCCCCTTGCCCCGCTCAGGCGCGGGCTTGGCGGCGGCGGTAGGCGGCGAGCGCCAGCGCGGCGGCGCCGGCGAGCAGCGCGTAGGTGGACGGCTCCGGGATAGCCGAGACGCCGTTGACCTGCACGTTATCCAGCATGAACACGACGTCGCTGGAGATCACGCCGACGAGCGTCGATTCCTGGCCGTAGAACGTGGACGGCAGGTCGAGCGTGTAGGCGGTGTGCGTGTTGCCGCCGGCGATCGTCGTCATGCCGATCGAGGCGCTGTTGTAGAACCACTCGATCGAGACCGCGCTATCGGCCGCAGCGGAGAACGAGAAGTTCGCCACGTTGCCGTTGAGCGCGGGGTCGAAGTCGGCGAAGCCGGCCAGATTCGTCGTCACCGTGAACGATTTGCCGGACATGCCGGCGAAACCGAGCGCGAGCGACGCCGGATCGGCGAACGAATTGCTCATCAGCGTGCCGGGGAAGTCGGCCATGCCGCGGTTCTGCGTCGAGTCGCGCAGGTTGGAGATGGCGTAGACAAGGTTGGCGTCGGCATCGGCGAGCGCCCAGCCGATCGAGCCCGTGCCGGCGCTGATGGGCGAGTTGTCGCCGTAGTGCGTGCTCACCGGGTTGAAGGCGCCGACGGACGAGTAGTTCGCCGGGATGCTGGTGGCGTTGACGAAGCTCGAGTCGTTCTGCGTGAACGCGAAGCCCTCGAATGTGAACTGGGCGAAGTCCCAACCGGCGACGAGCTGGACCTGCGCGTGGGCGAGGACCGGCGCGGCGAGGAGGACCAGCGTGGGGAGGAGTTTGTTTTTCATGGTTACGACAGGGGGCGGGAGGGCTTACTGGTTGCCGCGCGTGACGAGGACGCCGCGCTTGTTGAGGGCGGTCCAACCGGTGGTCCAGAGATCGCTGGTCTTCACGGACGGGAAGGCGCCGCGGTAGGTGACGGTCGCGAAGAACGGGCTGTTGGGCAGCGCCGCGACGGGCGTGAGGCTGGCCGGGCTGCCACCCTGGCCGGTCTGGAGGGCGACGGGATTCACGCCGTTGGCGGCGGCGAGGTTCCAGGCCTTGAAGCCGGGGCTGGCGACGCTGTTGTTCCAGCCGCTCGTGGCGGAATCGAAGGTGCCGGTGACGGAGCCGGTGGACTTGGTGAACGAGAGCGTGTTGGCGGTGTTGCCGTTGGCGGTGTTGGAACGGAGCACGATCTCGCCCGTGAGGGCGCGGGTGCGGGCGTCGAAGCCGTCGCTCTCGGAGCCGGTGGCGGCGTCGATGCGGAAGGACTGGTTGCAGCCGACGACGAGGCTGTTGAGCACCTCGCCGCCGAAGCCGGCGCGCATGCGGATGCCGTTGCCGGCGGTGCCGCCGAGGGCGGCGCGGCCGACGCCGGTGAGGTTGCTGATGACGCAATACTGGAAGGGACGGCCATTAGCGGTCATGCGGCTGGCGCCGCTGCTGCCGTTGGTCGGGTCCTCGTCATGGCCGTCGGCCTCGACGAGAGCGTCGCCGAAGGCGGAGTGCTGGAGCACGAAGAGGAACTGCGCGCCGCCGGTCCAGCCTTGGTCGACGTCGAAGCCGTCGTCCTCGACGAAGTTGATGTTGAGGTAGCGGACGTTGACCGTGCCGCCGAAGATCTCCACGCCGTCGTCGAGGTTGCAATAGACGTCGATGAACTCGACGAGCGTGCCCGCGCCGACGCCGGCGAGGGTGAGGCCGTTGATCTCGTTGTTGGCGGCGAGATTGTTGCCGCCGTGGCGGATGGAAATGTAAGCGAGCTTGCCGGAGCTGTGGAACGGATAGATGCCGCCGTAGGAGGTGGCGTCGGTCTCGGGCAGGCCCTCGATGTAGGCCTCGCCCTCGGCGTAGAAGCCGCCGCCGAGCGCGACGGTGTTGTCGCGGTTCGTGGGCGCCTCGCCGAGCACGATGATGCCGCCGGCGAGGCCGGCCATCGGGACGTTGGCGCTCACGACACCGGGGACGAGGTCGCCGGTCTGCTTCACGTAGGTGGGCGCGAGCGGCGCGGTCTTGGGATTGGCGTCGAGGAAGGTCGCGCCGACGGTCCAGCGGTCGGCGATGTTGTCGGCGTTGGCGTCGAGCGGGCGGCCGGTGCCGTCGTTCACGGCGGCGGTGGTGAAGATGATGGGATTGGCGGCGGTGCCGACGGCGTTGATCTTGCCGGACTTCGTGATGACGAGCGTGCCGGGGTTGTAGGTGCTGCTGTTGGTGCGCGGCTGGCCGCGGATGATGGTGCCGGGCTCGATGGTGAGCGTGGCATTCTTCACGAAGACGATGCCATTGAGCACGTATTCGTTGGACGCGGTCCAGGTGGTGTTGGTCGTGATGTCGCCGCCGGCGACTTCGACGATGGCAGCCTGCGCGGAGGCGGCGAAGAGGGCCGCGAGGGCGGCGAGTTGGATCAAGGTCTTTTTCATGCGATGCAGGGTTGGCGTGGTGTCCGGGGACTCAGGTTCAGGCCGCCAGCTTGCCAGCCGCGTGTGACAAAACGGTGCGCGCCGCGTGACGAAACCCTGACGATTGCGTGACGAAACGGGCCGCCCGTAACAGTGCGCCGCGCACGGATAACGCGGTGCTCGCGCCGGCATGCGCGTGCACTGCGGCTGGAAAATAAAAAAGGCCGGTCGCAGGGACCGGCCCGAGGGAGAACGAACGACGCCCTGCACGCGTCGCGCGCCGGGCAAGTGAACGCGCAGCTCAGAAACGCCGCGAGAGCGTGAGCGAGAAATCGCGGCCGGCGCGGTAATGCGTGCGCTCGTAAGTCTGCACGGTCGCGGCCGGATCGTAGATGAGCCCGCGCGCGGGGTTGACGAGGTTCTTGGCGGAGAACTTGAGCGTCCACGCCTCGCCGAGGCGCTGCGAGAGATTGAGGTCGTAGCGGTCGTAGCCGCGCTCGTAGAGGTCGAACTCCGGCGGGTAACCCGAACCGGGCAGCGTGAGCACGTCGCTGATCGCGTAGTAGGCGAGCGTGAGCTCCGTGCCCCACTTCACCTGCCGGTAGGTGAGGTCGGCGTTGACGAGCCAGCGCGGCTGGTCGAAGAGCGGGCGCGACACCGGCAGCAGCGCCGGGTCGAGGTAGACGACGTTGCGCAGCTGCGCGATCGTGGTGGGATGCAGCGGCACCTCGGCGTCGATGCGGGTGAAGTTGCCGCCGACGGTCGTCGAGTCGAAGAAGCGACCGAGGAAACCGAGGCTCTTGCGCACCTCGATCTCCCAGCCCTCGAGCGTGGCGTCGCCGGGATTGTTGGCCCAGCTCTCGAAGCGGCCGAGGGTGGCGTTCTCGAAGAGGAGCTTCTCGATCGGACGCGCGATGTCCTTCCGGAAAACGCTGACCGCGAGCAGGTCGTTGGCGCCGCGGCCGAAGAACCACTCGGCGCGCGCGTCGTAGTTTTCCACTTCGCTGGGTTCGAGCGCAGGGTTGCCGAGCACGAGGTTGCCGGTGTCGATGCTCTGCGAGAAATACGCGCCGACCTCGCGGAACGACGGCCGGGCGCGCGTCGCGGAGTAATTGAGCCGCAGGAAGACGCGGCGGTGCGGGTTCCACGTGAGCCCGAGCGCGGGCAGCGCGTCGTCGCGGTCAAGGCGCGTGGCGAGACGGTCAGGCGTGGTGCCGAGGATCGGCTGCACGCCGGCCTGCTGGTAGATGTTGGCCGCGGTCTCGTTGCCGAACTGGCCGAGGCCGTCGGAGTTCATCTGAAAGGTCTCCCAGCGGAAGCCGCCGGCGAGCTTGAGGGCCCAGGGCAGCTCCAGCACGGCGGATGCGTAGAGCGCCTCGATCTCGCGACGGCCGCGGGAGGAGGAAAGTCCGTCGTTCGAGCCGGCCTCGACGAGCAGGCGGTCGTAGAGTCCCTGCGCGGTCGAGGCGACGAAACTGGTGCCGGAGGGCGGCGCATAGACGGAGGCCTGGCCGTCGTTGGCGCGGTCGGAGGCTTCGCGCGCGGCGCCGAGGCGGAGCGTGGAATCCTCGCGACCGAGGCCGCGGAAGGGCAGCGCGAAGTCCGCGCGCGCGATGTCCTGGCGCTCCAGCGTGTCGCTCCACGTGCGCACGAGCGGCTCGGGCGCGACGTTGGTGGCGGGCAACAGGTAGGTGCCGGGCGTCGCCTCGCCAGCGGCGCCGAGTTGCTGCGCGTAGGTGGCCTCGGTGTAGTGCGGCTCCTTCTGGTAGGTCTTCGCGCGCTGGGCGGACCAGCTGGCCTTCAACTCGCGGCTGCCGAGCGGGAACACGTGCTCGCCGCGCACTTGGAAGGCGGTGAGGTGGCGCTGGCGGTAATAGGTGACGTCGCGCTTCCAGCTGTAGTCGGCGAGCTCCGAGATGTTCACCACCGGGTCGAATTGCTGCGACTCCACGACGTCGATGCCGCTGCGCGAGACGAGCGCGGTGAACCCGAGCTGGTGTTCGGGCGTCAGCGTCACGCCGATGCTCGCGAGCGCGCCGAGCGTGGTCTCGTATTCGCCCTGCGTGTAATGACCCGAGCCGAAATCGGAGGCGGGCAACAGGATCCCCTGCTCCATCGTGCTCGGTTGGGCCGGGCGCGGCGGCGGCGGGAACGGCCGCGCGGGCTGGCGGTTGCGCGAGGTGAGCGCGGTCTTGCTCCCGCGCTCGAGCGTCACGCCGTGGTCGTAGGTCAGCGCGGCGAGCACGCCGACGGTGCGGCCGGCGATCTCGAAACGGTCGCCATAGACGAAACTCGCCTTCTGTCCGGGCTCGGGATTGCTGCGGCCGGGCACGACCTGGAACGCCGCCCGCTCGCCGCGCGCCGGGCGGTCGCCCTCGCCGCTCGCATAGCGGTCGCGGTTGCCGCGCGTGCCGTAGTCCGGCACCCCGCCGCGGCCGGCGCCGTCGTGCCACTTGAGGCCGAGCGCCAGCTCGATCTCGCGCTGATCGGGGATGAAGCGCGTGTTCAGATCCACGCTGCCACCGGACGTGTCGCCCCACATCTCGGGCATGAAGGCCTTGCTGACCACGATGGTGTCGAGGAGCTTGGCGGGGAACAGATCGAGTTGCACCGCCTGCTTCTCCGGGTCGGGGCTCGGGAGCTTGAGCCGGTTGAGCAGCGTGTTGCCGTAGCGGTCGCTCAGGCCGCGCACGACGGCGAACTCGCCGCCGGCGAGCGAGACGCCGGGGAGCCGGATGAGCGCCTCGGCGGCGTCGCTCGCGGCGAATTTCGACAGCATCTCCGGACTCACCGCGTCGATCGGCACCTCCGTGCGCCGGCGCAGCGCCAGCACGCCGGCCGCGGAATTCTCCGCAATGCTCGATTTCACCTCGAATTTCTCCATCCGCACCACGTCATCGCGCACCCGGTGCAACTGCATCGTCACATAGGCCGCGCGGCCGGACTCGACCGCCACGTCGCGCAACTGCGCGGGCTGGAAGCCGTCCTTCGCGAACTCCAGCTGCACCACACCAGCGGGCAGCGCACCGATGAGGAAGCGGCCCGTCAAGTCCGTCACCGCGGACTCCTCCGTGCCGGCCACACGCACCGTGGTCCCGAGCAACGGCGTGCCCGTGCCGGCGTCGTAAACCTGACCGGAGACGACGCCGGCGGCGAGGACGCGACCAACGAGGCCGAGACCGAGAAACGAGAGAACGAGGAGGAGGCGAAGACGCGAGGACATGGAGTGGTCGCACGCGCCGGGACGATGGCCGCCGGCACGCGCGCGCCACTCACAACCAGCGTGCGCCGCGCCTCCGCAAACGCGAAGCGCCGTCGCCACACAATCTTCACCGGCGCGTCACCGCTCCGGCACAAAGGTGACATTTTTCACGCCGCCTGCGTGCATACGCTACGACGCGCCACGTCACACATCCGCCCGCGCCGCCGGCCTCCGCGTCAGCCGATCGCTTCGCCGAGGCGCTCGCCCATGCGCGCGTAAACCTCGAGCTGGTTGGCGCTGTGCGTGAGCAGGTCGGCGTCGAAGCGGATGCGGTTCTTCTGGAACAGCGTGATCACGCACGAGCCGCCGAACTTGAAGAGCCCCTTCTCCGCGCCCTTCTCCACCGCGCGGCCCGGGACGTAGTTCTGCATGATGCTGCCGACCATCGTGGCACCGATCTCACACACGGCCACGCGGCCGAACTGCGGCGTATCGACCCGCGTCACCATGCGTTTGTTTTCCCACAGATAATTCAGGTTCCGCCGCAGCGCGATCGGCGACACGGAATAGAGCCAGCCGTTGAGCAGCTTCGCCTCGGCGGGCGTGCCCGCGACCGGGAAGTGGAACCGGTGGTAATCCACCGGGCACAGGCGCGAGATGAGCATCGCTCCACCGGCGAACTCCTCCGCCAGAGCCGCATCGCCGAGAAAGCTCGCGAGCGAAAATTTCTGCCCCTTCGCGTAGAACGACTCCGCCGCCTCGACGTCCGGCAGCACCAGATGCCGGCCGTCCGCGGGCAACACCGCCACGCGCTCGCCCGGCGCAATCGGCCGCGCGCCGGGTTTCAGCGCCCGGTAGAAGAACTCGTTGAAGGTGTTGAACGCGAAGGCGCTCTTCGCGAACTCGTCCACGTCGAGATTGTAGTCGACGATGAAGGGGATCACGTGCCGCCCGCTGCTGCGGCGCGTCATCTGCCAGCCATAGTAACGCGAGAGCCACGCCCGCTTCACCAGCAGCTCCAGCGCCGCGCGGCCGGGCGCGGTGCCGTAGGTCCAGCGCAGCCATTTTTCGCCATAGACGGCCTCGGTCTCGATCACCTGCTTGGCGCGGTGGAAATAGCGGATGGGCTCGGAGGATGGCGCGGACATGCGCCGGCACGTTCGCGCAAATCCCGGGCGGCAAAAAGCGCAAAATGCGCGAAATCGCCCGCGCCGGCCGGGGCGCCGGCGGCGGTTTTTCCGGCCCCTCGCCCCCGAATTCGGGTTGCGAACCTCGCCCGGCTCGCCGGAATTCCCTGCCATGAGTCTTTGCCCCTGTGGTTCCGGAAAAGAGTTCGCTGCCTGCTGCGGTCCGATTTTGGCCGGCGCGCCCGCCCCGACGGCGGAGGCGCTGATGCGCTCACGCTACACCGCGCACGTGAAGCACGACCTCGCGCACCTCGAACGCACGCTCAGCGCCGACCAGCGCAAGACCTTCGACGCCCCGGCGGCGAAGAAGTGGTCCGAGCAATCCGAATGGCTCGGCCTCGCCATCTCCCGCACCGACCTCGGCGGCGAAGGCGACGAGCACGGCCTCGTGGAGTTCACCGCCCGCTTCAAGGTCGAGGGCGAGGAACACGAGCATTTCGAGCAGGCGCTCTTCGGCCGCGAGGAGGGCAAGTGGGTTTACACCGGCCAGGTCGGCGGCCCCGGCGTCACCGTCCGCCGCGAGACGCCCAAGATCGGCCGCAACGACCCCTGCCCCTGCGGCAGCGGCAAGAAATACAAGAAGTGCTGCGGCGCCGCCTGAGCGCCGCGCACCGGCGCCCCGCGCCGGCTCAATCGTAACTCAGGTCGGTCGCCTTGCCGCGGAAGATGCGGTAGGCCAGCACCGTGTAGCCGAGTAAAAACGGCAGCACGAACACCGTCCCGGCGAGGATCACCGCCAGCGACGCCGGCGCGGCGGCGGCCTCCGCGATGCGCAGCCGCCCGGGGATGATGTAGGGATAGAAACTGTAAACCAGCCCCACGAACCCGAGGACGAAGATCACCACTGCGATCGCCAACGGCATCCAATTGAGCCGGTCGCCGGGCAGCGGCAGCACGCCGAGCAGGAAATGCAGGATCAGCGTCAAGGCGACCGACGCCACCGGCAGCGCGATCACCAGCGCCAGCTCCGGAAACACGAACATCCGCTCGTAGAGCCGCGTGTCGACGAACACCGCCGCCACGCTGCTGACGATCGCGCCGAGCGCCATCGTCCAGATCGCCCGCCGCGCCCAGCCCACCGCGCGCAGTTGCAGCGCGCCCTCGGTCTTGTGGATCAGCCACGCCGCGCCCATCAGCACGTAACCCGCCACGACCAGCGCGCCGAAGGACGCCGCGAACGCCACGCTCGCCGCGCCCGCCTGGAAACCGACCATGAAACGCCCGACCATGTAGCCCTGCGTCAGCGCGACCGTGAGCGAACTCGCGAAGAACACCCGGTCCCACCACGCCTTCCGCTCCGGCGGCGTCTTCTTGCGGAAGTCGAACGCCACGCCCCGGAACACCAGCGCCACGAGCATCAGCGCCACCGGCAGATACAGCTCCGCCAACACGACGCCGTGCGCCATCGGGAACGCCACCAGCAGCAGGCCCACGCCGAGCACGAGCCACGTCTCGTTCGCATCCCAGAACGGCCCGATCGACGCGATCATCCGGTCGCGCTCCTCCGGCTGCACCCGCGCCGACAGGATGCCCACGCCGAGATCGTAGCCGTCGAGGATCGCGTAGAGCAGCATCGCCAGCCCGATCAGGAACGCGAACGCATAGGGCAGCCACGGCGCGCCGTGTTGGAAAAATTCCGCGATCATGACACCGCCTCCTTTCGCTCCCGCACCGCCGCCGACTCGCGCCGCGCGAGGTAGAACAGCGTCGCGACATAGGTCACCAGCAGGAACGCATAAGTCACGAGATACACCGCGAGCGTCAGGCCCACATGCGCCGTCGGCACGGCCGCCACCGCATCGGCGCTGCGCAACACGCCCTGCACGAGCCAGGGTTGCCGCCCGATCTCCGTCACATACCAGCCGGCGAGCGTCGCCACCCAGCCGGAGAAAGTCAGCGCCACCAAGCCGCGCAACAACCACCGCGGCGCCGCATCGCGCCGCACCAGCTGCCAGCACGCGACCGCGCCCGCCGCGATCATCACCAGCCCCAGCCCCACCATCACGCGGAACGCCCAGAACACCGGCGCCACCCGCGGCCGGTCGGCCCCGAATTCGTTCAGGCCGCGCACGACGCCGTTCGGGTCGCGCGTCGCGATCAGGCTGCCGAGCTTCGGCACCGCCACCTCGAAGCGATTCTCGCGCGCCGCCTCGTCGGGCAGCGCGAACAACACCAGCGGCGCCCCGGCCTGCGTTTCCCACAGCGCCTCCATCGCCGCCAGTTTCGCCGGCTGGTGATCGCGCGTGTTCACGCCGTGCAGATCGCCCACCACCGCCTGCAGCGGCGCGAGCACCACCGCCAGCACCGCCGCCACGCGCAACCCGCTGCGCACCGCCGGCGATTCGTCGCCGCGCAGCCGCCGGTAAGCCAGCAAGCCCGCGAGCAGGAACGCCACCGTCAGCCCCGAGCCGAGCAAGGTGTGCGCGAGACGATACGGCATCGAGGGATTCAGCACCACCGCCAGCCAATCCGTGACGTGCGCCTGCCCGTCGCGCATCTCGAAGCCCGCCGGCGTGTGCATCCAGCTGTTCAACGCCAGAATCCAGAACGCCGACGCCGTCGTCCCCACCGCCACGAGCAGCGTCGCCCCCGTGTGCAGCCAGCTCGGCACGCGCCGGAAGCCGAACAGCATCACGCCGAGGAACGTCGCCTCGAGGAAGAACGCCGTCAGCACCTCATACGCGAGCAGCGGCCCCGCGATGTTGCCCACCGTGTTCATGTAGCCCGGCCAGTTGGTGCCGAACTGGAACGACATCGTCACGCCGCTCACCACGCCGAGGCTGAACGTCAGCGCGAACACCTTCGTGAACGCGAAATACAGTTCCATCCAGTGCTCCTGCCGCGTCGCGCGGTAGCGCAGTTTGAAGAAAAGCAGCACCCACCCCAGCGCGATCGTGATCGTCGGGAACAGGATGTGGAAACTGATGTTGGCCGCAAACTGGAGACGCGAGAGCGTGAAGGCGTCCATGTCCGGCAATGTCGCCACGCCGCCCCCAAACACAACCGCCGACCGCGGCACCAAGCCTCCACCACGCGGCTAGTAGCCACACTGGGCCGAATCCCACAGCCCGCCTAATCCAAGCCGCCGCCGGCCGCGCCGCCAAAGCCTTCGTCGCCAACCTCCTTGCCCCCGGTGACGAAGTGATCGTCTGCACCACCAAGCCCGACAAATACGACCGCGACCTCCCGACTGATGAGCTCCTGACAATGGGGTGGTCGCCGCTGTCCCAGCGGCGACAGGCGTCGGTAGGGACACCGACGCCCACCTCCTGCATGATCCCGGCTAAGCTCCGGGAAACAAGACCATGAGCAGACTCATGTATGGATTAACCTTACGGTCGTTCGGTTAAACTGTCATTCCTCGCGTCGCCGACGGGCCGCCGTTCCCTGCTCTCCCCATCGGTGTTCATCTGTGTGCATCTGTGGTTCGCCGGTTTGAGTTGAGTCGAGCTTGATGGCGCCGCTGGGGACAGCAGCGCCCACCTCGATCACCGACCTCGATTGCTGAACCGCCATGCAGGCGTCGCACCGCTGTTCTCAAATGCAGGCTTTAGACTGCTTAATTTGATTTTCCGGCGGGCTTTACCTTGCTGCGGATCGGGAAGACTTCGGACCGCTGCTGGCTTTCGCGCAGAGTTGATGAGACGAACTGGAGACGCCGGGTGATCGGCTGCAGATTACACGCGAATCCAGCCGGCGATTAGCCGGCTCCTTTACTGATCGCGCAGGCGATAAGCCGGAGCCCCTGACTCAGGATTTCGCCCGTTGGCGAAATCGATTAGCGGTTCACTTCATCACCAGCGCATCGCCCTTCACGGAGAACGTCACCTTCGCGCCTTCCTCGACTTCGCCGGCGATCAAGCCGCGCGCGAGGCGCGTCTCGAGGTGGCGTTGGAGGAAGCGCTTGAGCGGACGCGCGCCGAAGACCGGGTCGTAGCCCTTCTCCGCCACCCACCCCTTGGCCTTCGCGTCGAGCGCGACCGTCACGCGGCGGTCGGCGAGGCGCTGGTTGATGTCGGCGATGAGCAGGTCGACGATCCGCTCGATTTCCTCCAGCGCGAGCGGCTTGAAGAGGATCGTCTCGTCGATGCGGTTGAGGAACTCAGGCCGGAACGCGCCGCGCACGTCCGCCATCACGGCCTCGCGCACCGTCTCGGGAATCTCGGCACCCGTCACGCCCTCGAGCAGGTGGCGGCTGCCGAGGTTCGAGGTCATGATGATGACCGTGTTCTTGAAATCCACCGTGCGGCCCTGCGAGTCGGTGATGCGGCCATCGTCGAGCACCTGCAGCAGCACGTTGAACACGTCGGGGTGCGCCTTCTCCACCTCGTCGAAGAGCACGACCGCATACGGCTTGCGCCGCACGGCCTCGGTGAGCTGGCCGCCCTCGTCGTAGCCGACGTAGCCCGGAGGCGCGCCGATCATGCGCGCGACGCTGTGCTTCTCCATGTATTCGGACATGTCGAGGCGGATGAGGTTGGCCTCGGAGTCGAAGAGCTGTTCGGCGAGCGTCTTCGCCAGCTCGGTCTTGCCGACGCCGGTGGGGCCGAGGAAGAGGAAACTGCCGATCGGGCGGCGCGGGTCCTTGATGCCGGCGCGGGCGCGCAGGATCGCCTCGCTGACGAGGCGCACACCCTCGTCCTGGCCGATGACGCGCTGATGCAGTTCGTCCTCGAGGCGCAGGAGCTTTTCCTTCTCGCCCTCGAGCAGGCGGCTGAGCGGGATGTGCGTCCACTTGGCGATGATCTCGGCGATCTCCTCGGCGGACACCTCCTCCTTCACCAGCGTGGTCTTGGCGGTGGGCGATTTCTCGACCTTGGCCAGCTCCTTCTCGAGCTGCGGGATGCGGCCGTGCTTGAGCTCGGCGATCTTGTTGAGGTCGTAGGCGCGCTCGGCCTTGGCCATCTCGAGGCGGGCGGCCTCGAGTTCCTCGCGAACCTTCTGCACGCGGCCGAGCGACTCCTTCTCCTTCTGCCAGGTGGCGCGGAGCGCGGTGGCCTGTTCCTTGGCGTCGGCGAGTTCCTTGCGAAGCGCGTCGAGGCGGCGCTTGGAGGCGTCGTCCTTTTCCTTTTGCAGCGCAGTCTCCTCGATTTCGAGCTGCATGACGCGGCGCTGGAGTTCATCCAGCTCCGTCGGGAGCGAATCGATCTCGGTGCGGATCATGGCGCAGGCCTCGTCGACCAAGTCGATAGCCTTGTCGGGCAGGAAGCGATCGGCGATGTAGCGGTGCGAGAGCACGGCGGCGGAGACGAGCGCGTTGTCCTGGATGCGCACGCCGTGGTGCAGCTCGTAGCGTTCGCGCAGGCCGCGGAGGATGGAAATGGCGTCCTCGACCGTGGGCTCCTCAACCAGCACGGGCTGGAAGCGCCGCTCGAGCGCCGGGTCCTTCTCGATGTGCTTGCGGTATTCGTCGAGCGTAGTGGCGCCGATACAGTGCAACTCGCCGCGCGCGAGCATCGGCTTGAGCAGATTGCCGGCGTCCATCGCGCCCTCGGTCTTGCCGGCGCCGACGATGGTGTGGAGTTCGTCGATGAAGAGCACGATGCGGCCCTCGGCCTGCTTGACCTCGTTCAGCACGGCCTTGAGGCGCTCCTCGAACTCGCCGCGGTATTTCGCGCCGGCGACGAGCGCGCCCATGTCGAGGGCGAAGACGGTCTTGTCCTTCAGGCCCTCAGGCACGTCGCCGCGCAGGATGCGCTGGGCGAGGCCCTCGACGATGGCGGTCTTGCCCACGCCGGGCTCGCCGATGAGCACGGGGTTGTTCTTGGTCTTGCGCGAGAGGATGCGGATGGCGCGGCGGATCTCGGCGTCGCGGCCGATCACGGGGTCGAGCTTGCCCTTGCGCGCCTGCGCCACGAGGTCGATGCCGTATTTTTCGAGCGCGTTGTAGGTGGACTCCGGGTTGTCGGTCGTCACGCGCTGGTTTCCGCGCAGGACCACGAGCTCCTTCAGCACGCGGGCGCGGTCGAGGCCGAAGCTCTGGAAATACTTCGCGAGCGCCGGCGGTTTGCCGGACTGCAGGAGCGCGAGCAGCAGGTGCTCGACGCTGGTGAACTCGTCCTTCAGCGCGTCGCGCTCCTCCTCGGCGCGCGTCAGCACCTCGTTCAGCGCCTGCGTGACGTAGATTTTCGAGACATCGACCGCACCCGAAACCTTCGGCATCCGCTCGAGTTCGCGCTCGGCCGCCAGTTGCATGGCGCTGACGGTCAGGCCGAGCTTGCCGACCAGCGCGGGCACGATCCCGTCCTCCTGCGCGAGCAACGCCACCAGCAGGTGCCAGGTGTCGACCTCGTTGTGCGAGCGGCGGCGCGCCTCGTTCTGGGCTTCCTGAACGGCTTGGCGCGACATGACGGTCATTTTTTGCGGGTCCATGGGATTTCTCCTCTGCACGGGGCGGGCCAAGCTAAACTTACCCCGTCCCGAGCGAAACGCCACGTCCGCTTCGCCGCGGCTGTGTCACCCTGCGCCGTCGGTGTGTCCCACCTGGGCCAAAGCGCCCCGACAGCCGCGCGTCAGCGCTTCCGCTTCGGCCGGTTCTTGGCGTCGAGCAGCACGACGGTCGGCCGGTGGGTCTCAGCCTCGGCCGGCTCGAACTCCGCATAGGCGGCGATGATCACTTCGTCGCCGGGTTGCACCAGCCGGGCGGCGGCACCGTTGAGCATGATCTCACCGCGCTTCTGGCTGCCGATCACGTAGGTCGCGAAGCGCGCGCCGTTGTTCACGTTGTAGATTTCCACCCGCTCGTGCAGGAGGAATCCCGCGGCGCGGCGCAACTCGGGCGCGATGGCGATCGAGCCCTCGTAGTTCAGGTCCGACGCCGTGACGCGCGCGCGGTGGAGTTTCGATTTCAGGAGCGTGAGGCGCATGGGAAAAAACTCAGGCCGTGGCGTTCAGCCGCGCGGCGTGGCGCAGGCCGAGCAACACCAGCTCCGGCACGACCTCGTCGAACAGCCGCTCGGCTTCGAACATCCGGGCGAAGCCGCCGGTGCCGACGACGACCGGCTTCGACCCGGCGAAGGATTCCGCCGCCAGCGTCGCCAGCAAGTGCCGGATCGCCCCGGCGTGGCCGTGATAAAGCCCCGACTGGATGCTCTCGACGGAAGTGCGACCGAGGGCCGCCTCGGGCCGCGCGATCTCCACCGCCGGCAGCTTGGCCGTGCGCGCCGACAACATTTCCGCGGACAACCCGACGCCCGGCATGATCGCGCCGCCGAGATAGTCGCCGGCTGCCGTCACGACGTCGAAGGTCGTGGCCGTGCCGCAATCGACGACGATCGCGTCGCGTCCCGGATGGCGCTGGGTCGCGGCGATGGCGTTGGCGACGCGGTCGGCGCCGACCTCGGCCGGATTGCGGTAGCGGATCTTCAGGCCCGTCTTCACGCCCGCCTGCAGCACGAAGGGCTCGGCCCGGAAATACTTCACGCTCGCCGCGCGCAGCGCGTAGGCCGCCGGCGGCACGACCGAGCAGATGGCGACCTGCGCGATTTCGCGCGGGTCGACGCCGTTCTCGCGCAGCACCGCGGCGAAGAACACGCCGAGTTCGTCGGACGAGCCGAGCGGATGCGTGGACTTGCGGAACTGCAGTTTCAGCGCGTCGCCGGCGAAGACGCCGCCGTGGAGCTGGGTGTTTCCGACATCAAGACAGAGGAGCATGGGGAGGTGGGGTTGCGGGGGTGGAATCGGGATTCCGGACCGGTGCGGGAGGCGCCGCCCGGACGAGCCACTGTTCGAGCACGGCGGCCAGCTCGCCGCGCGACGGGCAGGTGAGCACCGCGCCGTCGGCGGCGTGCAAGGTCGCGGGGAAACTGTCCGGCGCCGCGCCGCGTTCGGCGAGATCGTTGTGCACGACGGCGTCAACGCCCGCCCGGACGAAGAGCGTCCGCACCGCCGCGTCCGCCTCGGCCGCGGACGCACCGTTGGTCAGCTTGAACGCGACGATCCGCACCGGCGCCGAGGCCCGCGCGCGCAAGGCGTCGACGAGCTTCGGATGCGGGCGCAGGCGCAGCAGCGGCGGCGTGGCGGTGTCGAGCTTGCCGGTCCCGGCCGGATGCACCCGGCCGTCGGCATCGACGAGTTCGACCCCGTAGTCGCTCACCGCGGCGGCATGAACGATCGCGTCGAAGGCCTGCGCGGCGAGCAACCGCGTCAGCGCTGCATCGAGCTCGGCGAAGGTGAAAAACATTTCCTCGCGCACTGCGCCGCCCGCTGGCCGCACGGCCGACCGCGCACGCAACAGCGTCACGTCGTGCCCGCACCGGGCGAAATGCTCCGCGAGCAGCGCACCGGTTGCGCCGGTGCTGGTGTTCGTCAGCACGCGCACGCCATCGACCGGCTCCGCCGTGCCGCCGCTGGTGATGAGCACACGCAAGCGGCGCGCCGGCCTGGCCAACGCGGCCTCGACCGCGGCGACGATTTCCGGCGGCTCGATCATCCGCCCCTCGCCCACTTCGCCGCAGGCCGTCCGCCCCGCGGCGACCGGCAGCAGCCGCACGCCCCAGCCTTCGAGCTTGGCGACGGCGGCCCGCGTCGCGGGGTGCGCCCACATCGCGGGATTCATCGCCGGGGCGACCAACCACGGTTTACGCCGGTCGTGGGCGAGGAAGAGCGCACCGGGGAGATCATCGGCCAGCCCGGCGGCAAAGCGCGCGATCGTGTGGGCCGTGGCCGGGCAAACCAGCACGGCGTCGGCCCAGCGGGTCAGCCCGATGTGCTCGAGCGCCGCTCCGGGCTCGAACATGTCGGACAGCACGGCGGCTCCGCTAATTCCCTCGAGCGTCGCGGGACCGACGAATTTCAGCGCCGCCGCCGTCGCGACGCAGCGCACACGGTGGCCGCGTTGCACAAGGCGCGAGACGACGTCGCAGGCCTTGGCCGCGGCGATCGAGCCGGTGAAGATGACGAGCAGGTTAGAGCCGGACATTGTCGATGAGTCGGACGCCTCCGAGATGCACCGCGCCGAGCCGCACGCCGTCGCGTTCGGCCACATAGTCGACCGCGAAGCCCGCATCGCGCAGGGCCTGCGCCGCGGCCTCGGGAGTGGCCGCCCGCAGGAGCCGCGGAAACGCCGCCGCCCGCGCCCGGTCGGCCGGAGCGAGCCGGCGATTGCGCGAACTCATGGCCAGCCCATCCTCCTCGCGCACGGTGGGGCAAGCGACGATCGCGCAGGGCAGGAAGAGCGCGTCGACCATGCCGCGCACGAGCGCGAGTTGCTGCCAGTCCTTCTCGCCGAAGTAGGCGCGCGTGGGCTGCACGAGATTGAGGAGCTTCAGCACAACGGTGAGCACGCCGTCGAAATGCCCGGGACGGTGCGCACCTTCCAGCTCGCGACTGGCCTCCAGCTCGGTCACGCGGTAGCGGTAGCGGTCCGGATACATTTCCTCCGGCGGCGGCGCGAACACGTCGGTCGCGAGCCCGTCCGCGAGCGCGACGTCCTCCGCCAGCGTGCGCGGATACTTGGCGAGATCAGCGGGGTCGTTGAACTGCGTAGGGTTGACGAAGACGCTCAACACCACGCGCTCGTTCTCGGCGCGGGCGCGCTCGAGCAACGCGCGGTGTCCGGCGTGCAATGCGCCCATCGTCGGCACGAAACCCACCGTCCGGCCGGCGAAATCGGCGCCAGCGCGGGCCTGGCGCCAGGCGGCGACGGAGTGGAACAGGCGCGGCTTCATGCGAGGATCTCCTCCCGCGCGGGAAAACCCGCCGCGCGCACGTCGGCCGCGTAGGCGGCGAGGGCGCCTTGCACGAGCTGCGCGCCGTCGAGGTAGCGGCGGACAAACCGCGGCCGGAAATCCGGATCAAGCCCCAGCAGGTCGGTGATCACCAAAATCTGGCCAGCCGTCTCCGCGCCCGCGCCGATGCCGATCGTGGGCACCGAAAGTTCTGCCGTGATCGTGGCCGCGAGGGCGGCGGGCACGCACTCGAGCACGAGGGCGAACACGCCGAGTTCCGCTGCTTGGCGCGCCGCCGCGCGGATCGCCTCCGCGTCGTCGACCGAGCGCCCCTGCACCCGATAGCCGCCGAGCAGGTGGACCGATTGGGGCGTGAGCCCGAGGTGTCCCATGACGGGGATGCCGCTGCCAACGAGGTGCGCGATCACGTCCTCGTGCCCGGCCAAGCCCTCGAGTTTCACGGCGGTGGCGCCGGCCTGCACTAGGGCGCCCGCGGCCTCCGCAGCCGCCGCGCAGCCGCGCCGGTGCGCGAGAAACGGCAGGTCGGCCACGACCACGAGGTCGGGCGCCCCGCGCCGCACGGCGGCGGTGTGGGCGCACATCATTTCCAAGGTGGCGTGGACGGTCGACGGCAACCCGTGCACGGCCATGGCGACGCTATCGCCAACGAGCACGGCGTCGATGCCGGCGCGGGCGGCCAGGCGCGCCTGCAGCGCGTCGTAGGCCGTCGTCATGACGATAGGTCGGGCGGCGGCGCGCGCCGCGGCGAAATCGAGGATGCTCTTCACGGCGCCGAAACGGTTTTCCGACACCGGAAAACCCGCGGGCGCGGGAGCAGGAAGGACGGGAGTGCTTGTCGCATGGCGATCAGGCCTGAAGGTCCGAGGACGGGAGTTGAAGTTGAGGAAGTCCGGTCGCGCACGAGTTCGCGCCAGACGCCGGCAAAGTTCCGCCGTCCCCGCCGCGGTGCAAACGAAATCTGTGTCCCACAAGCGGCGCGCAGGGTTGGCCAATGGGGGCACAGCCGGCGCCCGGCTGGCACGTGATAATGCTGGCCTCACCGTTCCGCCCGTTGATGAACCTGACGACGAACTACCTCGGCCTGCAACTCCAGCACCCGATCATGGCCGGGGCTTCGCCGCTTTCGAACCGCCTGCATTCCATCCGCGAACTCGCGGCCGCCGGCGCCTCGGCGATCGTGCTCGCCTCGCTCTTCGAGGAGCAGATCCACGACGAGCAGGTCGACCGGCTGAAACGCGAGAACCGCCTCGCCGAACTCGACGCGCCCGAGCAGTTCTTCGCCGGCTCCGAGCCCTACGCCTTCGGCCCCGACGAATACCTTGAGCACATCTACCGGGCCAAGCTCGCCGTCGACATTCCCGTCATTGCCTCGCTCAACGCGCGCCAACCTTCCAGCTGGGCCGACTTCGCCCGCAACGTGCAGAACGCCGGCGCCGACGCCATCGAGCTCAACCTCTACTTCCTGCCGTCCGACGCCGAGGTCTCCGCCGCCGAGATCGAGCAGCGCATGCTCGGCATCGTCGCCTCCGTGCGCGAGCACAGCAGCCTGCCGCTGGCGGTGAAGCTCTCGCCCTTCTTCTCGTCGCTGCCCCACTTCGTCGCGCGCCTGCACCGCACCGGCGCGCAGGCCGTCGTGCTTTTCAACCGCTTCTACCAACCCGACATCAGCGCGCGTTTCCAAGAGGTCTCGCCGCACCTGGAACTCTCCGATTCCAGCGAACTGCTGCTACGCCTGCGCTGGCTCGCCCTGCTCAGCGGCCGCACCCCGATGCAGCTCTCCGCCTCGGGCGGCGTGCACACGCCGGAGGACGTGCTCAAGGCTCTGCTCGCCGGAGCGGACACGGTGCAGGTCGTCTCCGCGCTGCTGCGCCACGGTCCGGGCCATCTCCGCGGGTTGCTCGACGGCCTCGCCGACTACATGGCCGAGCGTCACCTGCGCTCGATCGACGAACTGCGCGGCAAACTCAATCTCGCCCGCGCGCAGAACCCCGAGGCCTACGAGCGCGCCAACTACGTGCATTCCCTGCTGTTCTGGGACCGCTGACCCGGCCGACGCGGCGGTGGCGGGGCCGCGACTGACATCGGCGTGGGGGTGCGCCGCCCTACCCGTTTGACTCGCGCCTCCGCCCGGCGCACCGTCTTGTCTCATGGCCGATTTCCTGACCGATCAAAAATCCACGCAGCGCGCCTACCTCGTGGGCCTGCAGACCGCCCGCATGACCGCGGGCGAAGGCGCGGAGCTGCTCGGCGAGCTCGAGGAACTCGTCCAGAACCTCGGCATCGAGATCCTCCACAGCACGCTGGTGAACCTCCGCGAGCCGCAGCCGAAATTCCTCCTCGGCTCGGGCAAGGCCGCCGAACTCATCCGCGAGGCGAAGGAACTCGGCGCCGACGTCATCATCGTAGACGAGGAGCTTTCCCCTGCCCAGCAGCGCAACTGGGAGGCCGAGTCGGGTCTCGCCGTGATCGACCGCCAGGAAGTCATCCTCGAGATTTTCGCCGACCGCGCCCACACCCGCGAAGCCGTGCTCCAGGTCGCGCTCGCGCGCATGGAGTATTCGCTCCCGCGCCTGAAACGCGCGTGGACGCACCTTTCGCGCCAGCGCGGCAAGGGCGCGATGGGCGGCGAAGGCGAGACCCAGCTCGAGCAGGACCGCCGCCTCGTGCGCGACCGCATCGTGAAACTCAAGGAGGAGCTCGCCTCCGTCCTCCAGCAGCGCGAGGTTCAGCGCCGCCGCCGCATGCGCAAGCCCGTGCCCGGCGCCGCCATCGTCGGCTATACCAACGCCGGCAAATCCTCCCTCCTCAACAAGCTCACTGGCGCGCAAGTCCTCGCCGCCGACAAGCTTTTCGCCACGCTCGACCCGACCACGCGCCAGCTCGCACTGCCCGACGGCCGCACGCTGCTCATGACGGACACCGTCGGCTTCATCCGCCGCCTGCCGCACCGGCTCGTCGAGGCCTTCAAAGCCACGCTCGAAGAGGTCGTCGTCTCGGACTTCATCATCCACGTGCTCGATGTCGCCAATCCGAACGTCGAGCACCACTTCGCCACGACGATGGAAGTGCTCGGCGAACTCGGCGCCGCCGAGAAGCCGATGATCATCGCCTTCAACAAGGTCGACGCGGCCGACGCCCAGGCGCTCGCCCTCATGCGCGCGCGCCATCCGGAAGCGCTCTTCATCAGCGTGCGCACCGGCGAAGGCCTCCCACGCCTGCTTGCCCGCTGCGCCGAGTTGGCGACGGACGACCAGCTCTCCGCCGACCTGCTGATCCCGCACCACCGCTACGACCTCGTGGGCAAACTGCACGAGCTCGGCACCGTGCGCTCCCAGGAGACGCGCGACGACGGCGTTTTCTTCTCCGCTCGTTTCCCGCTCAAGCACCGGACGCTCTTCGAGCCGTTCGCCGTCGCGCCTGCCCCGGCCAAGCGCGCCAAGCGCAAGTCGGCGAAGGCCTGAGCGTCTGAATTCTCAGGGCGAGGTCTCCCTACCCAAGGAGCGCGGCGCTTACTGCTCCGCACCCTGCGTCTCGACCCAGCGGACGGCGTGGCGCACCAAGGCGGTGTTCTCGGTGATGCCGAGCTTGCCCTTGATGTTGGCGCGGTGCACGTCGACGGTCTTGGTGCTGAGATGGAGCTGCTCCGCGATGTCGTGCGTGCTGCGGCCGAGGCCGATGAGCCGGAAGACCTCAAACTCGCGGTCGGTCAGCTTGGCGATCGGCGAATGCGAGGCGCGCGGACGTCCGCCGGATAGATTCTCCAGAATGCGCGCGGAGAGCCGCGGGCTGACATAGACCTCGCCGCGCAACACTTGGCGCAGGGCTGCCAGCAACGCCTCGCCGCCGGCCTCCTTCATGATGTAGCCGCGCGCGCCGGCGCGGAGCATGCGCTCGGCGTAGATCGACTCGTCGTGCATGGAGATGACGAGGACGGGCAACTGCGGGTGCAAGGCGAGCAGATCCTTGATGAACTCCGCGCCGCTGCGGCCCGGCATGGTGATGTCGCTCAGCACGAGATCCGGCTGGCAGCGCGGCACGGCTTGCAGGGCCTCGGCGGGGTTGCCGGCCTCGCCGCACACCTGCATGTCGGGCTGACGGTCGATCAACTGCGCGAGCCCGGCGCGCATGAACGGGTGATCGTCCACGACGAGGATCTTGCGCCGCACGGTGGCCGCTGCCGGCGCGGGCGCGGACGGCGCAGCGGCAGACGCGCGGGAGGAAGGGGATTTTTTCTGACGGGCCCGGGCTTTCATGCGGGAAGGGGCAGGCGGCAACTGACGACGACTCCGCCGCCGCGCTTGGTCTTGATCGTGAGCTCCGCGCCGATGAGCTGCGCGCGGTGGCGCATCAGGCCGAGCCCGGCGCCCTTGCCCTCGCTCTCGCGCACGAGACCGACGCCGTCGTCCTCGATCTCGAGGAGCACGGTGCCCGCCTTGCGGGCGAGGCGCAGGCCGATGTGGCGGGCGCGCGCGTGTTTCACGGCGTTGTTCACCGCCTCTTGGGCGATGCGATAAAGGTGTCCGGTCGCCACGGCGTTGCCGATTTCCACGACGCCGGTCGTCTTGAAGGTGCAGGTGGTGCGGCCGAGGCCGTTAGTGCGGTCGGCGAGCGCCACGAGGCCGTGGTGCAGCGCGTCGGGGCCGCCGCCGACGGGGACGAGGCCGCGGGCGAGGAAGCGGGTCTGCGCCACCGCCTCGCGCAGCATGCCGCCCATTTGGTCGAGCCGCACGGCGAGCGGCGGATCGATGCGGGCCGCATCCTCCTTCAACGCGGTGCACATGAGCTCCACGGCGGTGAGCAGCTGGCCGAGGCCGTCGTGCAAGTCGGCGCCGATGCTGTGGCGTTCGCGTTCGCTCGCGGCGAGGACTTCGTGTTCGAGGCGCGTGCGCTCGATCTCGGCGGCCTTGAGCGCGCGTTCGCGGGCGAGGCCTTCGAGGGAGCGTTTCACCACCGCCGGGAGGAGGTCGAGCATGGCGGTGTCCTTCATCACGTAGTCGAGTGCGCCGCGTTTCATCACTTCCACGGCCACGCGTTCGTCGCCCTGGCCGGTGACGACGAGGAAGGGCACGCGCGTCTCGGCGCGCTGGAGTTTTTCCAGCAGGTCAGGCGCATCGACATCGCTCAACTTCAGGTCGAGCAGCATGAGGTCGGGCGTGCGCTTCTCCAAGCTGGCGAGGGCGGCGCGGCCGGAGAGCGCGGTCTCGACCTGGTAGCCCTCCGCGCCGAGCGCATCGGCCATCAGGATGCCGAGGCCCTCGTCGTCGTCGACGATGAGGATGCGGACGTTGGCTTCGGGCGTGGGCAAGCGCGGTCAGGTGCGCGCCACGGGCGGCACGAGGAGCAGCATGACGAAGAGGCCGAGCCGGCGGATCGCCTCGGTGAACTTGTCGTAGTCGACCGGTTTCTGGATGTAGACGTTGCAGCCGAGTTCGTGGCAGCGCTCGACCTCGCGGGAGTCGTCGGTCGTGGTGAGCATGATGACCGGGAGCTTGCGCAGCTGGGGATCGCCCTTGATGCGGCGGAGCACCTCGATGCCGTCGACCTTGGGCATGCGGATGTCGAGCAGGACGAGGTAGGTGCCGTCGTGGCCGCGCACGACGTTGCCGTCGCGGTCGAAGAAATAGTCCAGCACCGCCTGCCCGTCGCGGAAGTGCTCGATGGTGTTTTTGAGGCCGGCCATCTCGAGGTTTTCCCGGATGAGGATGGCGTGGCCTTCATCGTCTTCGACGATGAGGATCGTGGGTGTGGTATTCATGGCGTGGTCCGGCGGGCGTTACTCCGCCGGCAATGAAACGTGGAAAGTCGAACCGCCCTCGCCGGTGCTCTCAACCCAAATCCGTCCGCGCTGGCGCTCGAGCACGCGCTGGGCGATGGCGAGGCCGAGGCCTTCGCCGGGCGAGTCGTTGGGGTTCAGCCGGTGGAAGATCTCGAAGATCTTGGCCTGGTGCTGCGGCGAGATGCCGAGGCCGTTGTCGGCGAAACTGTAGATGACCTGCCCGCGCTCGACGCGGCCGGTGACGGTCACGCGCAGCGGGCGCAGGGGCGAGCGATACTTGAGCGCGTTGTCGAGCAGGTTGGTGAAGACCTGGCTGGTCTGCACGGAGTCGCCGATGCAGCGGGGCAGCGGCTCGACGCGCACCTCGGCCTTGGCCTCGTTGAGCTGGAACTTCATCGCCGCGACGATCTCGCCGAGCATGGCGTTGAGGTCGAGCGGGCGCAGGTGCAGGGCCACGCGGCCGAGGCGGGAATACTGGAGCAGGCCGGCGAGCAGCGCCTCCATCTTGGTGACGCCGGCGTTGATGAAGCGCAGCGCCTGCGGGATCGCGACGTCGACGGGTTTGCGCAGCGGCTCGGCCGGCACCTGGCCGTCCGTGGCGGTGGCGAGCGTGGCGCGGATGGATTCGCAGGCGCGCGTGAGCTGGCGGCTGAAGCCCTGGACGTTCACGAGCGGCGAACGGAGGTCATGGGAGACGGTGTAGACGATGGCCTCGAGTTCCTTGTTCTTCTCCGCGAGGTCGGCGGCCGTCTGCTGGAGCGTGAGCTCGTCCGCCTTGCGCTGCGTGATGTCGGTGCGGATGGCGACGTATTGCACCGGGCGGCCGGTGCCGTCGAGGAAGGGGAAGATCGTCGTGTCCACCCAGTAGAGGCTGCCGTCCTTGGCGCGGTTCTTGATCTCGCCGTGCCAGACACGGCCGGAGGAGATCGTCGACCAGAGTTCGTGGAAGAATTCCCGCGGGTGGAAGCGGGAGTTGATGATGCGGTGGTCCTGCCCGAGCAGCTCCTCGCGCGCGTAGCGGGAGATGGCGCAGAACTTGTCGTTGACGTAGGTGATGCGACCGCGGGGATCGGTGATGGCGACGATGGAGTGCTCGTCGAGCGCAGCCTTCATGCTGCGCAGCTCGCGCACGGTGGAGAGCAGCTCCGTCTCGAAGGCGGCATGCTCGCGCTCGAGCTGCTGGAGACGCGTGACGAGCTCTTCCTTGGTCAGGGTGGCGGGATCGGGGGAAGACACGGGGCAAAAACTGCGCAGCGGCGCGCGCGATGCAAGGGCGGAAGCCTCCCCGCCGTCACTCGGAAAACCCGCCGCGGCCCGGGGCCGGCGGCGCGCGTCTAGGGATTTCCTTTAGTCGGATATGGCGCCGATGCCAATTACCGGACTGCGCAAGTTTTGCTATTTTCACGGCATGCAAGCGATCCACGCCGCCCTGCCCACCGCCCCTTCCACCGCCCCTGCGCCCGCGCCTGCCGCCCCGGCTGAACGCACCCGCAGCGTCGTCAGCCAGCTCCAGCGCTCGGAGATCTTCCGCGAATACCAAAGCGCCTTCGAGCAGACGACCGGCCTGCCGCTCGGCCTCCGCGCCGCCGGCTCCTTCAACTTCCCGCTCCAGGGCTCGAAGCGCGCCAATCCCTTCTGCGCGCTGATGGCCGGGTCCAACAAGACCTGCGCCGCCTGCCTCCAGCTCCAGCAGCAGGTCGAGGAGAGCGCCACGACCTCGGCCAAGACGATGAAGTGCTTCGCCGGGCTCAACGAGTCCGCCGTGCCCGTCCGCGTCGGCGAGAACGTCGTCGGCTACCTCCAGACCGGCCAGGTGCTCCTCCAGCAGCCGACCGAGGCCGGCTTCAAGGCGATCAAGCGCCAGCTCAACCCCGCGACGCCCGCGACCGAGCTGAGCCAGATCCGCCAGGCTTATTACAAGACCCGCGTCTTCACCCGCACGCAGTTCGAGTCCGTCGTCAGCCTGCTCTCGATCTTCGCGCAGCACCTCGCCTCGCTGAGCAACCAGCTCATGGTGCGCGAGGACACCTCCGAGTCGCCCGTCGTGGCCAAGGCCCGCGCCGTCATCTTCGAGCGCTACACCGGCGAGCTGTCCGTGTGCGAGGTCGCGCGCGCGGTGAACATGAGCACGTTCTACTTCTGCAAGGTCTTCAAGCAGGGCACCGGCCTGACCTTCACCAACTACCTCGCGCGCCTCCGCGTCGAGGCGGTGAAGCAGCACATGCTCAACCCGCACGTGCGCGTCAGCGAGGCGGCCTTCGCGGCCGGCTTCCAGTCGCTCTCCCAGTTCAACCGCGTCTTCCGCCGCATCGCCGGCGAGTCCCCGAGCGATTACCGCGACCGCCTCCACGGCGCCACCGCCTCCTGCGGCCGCGCCGCCTGAGCCCCCTCGCTTCCGGCCCGCCCTTGCCATGTATTTCTACACCGAACGCCGCCCCGCCCCCTCTGTCCGCCTGCGCCCGGGCACGATGCCGGTCGTTATCTTCTACGAGGACATCGCCGCCGCCGAGCGCGCCCTGCGCTCGCTGCGCGACTACCTCCGCAGCCGCGGCGACCCGCGCGAGTTGCAGCCGATGCTCTGGCAGACCGGCCTGCTCGAGCACGCGCACTGGATCCGCCTCGCCACGCTCGACGCCGCGCAAGCCGAGATCTGCATCGTCTCGCTCAGCCACCGGAGCGGCTCCGCGGGGATCACCGACTGGTTCCGCGAACTCGCCCCTCTCAACGCCGCGCGCTGGATCACGCTCTCCCCCTTCGAGGCGATCGCGGACCGTCACGATTTCCTGCGCGCCCCGGCCTCGGCCTGAGCCCGCTCCGGGCACACGAGCACCGCCCACGCCACCGCCACCAGCGGCGCAAGCAGCTGCGTGGTCAGCGTGTGGCTCAGGTAGTGCGCGCCCTTGAGCATCTGGTAGCCGCCCATCCACCAGCCGAGCGCGAGGGCGCCGAGGATGACCGCGCTGCGCCAGCGCCGCGAATCCCTCGCCCAGAAGAAACCGGCGAGCGCGAAGCCGCCGCTTGCATGTCCCGCCGGGAAACCGTGCCCGCGTTGCTCCGGCCGATCATCGGCCGGATAGGCGGCAAAGGCCTTCACGTAGGGGAAATCGCCGCCGTAACGCCGCACTTCCGAAGGGCAGAAGACGTTGCTGTATTTCTTCCCGAGTCCCACGAGGGCGGGCAACGTCGCCAGCGTGAGCACGGCCACGCCGAGACCGCGACGCGACCAGCCGCCGCCCCGGCGCCAACGCTCCGGGCCGACGAGCAGCGTCAACACCCCGAGCCCGATCACCCACACGAGCGCCTTCGGCCCGTTGTAGAACCAGAAGCGGCCCGCCGCATCGCGCGCATCCACGCGCCAGGCCCGGGCGCCGAAGTCGTAGCACGCATCCTGCACGCGGAGATCGAGGTCGGTCCACTCGAACAGCAGCGTGACGAGCACCAACGCGACCGCGCACAACGCGGCGACACGCCCCCGGCTCAGCCGTCGCGCGGGCGCAGCGGGGAATTTTTCCGGCGGCAACATCGCGGGGCTCACGGTGCGACGGCCGCCACATCGCCATGGGAGCCGCGCTCCGCCGGCGCCCAGCGGGCCAGTTGCCGGCCGAGTTCGGTGTAGCGGCGGAATTCCTCCGGCGTCAGCGCTTGGTAGGTGCGCTCGCGATAGACCCAGCTCGCCGCGGCGTAGAAGGCGATCGTCTCGCCCAGCGCGTCCGGGTCGGCCGGGATCGGGCGCAGGGCGCCGCGCGGCAGATCGACGCGATAGGCGCTGACCTCGCGCTGCGGTTTCAACACCACGAATTCATTCTCCTCCAGATGGCCGAGCTTCTGGTAGTTGCCGATCAGCGCATGCGCATCGTCCGCCTCGACCCGCCGGACATCGTGGCCGAAAAACCGCGACGGATAACTCCAGTTCAACAATCCCAGCAGCGTGGGCGCGTAATCCATCTGGCTCGTCAGCGTGGCGATGCGGCCGGGCGCGATCTGTCCGCCGGGCGCGAAGACGAGCAGCGGGATGTGGTAGTTCTGCACCGGCAGCTCCGTCTTGCCGGCGCTCGAGGCGCAGTGGTCCGCCACGATGACGAAGACCGTGTCGCGATACCACGGCTTGCTCGCGGCGGCGCGCAGGAACTCTCCGATCGCATGGTCGGTGTATTTCACCGCGCCGGCGCGGCCCGAGACCTTCGACGGCAGATCGATGCGCCCCTCGGGATAGGTGTAGGGGCGGTGGTTGGAGGTCGTCATCACGAAGAAGTGGAACGGCCGGCCCGCCGCGTGCGCCGTGTCGGCCTCGCGCAACGTCCAGCGGTAGAGGTCCCCGTCGCAGGCGCCCCAGGCGTTGGCGAAGGTGATGTCGTCGCGCGCGACGCTGCTGCGGTCCACGACGCGGTAGCCGTTCTCGCCGAAGAAATGGTTCATGTTGTCGAAGTAGCCGTAGCCGCCGTAGAGGAACGCGGTGTCGTAGCCCTTCGCGCGGAAGACCGAGCCGAGCGTGAACAGGTTCTCGTTGGCGGGCCGCTTCACGAGCGAGCGCCCGGGCGTCGGCGGGAGCGAGAGCGTGAGCGCCTCCATGCCGCGGTCCGTGCGCGTGCCGGTGGCGTAGAAATTCTCGAAGACGAGGCTGCGCGCCGCGAGAGCGTCGAGGTTCGGCGTGAGGCTCGCCGCCCCATCGCGGCTCCCGAGGAAATCCGCGCTCAGGCTCTCGACGGTGATCTGCACGACGTTGAGCCGGAGCTCGGGGCCCGTGCTGGCGACATAGCGCAGGCTGTCGCGCTCGCCGGCGCGGAGGAGAAGGGAGCCGTCCTCCACGAGCTCCCGCTGCAGGCGGGCGAAGGCCTCGTCGGCGGGCACCGTGCGGTAGAAGCGGTCGAAATCGAGCACGTTGCTGCGGAACGCCGCGAAGAGCGACCAGAGGCCGTTCTTCGCCAGCTCGCGGTGGTAGTTGTTGGCGAAGGCCGGCAGCTGCGCCTCGTTCAATCCCACGCCGAGCGCCAGCGCCAGCGCGCCCCACGCTGCGCCCCGCCGCACGCGCACCCGCAGCGGTTCCTGCGCCTGCGCCAGCCAGGCGGACGGCCAGCCGGTCGCGAGCAGCACCGCGCCGGCGATCAGGGTCAGCGCGGCCACGCCGGTGAGCAGGAACGGGAGATTGTAGGACTCGCGGATGTTGCCGATCACCTCGGTCGTGTAGACGAGGTAGTCGACCGCGATGAAGTTGAAGCGGACCGCGAACTCATCCCAGAACGTCCACTCCGCCACCGCGCCGAAGAGCAGCGCAAAGAGGATCACGAGGCCCGCGGCGTGGGTCAGCCCGCGTTGCCAGGTGCGCGCCCCCCACCCGGCCGGCAGGAACGTCAGCAGCACGATCAACGGCAACGCCGCGAAGGCCGCCGCCCCGAGATCGAACAGCAGCCCCCAGCCGAACGGCGCCAACAGCGCCCACGACCACGTCACCTCGGACGAGGCCTTGAGCAGGAGCGCGAGGCGCGTGAGCAGGGCGACACCCAGGAAAAGACCGGCGAAGAGCACCAGGCCGCCGTGGCGCGAGCGCAGACGCGCCGCAAGCCAGCGACCGGGAAGTTGACGCACGGCGCCGAGCCGGGAGCGGAGGTGGAGCGGGAACCAAGGCATGCCCGACCCTACCGCCGGGACATGAACCGCCAGTGAACGGCGCATGAAAATCCGTTCATGTCGACCGTGCCGCAGGTTTGGGCGGATTGGGCGTGCACAGGCGGCCGGTATCGCCACCTTGCGGACTCATGTCACCCACCCTGCTTCTCCGCATCGAAGGCCTGGCCGTGCTGCTGCTCGCCGTGGCAGGTTACGCGCAAACCGACGCCAGTTGGTGGCTGTTCGCCGCGTTCTTCCTCGCCCCCGATCTCACGCTCCTCGGCTATCTCGGCGGCGCGCGCACCGGAGCGGCCCTCTACAACGCCGGCCACACCTCCCTGCCGGCCCTCGCGCTCGTCGCGGCCGGCTGGCACTTCGCGGTCCCGGGTCTGCTGTCCGCCGGGCTGATCTGGGTCGCGCACATCGGCTTCGATCGCGCACTGGGTTACGGCCTGAAAATGCCGGGAAGTTTCCGCGAGACCCATCTCGGCCCCGTCGGCCGGCGCTCAGACTGACGCGCTGCGCGTCGCCGGCAGCCGCACGATCAGGCGCAGGCCGCTGCGGTCGCTGCGGTTCTCCGCGCGCACGCTGCCGCCGTGCAGTTCGGCGATGGCGCGGCAGATCGCCAACCCGAGCCCGTGGCCGCGCCGCTCGCCGGCGACCGCGCCGGGCGCGTGCTCGAAACGGAAGAAACGCTCGAAGACCTTCGCCAGCTGCGCCTCGGGCAGCCCCGGCCCCTCGTCGGTCAGCACGAAAAGCCACTCCTCCTCCCCGGCGCTCCACTCGAGCGTCACCCCGCCGCCCGGCGGCGTCACCGTCACGGCGTTGGTCACGAGGTTGAGCAGCAACTGGCGCAGCAGCTCGGGTTCGCCGCGGAGTTCCCCATCGGGGCCGCCCGCGAGCCGGAAGCCGACGCCGCGATCCTCCGCCAGCGCCGCGGCGTCCTCGGCCAGCGCGCGCAGCAACGGCGCCACCGCCACCGCCCGGAACTTCGGCGTGAGCGCGCCGCTCTCGGACTTGGCGATGAAAAGCAGCGTCTCGATCACGCGGTTCAACTGGTCGATCTCCTCGAGGATGTCCTCCAGCGCCGCCTGCGCCTCGGCGTCGCCGGACAGCCGCGTCCGGATCTTCTCCGCGTTGAGGCGGATGAGCGCCAGCGGCGTCTTCAACTCGTGCGACGCGTCCGCGGTGAACCGGCGCACTTGCTCGAAGGACGCCTCCAAGCGGTCGAACATCCCGTTGAGCAGCCGGGTCAGCGCCGCGAGTTCGTCGCGGCCCGAGGGCACCGGCACGCGCTCGCCGAGGTTGTCGGCGCGGATGCGCCGGGCGGTCGCCTCGATCGCCCGGATCGGCCGCAGCGTGTCGCGGCTGAAGCCGTAGCCGAGCGCCACGCTCGCGAGCGCCACGCCCAGGATCAGCATCAGGCTCACGCGCGCGTATTCGCCGAGCAGGCGCTCCGAAGGACGCAGCAGGCTGCCGATGTGGATGCGCCAGGGATCGATGTCGAAGACCGACAGGTGCACGCGGCCGACATAAGGCAATCGCGTCGTCCAGTGCGTGGCGCCGTCGCTCGGGGCCGGGAGGATCGTCTCGCCGAGGTTGGCGGAGCGGAACAGGACCTCGCCGTCGCGCCGCTCCACCTGGATGAGGAAGAGCGCGGCGTCGCTGTCGGCATCCATCTTGATGCGGCCCGCCACGGCGGCGGGCGTCAACGCGGCGTCGTGGCCCAGCAGGCCGCCGAGTTCGGTCGCCTCCACCTCGTGCAGCATCTCGAGCCCGTGCTCGACCTGGTGGTCGAGCAGCAGGCCGCCCGCGATCAGCACGACCGCGGTCGTCGCCGTGACGAGCAGGGCGAAACGCAACGTGAGGCGGAAGGTGAAGGATTTCACGCCAGCTGGTAACCCGTCCCGCGCACGGTCTTGATGAAGGGCGCCTCGCCGTCGCGCTCGAATTTCTGCCGCAGCCGCCGCACGTAGACGTCGATCAGGTTCGTCTCGAGATCGTAGGAGGCGTCCCAGACCTTTTCCGCGATCAACGTGCGCGTGAGCACGCGGCGCGGGTTTTGCAGGAAGAGCTCCAGCAGCGCGAACTCGCGGCTCGTCAACTCCACCGGCTGCCCTCCGCACTCGGCCGTGCGCGCGAGCAGGTCGAGCCGCACGCCGCGGTGTTCCAGCACCGTGTGCCGCGGACCCGTGCTCTGGCGGCGGAGCAGCGAGCGGATGCGCGCCACGAGCTCGTCGACGCTGAAGGGCTTCGGCAGGTAGTCGTCCGCGCCGAGGTTGAGGCCGCGGATGCGGTCGTCCACGGCATCGCGCGCGCTCAGGATCAGCACCGGCTCGTTGAAACCCGCCGCGCGCCACTCGCGCAGGAGTTCGAGTCCGTCGCCGTCGGGCAACCCGAGGTCGAGCACCACCGCGTCGTAGGGCGACTCCGCCAGCGCATCGCGCGCGGCAGCGAGCGTCGGCGTCACGCGCACCGTGTAGGCCTGCTCGCGGAGCGCCTGCTCGATGAACTGGCCGACCTTGCGCTCGTCTTCGACGATGAGGATTTTCATTCCGTGGGTTTCGCTGCGGCTGACTTGTGCCATGTTTGCACGTGCCGCGCCAGCCCAACCACCACGTCGTCCGGCAGGTATTCGTGACCCGCCATCGGCGAGCCGGGCAACCCGAACTTGATGATGCGGCTCAGGACGGATTCCACATCGTCCCCGGCGCGCACATGCCTCCAGCCATCCTCACGCCAGACCGGCGGCCGCACGCTGAACTCCCAAGCCAGCGGCCCGTCGCCGCGCCCCTCCGTGCCGTGGCAGTTCGCGCACGAGCGGTTGAAAATCTCCTGCGCCCGCGCAGGCGCGATCGGCGCGCGAGCCGCCGGACGCCAGGCCTGCACCTGCGCGAGCCGCTCCGGCAAACGCTCGGCGCCGAGCGACGCCAGGTAGTGCAGCAGCGCCTCGCCGTCGTTGTCCACGCCGCGGAAAAGATACGCATAGGCCGGCATGCGCGAGCCGGGCGTGATCGCCCGCGGATCCTGCAGGTGCAGGCGATTCCACTCGATCGAGCGGCGCGTGCCGACGTTGGTCAGGTCGGGTCCCTGACGCCGGTTGCCGAGCAACGGCGGCGCGCCGGCCTTGGCCTCGGCGAGCGGCACCGCGGGCCCCCAGCGCAACACATCCTCCGCCACCTGCGGCCGCACATACTGCGAGTGACAATGCAGACAACCCTCGCGCACGTAGACCTCGCGACCGCGCGCCACGCTGTCGTCCGCCGCCCGCGCCGGCACCGCGCCGCCGCCCGCGACCAGCACACCCGCCAGCGCCACCAGCCGCACCGGCCGCCCGCCGAGCAACGCCCACGCCACCGCGCCGACCGCCAGCGCCGCAAACCACCCGGGCACGCCGTGCAGATCCTGCGCCATGCCGATGCCGAGCGCGGAGCCGATCCAGCCGGCCACACCGAACACCGCCGCCGCCCAGCCGGCGGAGGCCCGCCGCGCCGGCACGTAAACCAGCACGACCGAATAAAGCGACACGCCCGCCGTGTAGAGCCATTGCGGAGGCAAGAGCGTCCGGCCGCCGAGTTGCGCGACCGCGGCCGTCAGCAACGCGAGGGCCGCCAGCGCCGGCGCCCGCCGCCACCCCGCGTCCAGCAGCAGCCCCGCCACCAGCGCAAACAAGCCATGCACGCCCGCGTTGCCGGCCAGCGTCCACGGGCCGGACCACATCGCCTCGCGCAGCGCCGGCGTGTGCTGGATCACGTAGAACGCCGCCGAGTCGAGCCACACGAGCGCCAGCAAGGCGACCACCCAGCGCGCCGCGCCGACTCGATCCGCGCCGGCCGCGTCTGCGGGCGCCGCTTCGCCGCCGTGCTCCGTGCGCATCCACCCCACCGGCCCGAGCGCCGCCAGCGTCACCGCGATCGCACCGACCGCCTGCGCGTGCGGATCGGCCGCGAACACCGCCGGAAGATTGCACAGCGCATAGGCCAGACCCGTGCCCGCGCCGATGGCCAGCCCCAGCCGCGCCGGACCGGCCGCCGCGCGCAACGTGGCCGCGAGCCCGACCGTCAGCGCGCCCAACGAAATCCCGGTCGCCGCAAACGCCGCCACCAGCGCCCCACTGCCCCGCGCCGCCAGCGCGCCCAGCGCCGCCAGCGCACAACCCGCCAGCGCCACCCGCAGGAAAATACGCGCCGTCCGCGCGCGATGGAGTCGCCACGCGGCCAGCGCTCCGACGATGCCGCCGCCACCGAGCGCGGCGAGCAGCCGCTGCATCTCCGCGCCCGCGATCCCTTGCCGCTCCGCCAAGCCCAGCAGCGCAAATTCGGCGAAGATCAGGAAATAAACGTAGGTCGCCGCGACCACGCCCAGCGCCGCCCACCATGAGCGACGCGCCCCGGCGTCTGGGTTGGCCGGATTCATGCGCGCTCTTCCCGTCGCCACAACAACCAGCCCTGCACCGCCGCGATGCCCCAGTCCGTCGCCGTCACCGCCAGCCACGGCCAGCGCCACAACCCGCTGACGACCGCCGCCAGCACGAACGCACCCGCCGCCGCCCGGAACACGAGCGTGAAACGGAACACCTCCCACACCGCGTTTTCGTTTTCGCGCGCCAGCGCCACGTAGTAGCTCGCCCCCACGCCGCCGACGAAGACGCCCACGAAGCGCACGAAGACCAGCGCCTCCGCGTCCGGCACCGGCACGCGCATCAGCGTCAGCGTGAGCGCGGGCAGGAACACGAGTCCCAGCCCCGTGAGCAGATCCATCGCGCCCGCCAGCGCCGCGAAAGGGCGGACGATTTTTTCGATTCGTGGATTATTCATCGCGCAAAAAATCCCGCCACCACCACCCCGCCGCCGCCGTCATGGCCGCGCCCGCCGCGAGCCGCAGCCCGAGCCAGCCCTGCGTCGACGCCGCGCCGAGGAACAACTCGTCCACCCGCGCCGCCTCCTGCATGCCCAGGCCGAGCAGCGCCGCGACCTGCAGCGCGCAACCCGCCTGCCACAGCGCGAACACGCGCGCCGGCGCGCGCCGGCCCGTCAGGGTCACGAGGATCGCGCCGTTCACGCTCGTGACCAGCCCCGCCATCGCCAGATGCGCGTGCGCCACGAGGCCGTGCGTGAACTTCATCTGCTCCGACCAACCGGGCAAAAAGGCCAGCCAGCCGCTCGCCACGAGCAACGCCCACCACGCCAGCGCCGCGCCCACCCACGGACGCGCCCCGGCGGGCCACGCGCGACGCCACCACGCCAGCGCCAGCAACGGCACCCACGCGAGCAGCACCGCCAGCCCGAGCCGCTGCGCCGGTTCGTGGTGCGAGGCGTCGCCGTGCCGCAACAGCGCGAACACCACCCAGCTCGCCCCGAGCGCGCCGAAGATCACTCGATCAATCATCTGGCCCGATCTCTCCGGCGCGCCCGGGCGGCGTGGAAGGTCCAAAAAAAACGGCAACAGCAGGAAAATCGTCACGATCCCGAGCGTGGACCCGAGCAGCGACGCGCCCGTGGCGCCGCCGCTTCCGGGATTCACCGCCGGATACACCGCGCGACCAGAGGCCCAGAAGAACACCACCGGCACCACCGCGAGCGCGGCGAGCAACACCCCGCGCCCGGCCCGCGCCCGCCGGTCGAAGGCCTCCCACCGCGAGCGCGTGTGCACCGCCATCACGCCCCACAGCACCACCATGGCCAGCGGCAGCAGCGCGCGCGTCCAGCCGCGCCAGTCGAGGAAAAGTTTCCCGCTCACGTATCCCGCCAGCCAGCTCACGCCACCGACGGCCAGCGCCAGGCTCCAGGCCCGCACGCCCCATTGTGCCTCCGGGAGACCGAACGGACGCCACACGTCGAACGTCCACGCGAACAGCACGCCCACCAGCGGCAGCGCGCACCAGCCGTAGAGTTGCCAGTCGAGATGCAGCGGCATCCAGCGACCGTAGGACAACGGGGCCAGCGCATCGCCGGCCGCGGGCCAGAGCAGCACGCACGCGAGCCAGAGGCCGACGAGATTCGCCGCCACGAGCCAGCCGAGGCTGTGCCGGGCCACCGTGCGCGCGAGCGCGGACGGTGGCGTCTGTCCCGGCACGTTCACGCCGTGATCTCCTGCAGTTGGCCGTCGCGCACGCGCACGATCCGGTCGCACGCCTCGGCGAAGCGCCGCTCGTGCGTGGCCAGCACCACGGCGATGCCGTCGCGCGCCGCGAGTTCCCGCAACAGGCCGAACACCGCCTCGCCCGTCGCCTCGTCGAGCGAGCCCGTGGGCTCGTCCGCCAGGAGCAGGCGCGGCGCGTTCATCAGCGCGCGGCAGATTGCCGTGCGCTGGCGCTCGCCGCCGGAGATGTCCTGCACGCGATGCCCGAGCCGGTGGGCGATGCCCACGCGCTCCGCCAGCGCACGCACGCGCGCAGCCGTGGCCGTGGTGGGTGTGCCGATCGCGAGCGCCGGCACGCGGAGATTTTCCTCCACGGTGAGATCGGCGATGAGGTTGTGCAGCTGGAACACGAAACCCAGCTCGCGCCGCCGCAGGCGCAGGCAGTCCGTCTCGCGGCGCGGGTCCAGCCCGCAGACCTGCAACTCGCCGCGGTCGGGCACGTCGAGTCCGCCGAGAAGGTGCAGGAGCGTGCTCTTGCCCGAGCCCGACGCGCCCCACAGCGCGACCATCTCGCCGGCGCGCACCGTCAGGCTGACGTCGCGCAGCACGGCAATGCGTCCGCCGTCGTAGCTTTTTTCCACATGCCGGACCGTCGCCAGCACCTCGCGTCCGCGGTCATTCATAGCGTAGGGCCTCCGCCGGTTGGATGCGCATCGCAAAACGCGCCGGATAGATCGCGCCGAGCACGGCGGTGAAGAAGGCCGTCGCCACGATGCCCGCGAGGACGAGCGGCTGCGTCGTCGCGCGCACGTAGCCGTTGAACTGCGGCACCTGCTCCAGCACGGCCAGCAGGCCGAAACCGAGCGCGAAGCCCACCGCCACGCCCGCCGCCGCGATCGCCGCCGCCTCGCCGAAGATCAGCCCCGCCACCTGCCCGCGCGAGAAGCCGCAGACGCGCAGCACCGCGATCTCGCGGATGCGCGTGAAGACGGAAAGCAGCATCGTGTTGGCCACGCCAAGCCCGCCGAGGCAGAACGCGCAGACGCCCACGGCCCACGCGGTGAAATTGAGGATCTTGAAGCTGTTATAGGTGGAATTGAACTCGCGGTTCTCCAGCGCGATCACGCCTGGCTGCGCCGCCTCCACCCCGCCCTTGAACGCCGCGCCGAGGTCCTCCGCACGCAGCTTCACCGTGACGATCGACGCCGCGCCGGCGCGGTGGAAAAATTCCTGCGCCTCCGCCAGCGGCAGGAACACGCCACCGTCCTCGAAGCCGTTCTCGGTCTTGAAAATGCCGCCCACGCGGAAGCGCCCGCGCCCGATCTCGAGCTCGTCGCCGGCGCGCACGTGGAGGAACTCCGCCGCGCGCGAACCGAGATAGACCCGCCCGGGCTCGCGGCCGAAATCCGCCGCCGTCCCCGCGCGCCACTCCGCCCGCGCGAGCCGCGGATCGTCCGCCTCCACGCCGAAGCAGGTCACCACCGGATGCCCCGGCGCCGACACGATGCCGAAGAGCACCGGATGCGCCTCCGCGACCTCCGGCCGGGCGCGGATCGCCGCGACCTGCGCCGGCGTGACGGAGCTGAAAAACAGGTCCGAGACGTTGCGCTCGAAGACGAGGTAATGGCTGTCGCTGGCGAGCAACCGCTGGAACATTCCGATGGCGCCGGTGACGATCGCGAGGATGGTGAGCATCGCCGCCACGCCGAAGGCGATGCCGGCCATGCCGATGAGCGCGCGCCAGTGATGGCGGCGGAGATTGGTGTAAACGAGGGAAAGGATATTCATGCGCGCGGGATGCAGCGGGCCTCACGCGGCGTGATGCTCGATCTCAGGCTCGCGGGCGGCCGGGCGCGTCAGCGCCGCCTGCACGGGCAGAAGGTAATTCCACCGTTCCCCACCCGCGCGCCGCAACTCGCCCAGCGCACGGCCGGCCTGCTGCGTGAGCCGCTGGTAACGCGCCTGCGCCCGCGCCGCGCCGAGCGCGAGCACGAGGTTGGGCCGCGCCAGTCGGCGGTCGCGGTCGGAGGTCTTGCCGGAGCCGGTCGCACCGGAAGGCAGATCGCTGAAATCGTCGGCGATCTGGTAAAGCTGGCCCCAATAGACGCACAGCGCCTCGAGCGCCCGCCGCTCGACCCGGCCCGGACGCGCGAGGAGCGCGGGGAGTTGCACCGCCAGCGTGAGGAGCGCACCGGTCTTGCCGGCGGCCACGCGACTGACGAGCGCGGCCGTGCGCTCGGTGCGTGCGAAGGCGAGATCCCACGCTTGGCCGCCGACGAGGCCGGTCACGCCGAGCGTGCGATCCAGCCAATCCGTGGCGCGACGGCGTTCGCCGGACGAACGCGCCGCGAAGGCCCGGCCGACCAGCGCGTAGGCGCGGTTGATCAAGGCGAGCGCGGCGAGGATCGCCGTTGCCTCGCCGTGGCGGCGATGCACGCAGGGCCGGCCGCGGCGCACCGCGGCGTCGTCCATGCAGGGGAGATCGTCGAGCAGGAGCGAGGCGGTGTGGAAATACTCGACCGCGCACGCGAGCATGGCCGAACGCGCCGGCGCGAGACCATGCCGGCAGGCCGCCGCGAGCACGAGGCGCCCGCGGATGAGTTTGCCCGGATGTTCCGCGCCTTGGCGGAGCGCGGACCGCAACGCCGGCTCGGCGCGGGCGGCGTCAGGCAGGTGGCGGAGCAACGCCCGGTGCAGGCGGTGGTGAATCTGGGCTTCAGTCATCGTCGTGATCCTTCCGGTCGTGCGCATGTTGCTTTGACGAGGCGCCCTCCGGCGCCTCCGAACGAAATTCCCAACCCGGCAGGCTGACCGTGCCGCGGGCCAGATCGGTCCCGCGCCAGATCCAGCCGGCCCAACCCGCGAGCAGCGCGGCGACCAAGACGCCGCCGAGCCAGCCGTGGCTCCGCAACGCCGCGGGCGCGGGCGCGCGCTTGCGCCCGTCGAGCATGGCGAGGGCGATGTTCTCCCGCGCGTGGAAGGTGTGCACGGCCAGACCGGCGAGGTGCGCCCCGATGAGCGCGAGCATCGCAACCGCGAGCCCCTCGTGCACGTCGTCGCCGTCGAGGATGCCCGTCAGCAACAGCGCCCCGGCCGTGCCGAAGATCCCGAGCATGACCCAGCTCGCGGCGGGATTGTGCCCCGCCCAGAGGCGGTCGGGCGGCGTGCGTTGCCACAACGCCTGGCCCCAGCGGACGAAATCGCGCGGACGCAACGGCCACGCGGCGAAACGAGCCTGGCGCGGGCCCACCACCCCGAGCACGAGCCGCAACACGAGCGCGCCTCCCGCCATCAAGCCGGCCGCGACATGCGCCGCGAACCAAGGATGCTCCTCCTCCAAGCCGAAGCCGAGCGCGAGCGCAGCGATCATGCCCCCGGCGAAGACGGCATGCAGGACGCGGATCGACAGGTCCCACACGAGCACGCGCGGCGCAGCGGAGAGCGGTTCAACGTGCATCGCCATCGCGGCCCTGAAGGTGGAATTTCACGTGCACGACCGGATCGACCTTGAGCAGGCCCATCATGCGGATGGCGGGCAGACCGAAGTCCCGCACGTCGACGGCCGCGTCGCCGTCGATCGCGTAGAGTGTCTCCTGCCGGGTCACGCTCACGGGGAACGTGATCTCGCTGGCCACGCCATGGAACGAGAGCCGGCCGTTGGCGCGGATCTGGCCGTCCTGCCCGGTCAGCAGTGAGCGCAGCACGAACTCGCCGTCGGGAAACTCCTCCGTGTGCTGCCACTCATGCATGGCCTTGTCGCGTTTCGGCTTTCCCGTGAGCACGTCGCGGAAATGGAACGCGACCCGCGCGCCCGCGATGCGGCCGGCGTCGTCCAGCGTCACACTCGGATCGAACGCTTCGAGCCGTCCGGTGAAGGAGTCAAAGGTGGCCTTGACGACGATCTCGATGCGCGACTGGGCGCGATCCAACGCGAGCGGACGTTCCGCCGCTCCGGCGGCGCCGCAGAGGGCCGCGGTGAGGAAAAGGGAGAGGATGCGGACGAACATGCTCCCCTTGTAGCCCACCCGCGTGAACCGCGGGTGAACGGCGGATGAATTTCCGTTCATCTTCCGCGCCGCGGGCGGCGGACTTTCGCGACGGCCCGCGGCGCAACGCCACGCTTTCGAATGGCAGTCGCGGCTCCGCCCGCTACGTTGGCGGCCTATGCAATTTGCCAAGCACTGGGCGGCGGTCCTCGACGACTATGCGATCGATCTGGCGTGGTCGCCCGACGGCGCCTGGCTCGCCGTCGCCTCCGCCGCGGGCGGCATCACCCTCTACGACGCCGCCACCGGCGCGGTGCGGCACACGCTCGCCGGGCACGCCGACGGCGCCAACTGCCTCGCATGGTGCCCCGGCGCTCCGCTGCTCGCGACGGGCGGGCAGGATGGCCGGGTGAAATTCTGGAGCGCGCACACCGGCGAGGAACTCGCCGAGAAGGAACTCGGCGGCGCCTGGGTCGAACATCTGGTGTGGGCGCCGTCCACCCGGGCCGGCACGCCGCACGGCGCGCTGCTCTTCGCCGCCGCCGGCCGGCAACTCGTCGCGCTGCACGCCGACGGCACGACGGTGCACGAATTTCCCGCCGCCGCGAAGACCATCTCCGCGCTTGCCGTCCGCCCTGCGCCGTCCGCCGGTGGCGCGTCGCCGCAACTCGCCGTGGCCCGCTTTGGCGGCGTCGCGCTGTGGAACCTCGCCGACTTCACCGCCGCGAAGGATTTTCCCTACGGCAACGCCCTGCACGCGCTGACCTGGTCGCCCGACGGGCGCTGGCTTGTGGCGGGTTGCCAGGACAACGCCGTGCACCTCTGGGTGCCCGACGAGGATCTCGAGCTGCACATGAGCGGCTACGAGACGAAGCTCAAGGAGCTCTCCTTCAGCGCGGACTCGCACTGGCTCGCCACCGGCGGCGGCCACGATGCGTGCGTGTGGGATTGCAGCGGCGCCGGCCCCGAAGGTCGCGAACCGCTCCTGCTGCCGCACACGACGCGAGTGATCGCCGTGGCGTTTCAACACGCGCACGGCCTGCTGGCCACCGCCGCCTCCGACGGGGAATTCTCGCTCTGGGCGCCGACGCGCAAGAACCCGCTCGTCGCCGAGGTGAAGATGCCCGCCGCCGCATCGAAGTTCGCCTGGCGCGCCGACGATGGACTGCTCGCCGTCGGCACGGAGAAGGGGCACGTCTTTGTGTTCAAAACGGCGTGAGGCCGCACGGACCGGCCGGCGGCTACGCCAAGTAAGAACGGCTCAGCCGGAGGATTCGCCCTACCCACGGACAATGGCCGGCGTTCGGCGGGCGCGTGAGCGGAGTGTGCCGGCACACCCCTGTCCGATCGGACACCGGCGCTGTGCGCGACTGGACACGAACCTCCGTTGCGCAGCCGCGGGAAGCTCCGCAGCGTGCACGCTTCATGTCCTCCACGCCCCGGCTGCCCGCCCGCCATCTGCTCCTCGCGTTCGTCACGGTCGCGATCTGGGGAAGCAATTTCGTGGCCATCCGCGTGGCGTTGCAGGATCTGCCGCCGTTGCTGCTGTGCACGGTGCGCTTCGTCTTCGTGGCGTTCCCGCTCGTGTTCTTCCTGCCGCGGCCGGCGATCGCGTGGCGGCAGCTGCTGACTTACGGCCTGACGATGTTCGCCGGGCAGTTCGCGCTGCTTTTCCTCGGGATGAAGCTGGGCGTGTCGGCCGGGCTCGCGTCGCTCGTGCTGCAGGCGCAGGTCTTCCTTTCGCTGGCGTTCGCCGCGTGGTTGCTGCGGGAGCAGATCCGGTTCGTGCAGGTCGCGGGCGCAGGGCTGGCGGTGGCGGGCTTCGCGGTCGTCGGCGCGCACACGGGCGGCGAGGCGACGGCGGCGGGGCTGCTCTGCCTGCTGCTGGCGGCCACGTCATGGGCTTACGCGAACGTCACGTCACGGCGCTTGGGGCGGGTGAATGCGCTGGCGCTGGTGGTGTGGGGCAGCCTCGTGGTGCCGGTGCCGATGGCGCTCGCCTCGCTCGCCTTCGAAGGGCCCGCGCTCATCGCGCGCAGTTTGGCTGGGATCACGCTGCCGGGCCTGCTCAGCGTGGCCTACATCGTCTATGCCTCCACGCTCGTGGCTTATTCGCTTTGGAGCTGGTTGCTCGCGCGGCATCCGGCGTCGTCCGTGACGCCGTTCGCACTGCTCGTGCCGGTGTTCGGCATGCTGAGTGCGGCGCTCGTGCTCGGGGAGACGTTGCCGGCGTGGAAATTCCTCGCGGCGCTGCTGGTGCTCGGCGGCTTGGCGCTGAACGTGTTCGGACCGCGGCTGAAGTGGCCGCAGTTGCGCCGCGTTTGAGCGCGCCGGGGGCAGGGCGCAAGCAGCGATGAACGGGCGCGAGCAAGCTCGCGGCGGGTGGACTCAGCCGGACTCATGCCGTTGGACGCTATTCCCGACTGATGAGCTCATGACCATGGGGTGGTCGCCGCTGTCCCAGCGGCGACAGGCGTCGGTAGGGACACCGACGCCCACCTCCTGCATGATCCCGACTCAGGTCGCGGCGAGCGCGGGGGCGGGCGTGCCGGGTTTGATCAGGCTGGCGCGGGCGTCCTCGATCTTGTCGTGGAAGTGCCAGGCGCGCGTGTCCTCGAAGCCCTTGCACTCGGCGGCGATCTGCGGGTTGCCGACGAGGGCGAATTGGAGGCCGAGTTCGCGGCAGGTCTGCATCGTGTGCACCATGAGCTTGATGATGCCCATGTGGAGGGACTTCAGGTGGTGCACGTCGATGACGGCGCGGTTGTGCCCGGCATCGACGGCCTCGGCGAACTTGGGTTTCACGTAGGCGGTGACCTCGGCGATGACGGAGGGCGAGCAGTTCTCGGGCAGGCGCATCATCAACGCGCCGTCCTCGATGCCGAAGTAGCGCTGCGAGGTGTCGAGGTTCATCGCCTTGGCGATCTTTCCTTCGAGTTCGGAAACGTCGATGGGCTTGGTGATGACGGTGGTGAAGCCGACGTTCTGGGCCTGCTGCTGCGGGGCGACCTCGGTCTTCACGACGAGGCCGAAGACCGGGGTGTATTTGGTCTTCACGTTCGTGCGCACGATGCGGAAGAGCGTGAAGGCGGCATCCTCGGGCAGGGAGAGCGAGATGATGATGAGATCGGGCGGCGTCTTCGAACAGAGGTCGATGGCCTCGCCCTGGGTGGCGACGCCCTGGATCTTCCAAGGCGTGTGCTTGAGGCCTTCCTGGATCTGCTGGACGATGGCGGGCTTGTCCTCGACGACGAGGATGTTGGCGGGGTCGAAGATGGAGCGGGCCTTGGCGGGGCCGTCGGCGAGCGGCTTGAGCTCGATGATGCGGCCGGCCTTCTCGACGAGGACGTCCTCCTTGAAGGGCTTCACGATGTAGTCGCGCACGCCGATCTTGGCGATCTTGAGGACGTTGTCGCGGCCGCCCTCGGCGGTGAGCATCATGACGGGGATGCCCTTGAGCTGCGGGTCGGCCTTGAGCTTGGTGAGCATCTCCACGCCGTCCATCACGGGCATGGTCACGTCGAGGAGGATGAGGTCGGGCATTTCCTTGGCCGCGACGGCGAGGCCCTCGACGCCGTTGGCGGCTTCGAGGATTTCGCAATCGTAGGGCTTGAAGGCCTTCCGCACGATGATGCGGACGGTCTTGGAATCGTCGACGGTGAGGATCTTGTTGCGCATCGGAGGATCGGGAGGGCTCAGTCGCCGCCCTTGAGGAGGATGTCGGTGACGACGCGATGTTCGCCGCAGGTGAAGCGGTAGATGTAGCGTTCGGCGGAGCTGATGGGTTCCACGCAGAAATTACTGCCGCGCAGGATCGACGGGATCGTGAGCTTGCAGGGGTAACCGGCGTCGCAGAGGCCGTTCTTGAAGCTGCCGACGCTCATGTTGGTGAGCTCGCCGATGGCGTCGTTGATGACCTCGTCGCCGGCCTCGTCGACCTCGGCCCCGGTCATGCCGAGCAGGTGCGAGGTGCAGAGGCGGGCGAGGTCCACGGGCAGGTAGAAATAGATGAGGCCGTTGATGTCGCCGATGAAACCGACGGTGCCGACGACCTGCGGGGTAGGATCGGACTTGGGCGTGGGGATGGGCGGCCACTCGACATTGCCCTGCTCGGTGGCGGGGCAGAGCGCGACCTCCCGGCCCAGCATGGTCTTGAAGACATCGGCGATGGCGCGCGCGATGTTCTCGCGGATGAGGGTTTCGGAAATCTCCTTGAGGGCGGGCATAATGCACGGACGCTTCGGATGCGAATTTCGCCGTGCCTCATTATCGGCCCTGCCCGGCTGGACTTTACGCGAAAATTTCGCGGGCGCGCGGCATCGGGCCGCCGGGCGGCGGCGGCAGGGAGCGAAGGCGCTGGCGCGTGGGGCCCGCGCCGCGGGAGGTTTCGGAGCAGGCGAGTCACTCAGCCGGGATCATGCAGGTGGTGGGCGTCGGTGTCCCTACCGACGCCTGTCGCCGCTGGGACAGCGGCGACCACCCCATGGTCAAGAGCTCATCAGTCGGGAATCGCGTCCAACGGCATGAGTCCGGTTCAGGGCGCGAGCGAACTCGCAACCTACCCTCCCGTGGCGGCGATGCGGGGACGCAGCCTCCCGGCTACTCGGCGCCGGAATCGATCGGGTCACCGGCCTCGCGGTATTCCTGCAGTTTGTTGCGCAGGGTGCGGATGCTGATGCCGAGCGCCTCGGCGGCCTTGGTGCGGTTGCCGGCGGTCTGGGCGAGCGCGGCGCGGATGGCCTGTTTTTCCAACTCGGCGATGGTGAGCACGGCGCCGTCGGGGCCGGTGAGGCGAAGGGCGTCGCCCGCGGGGGCCTCGGCGACGGCCGCCGCTGGAGCGGGAGCGTTCGCCGCCGCGGCACCGTTGGAGGCCACCGGAGCCGCGGGCGCAGCGGACGGCGGAGTCTGTTCGAAATCGAAGGGCGCGATCGAGTTCAGCAGCACCTCGCCGGGCGAGATGCTCTTGCCGAGCAAAGGCAGGCCGAGGGCGGCGGCTGAGACGGCGCGGCCGTTCTCGGTGAGGATGACGGCGCGCTCGATGGTGTTCTGCAGCTCGCGGACGTTGCCGGGCCAGCGGTAGCTGAGCATGGCGTCCGTCGCGGAATCGGCGAAGCCCGCGACCTTGACGCCGAACTTGCGGGCGAAGCGCGCGAGGAAGTGCTCGGCCAGCGGCACGATGTCCTCGGGACGCTCGCGCAACGACGGCACGTGCACGGGGAAGACGTTGAGCCGGTAATAGAGATCCTGGCGGAACGAGCCCTTCTCGACGTAGGCGAGCAGGTCGCGGTTGGACGTGGCGAGGATGCGGACGTTGACCTTGATGGTGCGGTTGCCGCCGACGCGCTCGAACTCGCGCTCCTGGAGCACGCGCAGGAGCTTGGCCTGGAGGTTGGCGGGGATCTCGCTGACCTCGTCGAGAAGGAGCGTGCCCTGGTTGGCCAGCTCGAAGCGGCCCTCGCGGCGGTCGGTGGCGCCGGTGAACGCGCCGCGCTCGTGCCCGAAGAACTCGCTCTCGATCAGCGTCTCGGAGACGGCGGCGCAGTTGACCTTGATGAAGGGGTTCTGCCGGCGCGGGCTGCGGCGGTAGAGCTCGTGCGCGACCATCTCCTTGCCCGTGCCGTTTTCGCCCGTGATGAGCACCGTCGCATCCGTCGGCGCCACGCGCTCGATGAGCTGGCGCAGGCGCAGCATCACCGGGCTGCGGCCGACCACGGTGCCGTCGCCCTCGCCCTGCTGGTCGCTGAGGAGCTTGTTGACCTTGAGCAGCTGGCGGAACGCCTGGGCCTTCTTGATGATGACGTCGATCTGCGACGCGGAAAACGGCTTGAGCAGGTAGTCGAAGGCGCCCGCGCGCATGCACGAGACCGCGGACTCGATCGAGCCGTAGCCCGTCACCATCACCACCAACGGCCGCTCCGGCAGCGCCGCGAGGCGCTCGAGGAACTGCTGGCCGTCGCCATCGGGCAGGCGGATGTCGAGCATCACGAGATCGAAGGACTCGCGCACGATCGCCGCCTCGGCCTGCGCGAGGGATTCGGCCACCGTCACCGTGAAACCCCGCCGCGTGAAGATCTCCGTTTGCAGATTGCGCACGACCGGCTCGTCTTCGACCAGGAGAACTTTCTCGAATGCCATGATGGGGACGGGAAAAGCTGAGGGAACAATCCCGGGAAATAAAGCGGCTTTTCCCGGCTGCGTGGCCGTTCGTCCCGGTTTCGGCCGTCCGCGGACCTTCGCTGGCGGCGGAAAAGGCGAAAAAAGTGCTCAAGTTCCGCCGCGCCGCGCCGATGAAGCCCTAGCGCGAACTCCGCCTCCGTCCGATGCATCACCGCCTTCTTTCGTTTCTCACCGATTTCGAGCGCTCGCTGGCCGCCGACGACCCCGCTCCCGACGGCGGCACCTGGGAAACCAGCCGCATGGTGAACTACCACCTCGGCCTCGCCCGGCTCGACCTGCAGGTGCGCGTGGGCGAACTCCCCTCTTCGCGCGGCCAGGTGCTGGTGCAAGGCTACCAACTCGCGGACGGCACGCCTTGCCTGAAAGCCACGCTGAGCTGGACCGGCACCGAGCGCACGACCGAGCACGCCATCTACGCCAAGCCCGAGGTGAACTGGACCTCCGAGGCGCGCAAGATCGCCGCCCAGTGGATGGCCGGCGCCCCGGCCCCGCGCCCCGAAGAAGAGCCCGCCGCGACGCCCGAACGCCTCGAAGCCGCGGTCTGAGCGCGCCGCCGCGCGCGACTTTCGCCGCCGACCGCGCCAACCCCCATCGCAGGCAGCGAGCCCGCTCGCGCCCCGTCCGCGCATTCGCCTCCTTGGAAACCACGAATGGACACGCAGGAACACGAATGAAAAGGCGGCGCTCGACGGAACCGCCGCTGGCACCGCGCACTCCAGCAATGTGCCGGCTTCGTCCGCTTGGCTGAAGAACGCCATTTCTGCCACCGCGCCGAGTTACCCGGCGTTCCGACCAGTCGCACCGCGTCGCCTGCAGACCGGCTGCAAGCGCCACGCCCAAGCCCGCCCTGAGCCTGCGGCGCGAATTGTGACTCATCGTCCGTGGCCTGATAGTCCACAATCGGCTAGGCTCCGCGAGTGCCAGCCAAGACAGGAAATTTCACTCTCACCCTCAGCGCCGATGATGTCGGCCAACTGCTCGACGATCTGTGGCTCCGCGCCGAAGCATGGACCCAAACAGCCAACTATCTCGAATCGGGATTCAGCCCTGGCGACGCGTTCATCTGCGAAGTATGCCGCGATCCGAGCGAGGCCATCCGCATCGCTCAACATTACGAGCACATCATCACCAAAATCGAACATCAGGTAGCGCACCAAGGAGACAGGGCATGAATCGCCAGCAAC
>JAMPXH010000003.1 GCA_023701285.1 Candidatus Didemnitutus sp.
GTGGCGCCGAGGTCGAAGAGGAGGCCGGCTCCGGAGGCGAGGTTAAGGTTGTTGGACAGCGTGATGGTCTCCGCCGTGGTGTCGGAGCCGACGCCGAGCGTGCCGGTGAAGAGACCGGTGCCGGCGACCTCGAGGTTCTGGCCCGTGACGAGGCGGAAGCCGCCCGTGCGCGCGCTGACGTCGAAGTTGGCGCCGTCGGCGATGGAGATCTCGGAGCTGGCAAGGCCGCCGGTGGCGCCGAGCGCGAGCGTGCCGCCGGAGATGACGGTGCGACCGGTATAGGTGTTGGCGGCGGAGAGCCTCAGGGTATTCGCGCCGGCCTTGGTGAGGTCGCCGGAGCCGCGGATGACGGAGTCGATGGTGGCGATGCCGTTGGTCGTGCCGGTGTTGATGGAGCCGGTGTTGATGGTGGCGCCACCGGAGGCGATGCTGATGTGGTTGGCGGCGGTGTCCTTGAAGCCGGTCATGAAGCCGTTGAGGTGGTCCTGCGTGGCGGCGGCGCTGACGACGAGCGTGCCGCCGTTGAAGACGAACTTCGCGGTGACATCGGTGGTGGCGTAGGGATTGGCGAGGATGTCGGTGGTGGTGAGGGTGCCGCCGTTGAGGTTGAACGTGCCGCCGGAGAGACCGGTGGCGGTCGTGGCCGCGTCGGCGGTGAGCACGGTTGGGTCGATCGCGAAGACGACGCCGTGCTTGCCCTGGCCGTAGGTGCCGCCGTTGGCACCGGTGCCGGGGAGGGCGGTCAGCGTGCCGCTGTTGAGATTGACGACGGACGGCGTGTAACCGGCCGCGGTCGTGCCGACCGTGCCGATGAAAAGGGCAGAATTGCCGCGCGCGCTGTTGGCGCCGGCAGTGACGCCGAGGGAAACGGCGCCGCCATTGATGTTGAGCGCGCCATTCGCGAGTTGCAGCCGCGGCGCCGTGATCGTCGCGCCGGCGGTGGCGGTGAGCGAGGTCGCGAGGCTGGCTGCGCCCACGCGCACATGCCCGTTCGCGCTTGTGCCCTGCACGTCGACATTCTTGCCGAGACTGATGCTACCGCCACCGGTAAAAAGCAGCGATGGATTGGCGGAGTTGTTCGTGCCGGACTTGAGCACGATGCGGTTGGTTTCGCCGGTATCGGTGCCCGCGACCACGCTTAGGCTCTTGCCGGCGGAGGAGGACACCACGACGCCGATCGAGCTCGTGGTGCTGCCAAGTTCAGCCGTGTTGGTAGAGGCGGCATCACGCGTGAGGATGTAGTCGCCTTGAAAGAACAGGTTGAACGTCGTGCTCGCTGCAGTCGCGAGCGTGCTGGAGAGATTCGTCGTCACCGTGTAAGGTGCGACCTGCCCTGCCCCACCGAAGTAGAGATTGTAGTAGGTGGCGATCGATGTGGTGTTGACCCAGGTGTGCTGCACGGCGCCGTCGCCCGTATACCAAGCGTTGGCGGAAGAGGTGTTCCATGTGCCGGTGCCGCCGGCGGTCGTGGTGTTGGTATCATTCGGATCCCAATAGAGGTTGTGATCCGTGGCATTGGCTGACGCGACGTTGGCCGACAACAGCAGCGCCGACGAAATGAAGGCGATGCGAACAGGGAGTTTGGAGACGAGGTGCATGGGGGGCAGAAGAGCGTGGTTGCGACGCGAATTTTCAGGCCCGCGTGCGGCGGCGCCAGACGGCGAGGCCGAGGGTGAGCACACCAGCAAGGAGCGCGTAGGTGGACGGCTCCGGGATGGCGGTGACGGCGAGCTGCAGGGAGCTGCCGGAGGTGAGGAGGTTGTAATTGTAGCCCTCGAGCAGGCCGCCTTCGTCGAGGACGAAGAGGCCGGGATCGGTGATGAGCGCGGCGCTCATCAGCGTGTAGGTGCCGGTGGTGAAGCCAGCGAGGAAGTTGAGGTGCACGCTGACGTTGCCGGCGGCGCTGACGTTGCCCGTGACGGCGAGTTGGTCGCCGGTGGCGCCGAGGTCGAAGAGGAGGCCGGCTCCGGAGGCGAGGTTAAGGTTGTTGGACAGCGTGATGGTCTCCGCCGTGGTGTCGGAGCCGACGCCGAGCGTGCCGGTGAAGAGACCGGTGCCGGCGACCGCGAGGTTCTGGCCCGTAGCGAGGCGGAAGCCGCCCGTGCGCGCGCTGACGTCGAAGTTGGCGCCGTCGGCGATGGAGATCTGGGAACTGGCGAGGCCACCGTTGGCTCCGAGCGCGAAAGTTCCGACGGAAACAGCTGTGGTGCCGGTGTAATCCGCCACGCTGTTGAGGGTGAATTGGGCGGTGCCGATCTTGCTGAGGCCACCGGCACCCGTAAGCGCTCCGTTCCAGACGGCAGCGGTCCTGATGTCGAACGTGACGTTGCCGGAACTCAAGGTGGCCGTGCGGGCCGCGTTGATCTCCGTCAACATGGCAGAGGTCAGGTGCTGCACGATGAAAGTCGTGTCTGCGGCAAAGGTGAGGCTGTTGCTGGCAGCTCCGAGTGCTCCGTCCCCGGCGCGCGTGCGCAGGGTGCCCTGGTCCACTTGAATGCCGCCGGAGTGCGTGCTCTCAGCGTTATTGAGGGACAGGGTGCTTGATCCCGTCTTAGTCAACTGCCCCTCTCCGGACACCACACCATACCAATTGACGAAGCCGTTCGTCTGCACGGTGGCATCGCCATTCATAATCAGGCCACGCTGCGAACTCGAGGTATTGAATGCGTCCGTCACGATGAAGCTGGTCCCTTGCGCCAGGGTCAGACTGGTTCCGGAAGCGCCAAGATTGGCGTCGGTGGCTACTTGGAGCTTACCGCTGTTGACGTAGGTGCCGCCTGAGTAGGAGTTCACCCCGTTCAGCTGCAAGGTCCCCAAGCTCGATTGCACGACGCGCACCTGGCCCGCTCCATCACTGATCGAGCCGCTCGTGGCATTGATCGTGGCGTTACCCAGCGAACTGCCGCTAAACGTAAGCGTTTTGAGCCCGGGAGTCGCGGCGCTCCACTGGCCCCTCAAATCGAGGAATCGGCTGGCGGTGGTCTTGTCATTTTGGATCGTGACGTTGTCACCGAGCAAAACCGAACCGACGATTGCGGTGTTGCTCGCAGACGGAACGTTATGGAAGAGCGCGCCTGCGCCGTTGTTATCGAAGATGAGCGCATACCCGGTCGAAACCGAAATATTCAGCGCGTTAGTGGTGTCTGTATCACCGAGCAAAAGCGTGCCAACGGTGACGTTGGAGGTATTGATATTAGCCTGGACGGTGCCGCTGATATTCACCGTGCTGAGATCAGCGATCGAACCAGCCCCGCCGGCGACGATACCCCCGGACCAGTTGGCCGTGTTATTCCAGCCGCTGCTGCTAGTCCCTGTCCAGGTGCCGTTGATCGGCTGCGCGTGGATCAGCAGTGCGCTGCTCAGTCCGGCGACGAGGAGACCGAGTTGCAGGAACGCACGCGCGAGCGCCGGAAATCCGGGCTGGGCACTGCGGTGGGTGGGGGCGGATGATATGGTGATCATGGGGTGTGGGGCGTTAGCGGGTCACTGCGCTGCTATAACGATTTCGGGTAGGTCAAAAAAGGGGCCGCGGGCAAGCCGTGGGTGTCGAAGAGCGAGACGCTGGGGTTGTTGTGCCAGGCGTAGCGGACGCTCGTGGGCTCCGGGGCAGCGGGGGCGGTCAGCACGACGGAGGTGCCGTCGAGACGGGCCGTGGCGGCGTGATAAACGCCGTCCGCGCCGGCGATCTCGAAGCCGGGCAGAGCCGGGTCGCGGGCAACGAGTTCGCCAGCCGTGCGGAAGGCGACGCGCAGGGCCGCGCCTTCGCGCGTGACGGAGGCGACGGCGGGACCCTCGTCCGCGCGGGCGAGGCCGTAGGATCGGTTCAAGGCCAGCAGCGCGAGTCGTCGACCGACCTCCTGCTTGTTCTTCGGGTGGATGTCATCGGCTTCGCCGATATCGATCGTCACGGCCATGCCCGTGGCGGGCAATTTGAGCGCCTCGGTCTGCGCTTCGCGCTGCCAGGCCCACTGTTCGCCGGTCGCATCGCGCGGGCGTTCGAGGTTGGCCAGTTGCACGAAGTAGAACGGCAGGTCTCCTTGCGCGAAATCGGCGCGCCACTGGCGGATCATCGCGGGGAAGAGCGTGCGGTATTCCGTGAAGCGCTCGGCGTTGCTCTCACCCTGATACCAGATGACGCCGCGGATCGACGCGGGCACGAGCGGAGCGATCATCGCGTTGTAGATGCCGGCCGGCTGCCAGCGGCTGCCGGCGCCTTCGGGGCGCGTGGGCTTGCGGCGGGTGTAGGGCTGGCCCTTCGCCTTGGCCTCGCGGCTGGCCTCCGTCCACGCGGCGAGCTTCTGCTCGTATTCCGCCTGCGCGGCCGGGAAGCCGTCGAGGCGCTCCTGCCAGCGACGCTGGATCTCGGCATAGGCCGGATCGGCGCGCAGCGTCGGCTCGCTCATCCAGGATTCGATCTGGGTGCCGCCCCACGAGCTGTTGATCAGGCCGATCGGCACCTGCACCTCCGCCTGCACCGTGCGGGCGAAGTAGTAGGCCACCGCGGAAAATTCGCCCACCGTGGCCGGCGAACACGTCACCCATTCCCCATCCACTCCCCGGGTGGGTTGCTCGGCCACGGTGTGCGGAAGCTTGAAATGCCGGATCAACGGATGCTTGGCCGCCGCCATCTCCTCCTCGGCGCGGGCGGACTGCATGACCCGCATCTCCATGTTGGATTGCCCGGAGCACAGCCACACGTCGCCGACGAGGACGTCGCGCACGGTGACGGTGTTGCGGCCTTGCACGACCAAGTCGGCAGGCTGGTCCGAAGCAGGCGCGGGCGACAGGATCGCCAGCCAGTGTCCGGTCGGCGCGAGCGCCGCGGCGACCGTCTCGCCGCGGAAGCTGACGGAGACCTTCTCCCCGGGTGCGGCCTGGCCGAAGATGCGCAGCGGCTTGTCGCGCTGCAGCACGCAGCCGTCGCGGAAGACCGGCCCCAGAATGACATCGGCCCGCGCCGCCAGAGCGGCACCGAGCAAGGCGAGAAGGAGGATAATCGGACGCATCATCAGTAAACCAGTTCGCGGAAGTTTTTCACCCGGTGGAAGGTGATGATATTGCCCTCGTGCGCGCTCTCGGCGCGGGCGTCGCCGCTGCGCGACAGGATCACGAGGTCGGAGCCGTCGATCGCCATGCTGGCGTAGTGTCGCGCCTGGCGCGGCGAGTCCGTGCTGTCCACGAGCCCGGCGAAACACCAGTCGACGAGATTCTTCGAGAAGTGCAGCACCATGCGATGCCGCTCGTTGTTCGGCAGATCGAAGCGATCGGGCGGCAGCAACTCGATGCGGGTCATGGAATCCGTGGCCTGCGAACTCAGCAGCCAATACAGGCGCGTCTCCGCATCGTAGAGGATGTGGAACCGCATCTGTCCGCCCGGCATCGGCACGAACAGCATCGGCACCCCGGAAGGCGCGTGTTCGAGCGACATCGTCATGCGGCCGTCCGCATCCTCGACCACCTTGGTGACGCACGCGTAGCCGGTGCCGCCCGTGTGGGCCCGCGCCAGGATGTGGAAGGTCTTGCCGGTCGGATCATACCAATAATGGTTGGGGTCCATCACCTGCACGACCATCGGCTCCACCCATCCCATCGGCGACATGCTGCGCGTGGGGTTGGTGCTGAGGACCTGGCGGTTCGGATAATTCTGCGGGAAGAACGGGACGCCGAAGTAGTCGAGCGCCGGGTCATTCTCCCTGACGCCGGGCACCACGTCGGCGAACACGAGCTCGCTCGAAAAGGTCCACGCGGAAGCCTGGGTGAGATCGTCGGTCACGCGGGCGCTCAGCAGCACCAAGGCCTTCACGCTCGGGCCCCAGGCATCGATTACCGCGCTCCGCCGCTCGTAGGCCAGATAGACGCGGCCGTTGGCGTGCCACACATTCGCGGGCGTCTGCTGCCAGACGAGCGCCGGATCGGTGAGCAATACAGGCTCCGACCACGTCTCGCCCGCATCCGTCGAGCGCATGGCCGACATGCCTGCCCCGGTGGAAAGATAATAGATGACGCCCGCCGCTTCGAACAGTCGGCCTTGCAGAGGAGAGGAACGCGCGCGCTCCGTCCAAGTGAGCCCACCATCATCGGAGGTGAGAAAAATTTCCTGCCCGGGCCCGTTTTCTTCGAGATCCTTGCTCGCCAGCGTGTAGCAGGCCACCAAGCGCCCCGAATCAAGCCGGATGATCGACGGGGAGTAGAGCGGCATCGAGTTCGGATCGGGCGATTCCGCCACCAAGACGTAATTCGGCGCCAGCGCCTGCACCGGCCCGCCCACCTGCCCGACTGCCAGCGTGGCCACCATGACGGCACAGCCCAGCACTCCGCTTGCGCAGAGGGCGCGCCATGGCTTACGGGCGACGGACTTCATCGGGGCGACAGGGGGTGAAAACGAGACCAATAACAGCTTGCTAAACCGTTTTTGCAAATTCGGCCTTGAAGACAAGCGCAAATTGAAGGGAATGCGTTTCTGCGGCTCCGCCGGCCTGCTGTCCCTTATGCCCGCCCCCACCCCTGTCGTCCGGTTGCGGCACGTTGCCGAGGCCTGCGCCGTCTCCCTGATGACGGTGTCGCGCGTGCTGAACAACTCTCCCCATGTGCAGGCGGAGACCCGGGTGAAGGTGCAACAGGCGCTGGAGCGCCTCGGCTACCGGCCCGACCCCCAGATCGCCCGTCTGATGTCGCGCGTGCGCAGTTGCCGGCGGCGCCGGGTGGACTCCGTGATCGGCGTCGTGCGCGACGACGTGCCGGACGACGCGTTGCACGATCCGGCCTACCGCTATGTCTCGATCGACGACATCCGCCACCGCGCCGAGTTGCACGGCTACCGGGCGGAGGACTTCCACGTGGGGCGCGGCGGCCTGACCGCCGGACGGCTTGGCCGCATCCTGGAGACGCGCGGCATCGAGGGTCTCATCGTCTCGCCACAATCCTCCCGCGCGCTGGTCGCCCAGCTCGATTACGCGCGGTTCGCCACCGCCACCTTCGGCTACGGCCTGCAATCGCCCGACTTGCACCGCGCGAGCACCAACATGACGCGCGGCATCCTCTCGGTCGCGGCCGACCTCGAGGCCCGGGGCTATCGGCGGATCGGCCTGGCCGTTTCCCAGTGGATCGACGACCGCTCGGATCACACCTACTCGGGAGCCATGTTGAATTACCAGCACACGGTCGCCCCGGCCCGGCGGGTGCCGCTGCTGCTCTTTCCCGACAACCGCATCCGCGAACACGGCAGCCTGTTCTGCGCGTGGATGAAGAAGCACCGCCCCGACGCGCTCATCTCCTTCGACGCCTATGTGCCGGAGTGGATCACCAAGCGGCTGAAACTCCGCATCCCCGAGGACGTGGGGCTGGTGGTGCACGATTGGGTGGGCTCCCTCGCCGGTCTGGCCGGCATCGACCATCGCCGGGCCGAAGTCGCGGCGGCGGCGGTCGACCTCATCGCCACGCAACTCATGCAGAACGAGCGCGGCATCCCCGCCGTGCCGCGGCAAATCCTCATCCCGCCGCGCTGGGTCGAGGGCGGCTCCGTGCGCCCGCGCGCATCCGGCAGCAGCGCGTCCTGAGGTTTACCGCTTCAAATCACCAGCGCTGGCCCGCTGGCAGGATAAGTTGTGCCCGATGAACCGCTCGTCAACGCGGCTCATTCGGAGAATTCGCCCTACCACGCAGCGCAGGGCCGCCACGAGCATCGCTCCCCTGCCCTCGCGTTCAATAGACCAGATCGCGGAAATTTTTCACGCGATGGAACGTGATGAGGTTCCCATCGTGCGCGCTCTTCGCCGCCGCATCGCCGCTGCGCGAGAGGATCACGAGATCGTCGCCGGCGATGTCCATGCTCGCGTAGTGCCGCGCCTCCTTCGGCGAACCGCCGGCGGCCACAAGACCGGCAAAGCACCAATCGACGAGGTTGCGGGAGAAATGCAGCACGAGCCGGTGCCGCTCGTTGTCGGGCGTGCCGAAGCGCTCCGGCGGCAACAGTTCGGCGCGGGTCATCGAGTCCGTGGCCTGCGAGCCGAGCAACCAGTAGAGTTGGGTCGCCGCGTCGTAGAGCAGGTGAAACCGCATCTGTCCGCCCGGCATCGGCAGGAACAACTGCGTGCCGCCCGCCGGCGTGCGCTGCAGCGAGGTTTTCAACGAGCCGTCCGGCTGCTCCGTCACCACCGCGAGCGCCGCATAGCCGGTCATCCCCGTGTTGGCCCGCAACAGCAGGTGGAACGTGCGACCCGTCGGATCGTGCCAGAAATGATCGGGGTCGAGCACCTGCACGACATTGGTCTCCAGCCAACCCAGCGGCGAGAAGGAACGTTTGCCCCCGATGTCCGTGCGTCCCGGGTAGGACTGCGCGAAGAATGGCACGCCGAACGGACCGGTCGCGGGCGTTTTTTCCCGGTAGCCCGGGATGATGTCGGCAAACATCAGCTCGTCCGAGAAACGCCAGTTCGCCGCCACCCGCAGATCCGCGTTCTCGTCGCCGCTGAGCAACACCGGCGCCAGCTCGCCGACCGACCACGCGTCGATCTCCCGCTCCACGCGCCGCTCCAAGGCCAGCCACACGCGCCCGCGCGCATGCCAGACGTTCGAGGCCGTCTGATGCCAGGCCCGCGCATCGAGCACCACCGGCTCGCTCCACGTCGTGCCGTCGTCCTCCGAGCGCATGATCCGCATGCGCGAACCGGAACCCAGATAGTAAAGCGCACCACCCGCCGCGAACAACCGCGCCTGCCCGACCGGCGCCCGCGCCCGCTCGATCCACGTCAACCCGCCGTCGTCGGACGTGAGCACGAGGCTCGTGGACTGCGACGCGTCGACCTTGTCGCTGTGCACGTAACCCGCCACCAGCCGCCCCGTCGGCAGCGCGAGGATCGTCGGGTTGTAGAGGATGATGTTTTGCGGGTCCGGCGAGGCCGCAACCACGACATGATCCTGCGCGAGCGGCCGGACCGGTCCGGCCGCGACTGCGCCCGTCATGAGCAGCGCGAGCGCAACCAGCCGGGCGAGCCGATCGCTGCACCGCGACCGGCCGCGCGAGCGAGCCAGCCGGCATGTGGCGGGCAACGTCATCTCACGCCTCCGGCTCCACCCGGATCTCGACACCTTCGAGCGCGACGGACGACAGGCCGGTCTGCAAAGCGATCAACAAGGTGTCGAACTGCGCCGGCACCGGACCGCCATCCAGCGCGACATGCATGTGACGCGAGCGCATGGCCGGCGCGATCGACGCACTCAGCCGTCCGCTCCCGTCCGCGCGCCGCTGCACCACGATCTCGAGTTCATGCGTCTCGCCGTCCCGCAGCGCGCTGCGTTTGGCCCGTCCTTCGAACGGCAACGCCGGATAAAGTCCGCTCGCCAGCGCGGCGATCCACGCCCCGCCCTGCGTCGTGCGCTTGCGCAGCGCGATGCCGCCATTTTCCGGGTTCACCGTGACGACATAACCCTCCGCCACGCCGCTGGGCACGGCGCCGTCCCGCGCCATGCGTTGCGCGCCGACGTGCAGCAAGCCGACCCGCAAGCCGTTCACCGCCCCGCCGATCGGGCCGCGCACCTGCAGGCGCAGTTTCGCCACCAAGCGTGCGCCCGCAGGCAACGCGACGGCTTCGCCCGGCGCGGCCAGGTGCGCCACCGCGGTCGCCACGCCTTTGGCCGGCGCCGTCAGCACCAACGTGCGGTCCTGCATTTGCACCGCCGAAGCGCTGGAAACGCGCCAGGCAAGCGAGCCGGGCGGCGCGAAGGTCTGCCGCTCGCCGTCGGCGAACGTCTCCTGCGCCACGAAAAGGGAGGACTGTGCCGCCATGCACAGCGGCAGGCACAGTCCCATGATGAGCACCCCAAAAATTTGCTTCATGGCCCGCGAGTTCAGACGGCCGCACGACGGCGACGCCAGCCGCAGACGCCGAGCAACGCGACGGCGCCGACGAGCAAGGCATAGGTGCCGGGCTCGGGGATCGCAGCGACGCTCACGGTGAAATTCGTGAAATCGGTGGCGGTCATGTCGCTGTTCAAGCCGAACGAGATGGTGTCGAACTGCGTCACGAAGCTCGCCGTGTCCTCGCCCACGAAGGAATACGTGCCGAGGTTGCCGCCGCTGAGGCTGAAACCGATCAGCCACTGGTTGGCCAGTGTGCGTGTGACCGTCAGCGAGGCCGTGTAGCTTTCACCCGCCTCGAAGTTCAGCGTGCCCGTCGTGCCGACGCCCGAGGCGATCGGGGTCGCGTCATAGACGCCCGCCGAAAGCGACGTGAGCAGCGCGCCCGTGCCGATTCGCTCCGAGATGCGCGCGTTGCTCGTCAGCGGATTCACGAACGCCGCGTAGCCGCGGTAGGCATTGTCGGTCGGGTTCGCATCGCCCGTGAGCCGCACGCCGCCCGAATCGAACACCCCGAAACGCAGCCCGTTGGGCGAGGTCAACGTGGCCGTGCCCGTAGGCGCGAACGTCAGCGAAAGCGTGAGCACCTCGCCCAGTCCCAGCGCCACCGGGCTGCCGACGCTGGTGAAATACGCCGTGCCAGCGCGCACGGTCGCACTGGTCGGGGAGATCCGCATCGCCCCGGGACTGACGCTCATCGAGGAGGCGAAGGTGGAATACCATTGCAGCGAATTCGGCGGCGACTGCGTGGCGCGCTCGCCATCGGCGAACGACTCGGAAACCAACTGAGCGAGGGCGCCGGCGGGCAGCAACGCGGCCAGCGCGAACCAACGGAATGTCTTTTTCATGGGGAGTGGGGTCGAAGCGTCCCGGCACGCGCCGGAACGTGCCCCTCACATGCGCCCCGCCCGCCGCCGCGGCAAACCCGCTGGCGTGTTATGGTATCAGACAGCCGGCTTGTTAATATATCAGGACGGAGCGATTGCGGCCCGCCGCGGTCGCCGTATGCCTGCGGGCGCTGTCTCGCGTCCTGCCTCGGTCACCCCCGTTTTCCCACCCCATGAAGATCACCTCCCGCGCCTTCGCGCGCCTGCTGTTCCTCGCGCCCCTCGCGGCGCTCGCCCAAACCACCGGAGACGAGCCCGTCGTCGAACTCTCGCCCTTCGAGGTCAGCGCCAACAACACCGAGGGCTACGTCGCCTCCGAGACGCTCTCCGGCACCCGCATCCGCGCCCAGATCAAGGATCTGCCGTTCAACGTGAACGTCATCACCGCGGAGTTCTTCCAGGATTTCGACAAGTTCGAGATGGAGGACGCGCTGGCCTTCACCAGCTCCGTCAGCCCGAACGACATCACGCCGAGCTCCGTCAACCTGCGCGGCTTCGGTTCGCAGACGACGCGCAACGGCATGAGCTTCTTCGGACTCAACACGCGCTCCAACCTCGACCGCGTCGAGGTCGTCAAGGGCCCCTACGCCGCCATCTACGGCAAGACCAACCCCGGCGGCCTCGTCAACCTCATCACCAAGCGCCCGACCGCGCGGCCGGAGGAGAAACTGAGCCTCACCATCGGCTCGCTCGATTACTACCGCGCGGAGCTCTCGCTCTCCGGCCCGGTCACCGCCGACAAAAAGCTCCGCTACCGCGTCGACCTCGGTCACAACGAGAAGGGTGGCACGCAGGACTTCGCCAAATCCCGCCGCTCCGAATACTCCGCCGCCGTCTCCTACCATTTCAGCGACCGCACCATGGCGCTGCTCGAGGTCAGCCGCATGGACAACTACGCCAGCCGCCAGTCCCCCGTCGTCTGGCTCCGCGACCCCGTCACCAACCAGTATGTCGGCAAGCTCACCGACATGTTCTACTTCAACCGCTCAGGCCCGAGCGGCAACGACCGCGTCCACCAGGATTGGATGACCGACAACATCTACGGCTACGTCGACCACCGCCTCAACGACGTCTTCTCCGTCCGCCTCTCCGCCGTCTGGTGGGACCGCGTCTCGCCCGCCCTCGCCGCCGGCGGCAACACCTTCGTCTACACCAACAGCCGCCAGATCACCGCGCAGAACTGGAGCCTCTCCGACATCGCCCGCGACAACCTCCAGGTGCTCGCCGACCTCCTCGCCGAATACAAGACCGGCCCCGTCGCCCACAAGACCCTCATCTCCCTCACCCGCTCCGAGGAGAGCGAGGGCACGTGGACCCGCGCGCTGCCCACCGCCACCCTCGCCAACACCGCGCTCGTCAACCGCGTCATCAACCTCGACAACCCCACCTGGCTCTACCCCGCCTTCGGCGACTTCAACGCCTACTCCAGCCTCACCCGCGATCGCACGCAGGTGACGACCACCGAAGGCGCCTTCATCAGCCAGCGCTCCGACTTCTTCAACGGCCGCTTGAAGACCTTCGCCGGCGGGCGTTTCGAGCAGATCACCAGCGAGCTCACCGACCGCCTCACCGGCCTGCTCGAGGAAACCAAGTCCACCGCCTTCACCCCGCAGTTCGGCCTCAACTTCGCCCTCGGCCGGCCCGTCTCCTTCTTCGCCAACTACAGCCGCTCCTACCTCCCGCAGTCCCAGGTGCGCTCCAACACCCAGGAACTCTACCCGAACGAGGAAGGCGTCGGCGTCGAAGCGGGCTTCAAGGCCGCGCTCCTCGACGGCAAGCTCAACGCCGTCCTCTCCTTCTACAAGATCGAGCGCAATAACGTCATCCAGTCCTACTTCAGCGAGGAGCTCGGCATGACCACGACCGACGTCGACGGCCAGGTGAAGACCGACGGCGTCGAACTCGACTTCAACTGGCAGGCCACGCCCGCGCTCCAGCTCATCGGCGGCGGCAGCGTCATGGACAACCGCGTGACCAAGAACCGCGAGAGCCCGTGGATCGTCGGCCAGATGGTCGCCCGCGGCCCCGCGCCCTACAACTACGGCCTCGCCGCCGTCTACCGCTTCCAAAACTCGCGCCTCAAGGGCCTCACGCTCCGCGCCGATCTGTCCGGCCAGGGCGAGTCGCTCGGCGAATACGGCGGCGGCCCTTACACCCGCAGCGGCATCACCTACGCCAACGACGGCCGCGTGAACGTGAAGCAGCCCGGCTACACCCTCTACAACGTCGGTGCCAGCTACAGCTGGCGCGCCAAGGGCGCCGACAAACGCAACTGGCGTCACACGCTCGCGCTGAATATGAAGAATCTCACCAACAAGCAGTATTCCCGCGGCAACTGGATCCCTGCCGACGGCTTCTCGACCAGCCTCACCTACACGCTCAAACACTGAGCCGCTTCGTTTCCCGCTCCGACATGCGTCGTCTCCGCCTTCTCCTCCCCGTCCTGCTCCTGCCGCTCGCCGCGCTGGCCGCCGATCCCGCGCTCGCTCCGGCCCGCCTCGCCGCCCACGCCCCCGACGCCGCGCTGCCCGACGCCCGCCAGTTCCAAGGCATCCCCGGCATCGCGGTCACGCCCGGCGGCCGCTGGTGGGCCACGTGGTATGGCGGCGGCAACGACGAAGGCGCGACCAACTACTGCATGCTCGCGAGCAGCGACGACGCCGGCGCCACGTGGTCGCCCATCCGCTTCGTCCTCGATCATCCCGCACCCGCCGTCCGGACCTTCGATCCCGTGCTCTGGACCGATCCGCAGGGCACGCTCTGGTTGTTCTACGCGCAAAGTCACACCTTCTGGGACGGCCGCGCCGGCGTGTGGGCCGTCACCTGCGAGAATCCCGATGCCGATACGCCCCGCTGGTCCGAGCCGCGCCGCCTCGCCGACGGCATCATGATGAACAAACCCACCGTCACGCGCGACGGCCGCTGGCTCTTCCCCATCGCCCTCTGGAGCCACGCCCCCAAGACCGATCCGAAGGACACGCGCCGCTACGTGCCCCCGGAGTTCTCCCACTGGCGCAAGGCCGACGCCGGCACGAAGGTCTACGTCTCCACCGACCGCGCCCGCACCCTGACCCTGCTCGCCTCGCTCACCATCCCCGACGTCCTCTTCGACGAACACATGCTCGTCGAGCGGCGCGACGGTTCCCTCTGGCTCCTCGCCCGCACGCGCAGCGGCATCTCCGAATCCACCTCCGCCGACGGCGGCCGCACGTGGACGAAACCCGCCCCGGCGAAGATCCCGCACATCAACTCGCGTTTCTTCATCCGCCGGCTCGCCTCCGGCGCGCTGCTCCTCGTGAAGCACAACCCGACCATCGACACGCTCTGGCTCAATCCCGGCGCCACGCCCGCGCCCAAGGGCAAGCCGTGGGAACAACGTTCGCACCTCACCGCCTACCTCTCCGACGACGATGGCGCGACGTGGCGCGGCGGCCTGCTGCTCGATGCCCGGCTCGGTGTCTCCTACCCCGACGGCGACCAGGCGGCCGACGGACGCATCTTCCTCATCTACGACCGCAACCGGAAGACCGATGGCGAGATCCTGCTCGCCACCTTCACGGAGGCTGACGTCGCCGCCGCCGAGTGGCGCGACCCCGCCTCCCGCGCCCGCGTCAACGTGAACCGGATGCCTGCGCAGAACTGAGCCCGCATGCACGCGTCCCCTGCTTCCCCCGGTTCGCCTCGTGCTTCCGGGCTGCCGCGCGGCCTCGTGCCGGTGGTGCAGGTCGCGTTCACTGCGGATGACCAGCTCGACCACGCCGCCGTGCGGCGCCTGATCGAGGACGCCCTCGCCGCCGGCGCGGACGGTTTCCTCGTTCCCGCCGTCGCATCGGAAGTCGGGTTCCTCAGCAGTGCGGAGCGCGTGGCGCTGGTGGAGACCGTGCTCGACGCAACCCGCTCCCGCGCACCGGTGGTGCTCGGCATCTCCGACACCACGCCTGCAGGTTGCCTGGCACACGCGCACGCCGCGCGAGCGCTGCCGGTCGCAGCGCATCTCGCCGCGGTGCCGGCCGCGCTTTATGCGCGGGAAACGGACGTGCCGGCCTTCTTCGCGGAAATCTGCGCCGGCCTGAAGACACCCCTGATCGTGCAGGACCTGCAATTCGACGGCCCGGGATTGTCCGCCGCAACGCTCGCCGCGCTGCTCGAGCTGCCGGGCATCGCCGGTTTCAAGATCGAGACGGTGCCCGCCGGACCGAAATATACGCAAGTCCGCGCGCTGGCCGGCGCGCGCAGCTGGATCGCGGGCGGCTGGGCCGTGCCGCAGATGATCGAGGCGCTCGACCGCGGCGTCGACGCCCTCGTGCCCGAGTGCGCGATGATCCGCGTCTACCAATCCATCGCGCAACGCCATCGCCGCGGCGACCGCGCCGGGGCCGTCGCTCTGTTTCGCGAGCTGCTGCCCGTGCTCGCCTTCGCCAATCAGGAAATCGCCACCTCCGTCGCCTTCTTCAAACGCCTGCTCGTGCGCAAGGGCATCTTCCCGAGCGCGGCCCAGCGCCTGCCGCTCCCGGCGTGGGACGACACCAGCGAGCGCATCGCGCAGGAGCTCATCACGCATTACCTGCGGCTCGAAGCCTCGCTCGCCGCGTCAGAATCCACCTCTGCATGAACCTCGAATCCCGTCTCCGCGCCGCGCGCATCCTCGCCGTCGTCACGATCGACGATGTCGCCGCCGTCGCCCCGCTGACCGAGGCGCTCGTCGGTGGCGGCCTGCGCGCCGTCGAGCTGGCGCTGCGCACGCCCATCGCGCTGGAGGCGTTGCGTGCGATGCGCACCGCGGCTCCGGACCTGCTGCTCGGCGCCGGCACCGTGTTGTCGCCCGCCCAGGCCGATGCCGTGCTGGCCGCGGGTGCGGACTTCGCGCTGGCGCCCGGCTGGGACCCGGCGACAGCGCGCCACTGCGCGGACATCGGGTTGCCCTTCGTCCCGGGCGTGGCGACGGCCTCCGAGATCCAGGCCGCCGTCGCGCACGGTTGCCGCATCCTGAAACTTTTCCCGGCCGAGCCGCTCGGCGGCGTGCGCGGTCTGCGCGTGCTGGCGGCGCCTTTCGCGCATCTCGGTGTGCGCTTCGTGCCGCTCGGCGGCATCACCGCCGAATCGAGCGCCGCGTATCTGGCCGAGCCGCTCGTGGCGGCCGTGGGCGGCTCGTGGATCGCGACGCCCGAGGCCATCCGCCGCCGCGCGTGGGACGAGATCCGGCAGAACGCCGCCCGCACCGCGCCGGCCCCCACCCTTTCCGCATGAAAACGGTCGTTTGTTTCGGTGAGATCATGGCGCGGCTTTCGCCGCGCGCGCGGCTCCGCCTCCAGCAGGCCATGCCCGGCGAACTCGAGGTCACCTTCGCGGGGGCCGAGGCGAACGTCGCCGTGATCCTCGCGCAGCTCGGCGCCCGCGCCGACTTCGTCAGCGCCTTCCCGCGCAACGCCGTGGCCGAGGCCTGCGCCGCCAATCTCCGCGCCACGGGCGTCGGCGTCGAACGGCTGCGCTGGCTCGATCACGGCCGCTTCGGCGTCTTCTTCCTCGAACCGGGCTCCAGCCAGCGCAGCGGCGAGGTGCTCTACGATCGCGACGGCACCAGTTTCGCGGTGGCCGGCCCCGCCGATTATCCGTGGGAGACGATCTTCCGCGACGCGGGCTGGTTCCACTTCAGCGGCATCGCCGCGGGGGTCTCCGCGGTGGCCGCCGAGGCGACGCGGGCCGCAGTGGCCGGCGCACGCGCAGCGGGGCTGACGGTGTCGTGCGACCTGAATTTCCGGCGCAAACTCTGGCAGTGGCAGCCCGGCACGCCCGCGTCGCAACTCTTCGCCGCCACGATGGCGCCGTTGCTGGAATCGGCCGACCTGCTCGTGGGCAACGCCTGCGACCTCGCCGCGGTGCTCGGCGAGACCTTCGTGACGGACCCCGCCAATCCGGAGTCGCACCGGCCGCTGCTGCGGCGCTGTGCGGAGCGTTTTCCCCGGCTGCACTGGATCGCGCTCACGCTGCGTCAGACGCGCTCGGCGGATCACCACGCGTTCGGCGCGCTGCTTTATCTGCCCGCGGAGGACCGGCTCGTCTTCGCCCCGCGCGCCGGCGACGGCGCGCGTTACGCACCTTATGAGATCGGGCAGATCGTGGACCGGCTCGGCACCGGCGACGCGTTCACCGGCGCACTGATCTTCGCGCTCAACACGCCGGAGCTGGCCGCGCCGGACCGCGCCGTGGCGTTCGCCAGCGCAGCCTCGTGCTTCGCCCACACCGTGCCCGGCGACTTCTGCCTGTGCCGGCGCGCCGAGATCGAGTCCCTGATGAACGGCAACACCGGCGGACACGTGTCGCGCTGACCCATTTTCCCCGTGAAATACCGCCACCGCGTCCTCGGCTTCCTGTTTTTCCTCGCGATCATCACCTACATCGACCGCGTCTGCATCTCGGTCGCAGGCACGGCGATCAAGGAGGACCTCGGGCTCTCCTCCACGCAATGGGGCTGGGTGATGGGCGCCTTCATCATCGCCTACGGCATGTTCGAGGTGCCGAGCGGCGCGATGGGCGACCGCGTGGGCCCGCGGCGCGTGCTGACGCGGATCGTGGCCTGGTGGTCGGGCTTCACGATGCTGACGGGAGCGGTGACGAATTTCTGGCAGATGGTCGTGGTGCGTTTTCTCTTCGGCGCGGGCGAGGCGGGAGCATTTCCGAATGCTTCCGCGACGATCGCCCGCTGGTTTCCGCTGCGCGAGCGCGCGCGGGCGCAGGGCTTCGTGTGGATGGCGAGCCGGCTCGGCGGCGCGCTGGCGCCGGTGCTCGTGATCCCGTTGCAGCACGCCTTCGGGTGGCGCATGAGTTTCCTTGTGTTCGGCGTGGCCGGGCTCGTTTGGGCCGTGACGTGGTATCTGTGGTTCCGCGACACGCCGCGCGAGAAGGCGGGCGTGAGCGAGGAAGAGTGCCGCGAGATCGCCGAGGGCAACCCCACGGGCGCGCAGCCGCATCTGCCGTGGCGGGAACTGCTCCGTCACCGGAACCTGTGGTGGATCATGCTCATGTATGGCACCTACAGCTGGTCGGGCTATTTCTACCTGACGTGGCTTTATCTCTTCCTCGAGAATGGGCGCGGCTACAGCGCAGCCGAGCTGGTGTCGTTCTCCTGGCTGCCCTTCGTCTTCGGTGCCGTAGCCAACTTGCTCGGCGGCGCCGCGAGCGATGCCTTGGTGAAGCGCATCGGATTGAAATGGGGCCGACGCCTGCTCGGCATCGGCGGCCTTGCGGCCTCCGCCGTCTTCATCGCGTGCGCCTTCGGCACGCAGGACAAAGTCTGGACCGTGATCTTCCTCGCGCTCGGCTACGCGGGCTCGGACTTCATGCTGCCGGTCGCGTGGGCCGTGTGCCTCGACGTCGGCGGACGCCACGCCGGAGCGGTCACGGGGGCGATGAACATGGCCGGACAAGTGGGCGCGTTTTCGACGACGGTCATCTTCGGCTACGTCGTCACGGCGACGGGCAGCTACGATGCACCGCTGATCCCGATGGTCGTGATGACGACGGTCGCCGCGCTGCTCTGGTTCAAGATCGACCCGACGAAGCCGCTCGTGGCGCAGAGTTGAAGGGCGGCGCGCGGGCGGGAGCGGAATACGGCGGCGACGGATGCCGTCATCACGCAAAACTCGCGCGCGCGAAACCGAACGGGTGGTTTCAAAATGCGGCGGCGTGCGCAACGTCCGTCGTCCGCGACATCATCGCGCCGTGGCGGTCGGGACGACCGCCGCTACCTGGCGGCAGGGCCGAGGCGGAGTCCGGCGACTCCGTCCGACATCCGCTCCGCGGTGCGCGCGAGGTTCAGTAGGTCAGATCGCGGAAATTGCGCAGCCGGCGGAAGGTGATCAGGTCGGGTTGCGAGGCGCTGCCGCGCGTGCGCGAGACGAGGGCGAGATCGAGATTGTCGATCTCCAGCGCGGCATCGACGACGTCGCCGAGCGTGTTGTCCGCGACGATGGCGGCGAAGCACCAGTCGACGAGATTGCGCGAGAAGTGGAGCGTGAGCACGCGCCGTGCGGCGAGGCCGCCGCCGCGATCGGGGCGGCGCATCGAATCCTCCGGCTGCGTGGAGAGCAGCCAGTAGAGACCGGAAACGGAATCGTAGCGGATGTTGAAGCGCTCCTCGCCGCCCGGGAGCGGCAGCAAAACGGTCTTCTTGCCCGAGGGCACCACCTCGGGCGCGGCTTGGAGCGAACCGTCGGGTTGCTGCACGACCTTGAGCAAGGCCGCGAAGCCCGCGCTGCCCGTTTGGGCGCGCGTGAGCACATGCCAGGTGGGCGCGGCGGCGTTGTGCCAATAGTGCTGCGGATCGAGGAGCTGCACGACATTCGCATCGAGCCAGCCGACCGGCGCGAGCGCCTGCCGCTGGAACGCATCGCCTTCCGCCGCGGCGGAGGGCTGGCGGAACGGCACGCCGAAGTAGCGGCCGGCCTTGCCCTCGGAATCGAATTTGTCGAACAGGTCGCTGAAGCTGACGGCATCGGAGCGCGTCCAGTTGGCGAGTTGCGTCAGGTCCGCGCCGGCGGGCGCGCGCCACACGACCGGTGCGAGTTCGCCGTGCGTCCAGCCTTCGCGATTGCGCGTGATGCGCTGCATCAGAGCGACGGCGACGTGCTCGGAGGTTTGCCAGACGTTGCCGAGGGAGCGGTTCCAAGTCTGGCCCGTGCCGAAGGCGATGGGAGCGGACCACGTGGCGCCGTCGTCGAGCGAGCGCGCGATCACGAGATCTTCGGCGAGTCCGAGCACGTGCGCACCGGTCGCGGTGGCGATGAGTCGGGCGGAGCCGAGCGCGAGGGTGGCGCGCGGCGTCCAGTTGATGCCGCCGTCGTCGGACGAAGAGATCACCGTCGCGGCGGTGTCGTCCTTGGCGTCCACCGGCCGCTGCTCGTGGCTGGCGAGGAGCCGGCCGCTGGCGAGGCGCACGATCTGCGCCGCACCGAGGGTTTGCGCGCTGTCGGCCGCCGCGATCACGGCGAAATCCGGCGCCATCGGGCGGAGCGGGCCGCCTGTCGGCAGGACCGAGGGCACGGCGGCGTCGCTCTGACGGAGCGTCTCGAGCTCGGCCTTGGTCAACGCGCCGTCGTAGAGGCGGAAATTATCGAACAGACCGTCGAGGCCGCGGTTGAAGGCGGAGGTGTTGCCGAGGATCAGGTTGCCCGTGTTATTGACGATCGGGCCGGTGAACGCCCCGCTGCCGGCCAGCACCACGCGGTAGTCGCGGCCGCCGCAATAATACTGGATGGTGCTGCCGTCCCAAGTGAGCGCGACGAAGATCCAGGAGTTGATCTTGTTGTAGCCGCTGCCGAAGGGGAAATCGAAGGAGTTGATCACCGCCTCGCCCGCGGGCCCGGCGATGCGCAGCTCCAAACGCCCCGAGAAGGAGCGCAACGTGAGCCCCTGCCCGACCGGCGTGGTGGCGCGGTCGGCCTTGTAGACGAGGCGCGTGGCGGCGTCGGCGTCGAGCGACTGTTCCGTCCGGAACCAGAACGCGATGGTGAAGCCCGTCAGCTGGCTGAGATCCAGTCCGGTGGCGGGCGTGGTGAGCGCGGCGTTGTTCGCCGGCGTCACCGCGCCCTGCGTGGTGTTGGCGCTGGCGTCCCAAGCCCGGTCGCCCGGCAGGCCGCTGACGCCGCTGGCATCGGCGCCGGCGCCCTGGAAATTGCCACGCGACGTGAGCGGCACGGCCAGCTCGCCCGAACTCGCGTAGGTCGTCGTGCTCTCGTCGAACGTGTAAGCCAGCTTCAACGTCTGCGCGGACAGCGACGACGCGAGCGCACACAGGCCGGCGGTCAGCACCACCAGACGGCGCAAACGGGAGAGCGGGTGTTTCATGGGAGCGGAGGGACGACGGAGGAGTGCGGGGAACAGGACAGGGCGTGACGCGGCGGCGGGCTCAGGCGCCGGGCTGGCCGGCAACGTCGGCGGTGCGGAGCGCCTCGATCGCGACCGGCGAGAGCGCGCCGTCGTAGAGGCGGAAGTTGTCGAGTTTGCCGTCGAAGCCGCGGTTGCCCGCGCCGGTGTTGCCGAGCACGAGGGCCTGTTTCTCGTCGCCGAGCTGGCCGGCGAAGACGCCCGAGCCGGCGGGCTTGGCCGCGCTGTGCCGATCGCCGACGTAGAAATCGATGCGACCGCCGTTCCAAGTGATCGCGACGAAGACCCACTCGCCGACCTTGGCGTAGCCGGAGCCGGCGGAGAAATACTGCGAAATGACGGGCTTGCTCTCGGCGCCGTTCAGGCAGGGGAAGAATTCCAGTGCCTGCGAGCGGCGCGCGCCGTTGCCGCGCGACACGGCGCGCACGTAGTAGCCGTGCGTGGCTTTCGTGGCGGAGCTGGCGTTGAAGACGAAGCGGTTGGCGGCGCTGGAGAGCGGCTGGTCGGCGTGGAACCAGAAGACGAGCGTCATGGCTTTCAGGTCGTCGATCGCGTTCTCGTCCTTGTCGTGCGCGAGCGCGTTGCGGTTCACGGCCTTCGACTCGGTGTCGAGCGCCTGCACGGTGGCAGCGGAGGCATCCCATGAGCGGTCGGCGGGCTGGCCGCTGACGCCCGAGCCGGGCTCGCCGGCCTTCTGCTCCTTGCCTTTGCCCTTCAGCTTGGCCTTCAACGAGCCCGCGCTGGCATAGACCGGCGACGCCTCGTTGAAGTCGTAGGAGAGGACGAGATTTTGCGCCGCGAGCGGGCCGGCGACGAGGAGCGCGGCCAGAAGAGCGATGGGGCGGAGCGAGCGGTGGGTGGGTAGGTTTTTCATTTTGCTAAAACGATTGGGCCTCAAGGGAAGCGCAGGCGAACGGGACGGGAGGTGAGATCAGCGGCCCTTGGCGGGCGAAGCGGAGGCGCGCATGTTTTCCACAACCGGCATGGCGACCTGCAGACGCGGCGCGCCCGGGTGAGCCAGCTGTTCGAGCAGGAGCTCGCTGGCCTTGTCGGCCATGGCGCGGTGACACACGCCCACGGAGGCGAGCGGAGGATCGAAGTAAGGGCCGGTGTCGTAGTCGCCGACACCGAGCACGGCGATGTCGCGCGGGATGAGCTGGTCGAACTCCTTCAGCGCCTGGTAGGCGCCGAGCGCGAGCGCGTCCGACACGGCGTAAAGTCCGTCGAGCCGGCGTCCGCTGCGGAGGAAGGCGCGCATCGCCTGATAGCCACCTTCGGCGGAGAGGTTCTCCGTGGGGATCTCGGCGGGTTGTTGTCCGAGCGTGGCCGAGGCAGCGCGGAGGAAGCTGTCGACGCGGGCCTGCGTGATCTGCGTCAGCGGCGTGCCGTGCAGCACGCCGAGTTGCACGCGGCGTGCGCCGGTGAGGATGGCGGCGGCGCGACCACCGGCGAGCCCGTCCTCGAAGACCGCGGCGTAGCCGGGGACCGAACGGTTCACCAGCACCGCCGGGTAAGGCAGGTGCGAGCGCTGGAGGAACTGGTCATCCTCCGCCGTGGTGTTGAGGATCATCGCGGCGTTGAAGTGGTCGCCGGTGAGGATGCCGGGCAGGTCGCGGAGGCGGCCGGCGGAGAACATCTCCACCATCACGGACACGGTGCCGTTCGCGAGGCTGGCATGGCGGCCGGCGGCGTTGCGCAACGCGAAGATGAAGTGGTTGATCAGCGGGATGGGCGCCTCGAAGCTCGTCACCAGCGCGAGCACGATGCTGTTGCGCGAACTGGCCCGGCTGCGCAGGCGCCGCGCGCTGATGTTGGGCATGTAGCCGAGCTTGGAGGCCGCCTCGCGGATCTTCAGGACGGTCTCGGCCGAGATCCGCCGCTCGAGGTGCCGGTTGTTGAGCACGGACGAGACCGCGCCGATCGAGACGCCGGCATATTCGGCGATGTTCTGCACAGTCACTCGCGCGGGCAGGTTCGACGATTTAGGCATATGCGGATTCGGCGGGAGGATTCAGGCGCGGCCAAGAAAGCGCGCTCAGGGGTTCATAGTGCGGCGGCTACGCAGGAATGCTTTATGAAGATCATGATAGACGCGATATTTCCGTGCATGGAAAGCGGCGATTTTACCGCCTTGGGGCGGAATGGAACGCCCGGGGGCGCTCATCGCAGCCATGCCTTCCGCAACGCTGCCTTGAGCCCCCGCCGCGACGGCGCCGAGGACGGCCGAACCGAGCAGGACCGCCTCGGAGACCTTGGGTAGCACGATCGTGCAGCCGGTGATGTTGGCGTGTTCCTGCAGGAAGAGCGGATTTTTGGTGCCGCCACCGCAAGCGATAACGGTCCGGATGTCATAACCGCGCGCATTCAACGCCTCAAGGATGTGCCGCGTGCCATAGGCGACCGCTTGGATCGCCGCGAGGTAGAGCAACGCGAGATCGTCAAGCGTGGCGGAGAGCGTCAACCCGCTCACGACGCCCTTCAGCGTCGGGTCGGCGCGCGGGGAACGGTTGCCGTGGAAATCGCCCTGCACATGCAGGTCGGCGGTGAGCAGGCCGGGGGACGGGAGCCGGGCCGCCTGCGCCAGTTGGGTGACGCGGTCGTTCAACACCTCGTAAACCGTGCGCTTCTGTTCCTGGGCGAGCGCGCGCAACTCCGCCGTGGCCGCGTGGGTGTGGATGACGTGGTCGATCAACGCGCCGGTGGCGGACTGGCCGCCCTCGGTGAGCCAGAAGCCCGGCACCATCGCCGAGGCATAGGGGCCCCACACGCCCTTGATGAAGCGCGCCTGCTTGGACACCGCCATGTGGCACGACGAGGTGCCGCCGATCAGTGCCAGCCGGTGGTCGAAGTCGCCCTCGCGCACCGCACGGCCGCCGACCTTCATGCCGAGCACGCCCACGCCGCCGGCGTGCGCATCGATGATGGAGACGCCCACGGCAATGCCGGGACGCAACCCCCACTCGTTCGCCACTTCGGCCGAGAGCCCGGCTCCGATCGCCTCGCCCATCGGGCGGATGCGCGTGCCGAGGCGGGCGAAGCCTTCCGTGGCGAGATCGCCGAGGCCGATTTGCTGGAAATAGCTCCGGTCCCAACCGGCACCGTCGAGGCCTTTGTGCCCGAGGTAAGTCCACTTGCAGACCACGCTGCAGAGCGAGCGGGTCTCGTCGCCCGTGGCGCGGAAGGTGAGATAATCCGGCAAGTCGAAGAACTTCGCCGCGCGCTTCCATGCCTTCGGCAGGTGGCGTTTCAACCAAAGCAGCTTGGGCGTCTGCATCTCCGGCGAGATGGTGCCGCCAACGTAGCGTAGCACGGCGTGGCCGCGGCGGTTGATCTCGTCGGCCTCGGCGACGGCGCGGTGGTCCATCCAGACGACCACGTTCTGCGCGTCGTCCCCGCCGGGGCTGACGCTCACGGGCCGGTTGGCGGCATCGAGCACGACAAGCGAGCAGGTGGCGTCGAAGCCGATGCCCGCGATGCGCTCGGGGCCGACACCGGCCTGTGCCATGGCGCCGCGCACGGCCTGACCGCAGGCCTGCCAGATGTCGTCGGAAGACTGCTCGACGAAGTCGGGCTGGTCGCGCCACATGCGGATCGCCTGGCTGGCGGTGCCGAGCAACGCGCCGCGCGCGGAGAACACGCCGGCCCGGGCGCTGCCGGTGCCGACGTCGATGCCGAGGAAACAAGCCTGAGGAGAGCGGGGTGAGACGCTGGGTTTCATGGGAGATTCAATCAGTAGGTGAGCGCACGGAAATTACGCACGCGGTGGAAGGTGATGATGTTGCCGTTGTGGGCGTCCTTCGCGCGGATGTCGCCGCTGCGCGAAAGGATGACGAGGTCGTCGCCATCGAAGTCCATGCACGCATAGTGCCGGGCCTGGCGCGTGCCGCCGCCGATGGCGACGACGCCGGCGAAGTTCCAATCGACGAGGTTGCGCGAGAAGTGGAGCACGAGGCGGTGGCGTTCCTCGTTGGGCAGCGCGTAGCGGTCGGCGGGGAGCAGCTCCGCGCGGATCATGGAATCGGTCGCCTGCGAGCTGAGCAGCCAGTAAAGTTTCTGCTGCGGATCGTAGAGCACATGGAATTTCATCTGCCCGCCGGGCAGCGGCAGGAAGAGCTGCGAACGACCGGCCGGCGACTGCTCGAGCAGGCTGAGCATGCTGCCGTCGGGTTGCTCCACGACCTTGAGCAACCCGGCGTAGCCGGTGCCGCCGGTGTTGGCGCGCATGAGGAGATGAAAGGTCCGGCCCGTCTCGTCATACCACGCGTGGTCGGGGGCCATGACCTGCACGACGTTCGTCTCGAGCCAGCCCATCGGGTGGAACTTGCGCGTGCCGCCGACGGGATTCGACGTGGGATAGGCCTGCGTGAAGAACGGCACGCCGAAGTGATCCAGCTCGGGAGCGTTTTCGCGGAAGCCCGGGATGATGTCGCGGAACACGATGCGGCTCGACTGCGTCCAGCTCGACGGTTGCAGCAAGTCGGCGGTCTCGGGCGCGCGCCAGACCACGGGCGCGAAAGTCGAGACGCTCCAAGCGTCGATGTCCTCGTCCTGCCATTCCAAGCCGAGGTAGACGTGGCCGTCCTTTTTCCAGACGTTCGCCGGCGTCGTCTGCCAGCGCTGGCCGGTCGTCAATTCCACGGCGTCGCTCCACGTCTCGCCCTGATCGGCGGAGACCGCGATGCGGACGTTGGAATACTGGCCGAGCAGGTAGATCTTGCCGCCCGCCGTGAAGAAGCGCGCCTGCGTGAGGCGGCTGGCGCCGAAATACTCGCGGCGCACCGTCCACGTGTGGCCGCCGTCGTCGGACGTGAGCACGCGCTGGCTGGGCAGGCCGAGCTCCGCCGTGGGGCCGTTCAAGGTGTAGGACGCGAGCAACCGGCCGGAATCGAGCCGCAGGATCGCGGGGTTGAAGAGTTGCACGGTCAGCGGATCGGGCGATTCGCCGACGGCGACGTAGTCGCGCGCGAGCTCGCGCACCGGACCGCCGGAACTGGCGACCGTGCCGAACCACACTCCGGTGCGGAACGGCGAGGCGGGCAGGCCCGCGGCGTTATAGAGGGAACGGGCGGGATTGTTGCGCCACGCATAGCGCACGTAGCGCGGGTCGGCGATCGTGGCGGCAGACAGCCGCACCGTCTCGCCCTCGATCACCGCGTCCGCGGCGACGAACTGCAAATCGGCGCCCGCGATCTCGAACTCGGGCACGGGCTGCGTCGCAGCGTGAAGACCCGTCGCGTGGGTGAACCGCACGCGCAACGCGGAGCCTTCGCGGTCGAGCCCGGCGAAGACCGGGCCGGAATACTCGACCTCGACGCCGTAGTCGCGCGCGAGGGCATTGAGTGCGAGGCGCCGGCCGACGTCCTGCTTGTTCGTCGGATGGATGTTGTTGTCCTCGCCCAGATCGATGGCGACCGCGACGCCGGTGTTCGGGAGCGTGAGTCCTTGCATCTGCGCCTCGCGCTGGAACGCCCACTGCATCCCGGTCGGATCGTTCGAGCGGTTCATGTTGGCGAGCTGCACGAAATAGAACGGGAGGTCGCCCTGCTGGAACTTCGCCCGCCACTCGCGGATCATCGCGGGGAAGAGCTTGCGATACTCGTCGTAGCGCGGCGCGTTCTCCTCGCCCTGATACCAAGTCACGCCCCGCAGCGCGAACGGGAACAGCGGGTGGATCATGCCGTTGTAGAGGCCGGTCGACATTTTCTTCGTCACCGAGTCGTCCCAGCGGTCGAACACGGGCGAGAACGCGGGATCGCTCTGGAGATTCTCGAGGCTCATCCACGCCTCGACCGGCGTGCCGCCCCACGCCGCATCCATCACCGCGACGGGGATGCCGAGCCGCTGGTGCAGCTCGCGGGCGAAATAGTAGGCGACGGCGGAGAACTTCGGCACGGTCGCGGGCTGACACTCGGCCCAGGTCACGCCGACGGTCTCGGCGGGCGTGAAGCCGATCACCTGCGCCACGGTGGCAAGGCGGATGAGCGGGTAATTCGCGGCGGCAATCTCGGCCGCCGCATCGTTCGCATCCTCGACCTCCCACTCCATGTTGGACTGGCCGGAACACAGCCACACTTCGCCCACGAGCACGTTGGTGAGCGTCACGGTGTTGGTGCCGGTCACCGTCAAGTCGCGCGGCGTCGCCGAGGCGGCGAGCGCGGGGAGTTCGACGCGCCAGCGTCCGTTCGCGTCGGCCGTGGTCGCGATAGTCTGGCCGGCGAAGTCCACGCTGACCGCCTCCGCGGGCGCCGCCGTGCCCCAGACGGGCACGGGCTTGCCGCGCTGCAGCACCATGTTGTTGCCGAACGGCGAGGCGAGCTGCACGGCCGCGGCCACCGCGCCGACTTCTGTCAGCAAAATCGCGGACAGGAGCAGGGAACGGACAGGGAGCCGGAAACGGGGAAACATCATGGCAACAGATCCGCCAGATCCGGCGGCAAGGTGACGGTGAAAATTTGAGCGAAAACAGTGCCGCCTGCATCAGGCACCGACCGTTGATAGGCGATGTGCCGGCCATCCGGCGAGAAGACGCAGGCCAGCGGCAGCGGGGCCGCAGCGGGCTCGCGGCGCGGCGTCAGACGCAGGGTCGCGCCCGTGCGCGCACTCGTCACACAGACGCTGCCGTCCATCGCGTGGGCGATCAGGCGGCCATCGGAGCTCCAGCTGAAGGCAGAGGCGATGTCCGCGGGATTGCGCGTGAGCTGGTGCGGTTCGCCGCCGTTCGGCGACACCGTCCAGAGCTGCACCACGCCGGCATCGTCCTTCATCAGGAAGGCGATGCGGCTGCCGTCGGGCGAACTCCGCAACCAATGCCGCGGACCCTGCAGGCCGCGCGCCGCGCGTGCCTCGGTGAAAGTCAGTCGTCGCTGCTGCACGCCGCGCGGCGGCGCGGGCCGGAGAGTCGCCGTCCCTTCGAGCGGCGTCTCGCCGGGTTGCGTGAGATCGTCCGGCAAATCCACGATGAACACCTCGGCGTGCTCGCGGCCGTCGCCCGCCACGACCGTGCCCTGGAAGGCCAGCGCGTGTCGCTGCGGCGTGCCATCCGCGCGCGTGTAGCCGTCGATGCCGATCCAACCTTCCTCGCAGGCGCGATTGATCTCGTCGCTGCCCGGCCGCGGCGTGGCCACGGTGCGCGTCACGAGCACGGAGAACCACTCGCCGTCGTGATTGCGCGGGTGGTTGCGATTCACCGGAACCGGGCCGGCCGGCACCGCGACGCCGACGTTGCGCTGATTCGGCTCGCGCGCGAGCCCGTCAGCCGGCGGGCGCGAAAGGAGCTCGTCGTCGTAGGTGAAGCTGACCCGCGTGCCGTCGGGGCTGAATTGATGGACGTGCGAACCGCCGCGCAACGCGCCGGGCGCGAAAGGCGGCGCGTAATTCGCCGCGTCGAGCGCGTGCCCCGTGCCGTCGCCGCCGAAGTCCACCATCACGCCGCGCCGCCGGCTCGCGCCGTAGCTCCACGTCTCGGTCTCCGGCTCCGGCCCTTGGATGAAGATCACGCGCGGCTGGACAGGATGCCACGTCACGACGCCGCAATGCGACCCGAGCGGCGCGGTGTAGAGAGTGCGGACGACACCGGTGGCGACGTTGATCGCCTCGATGCGGGTGCCGGTAAAGTTCTCGGAAACCGCGCGCAAGTCGTAGGCGAGCCACTGCCCGTCGGGCGACCAGACCGCGTGGTTGGTGAGCACGTGACCCTGCGCGGCCTGCGTGACTTGTCGCTCGACGGCGACCACGGGCAACGCATCGGCGCGCGCCGAGCCCGTCGCCCCAAACGCGAGCACCGCCGAGGCGAACACCGTGCCGCGCACCCAAGCGGGGGAGTTGTCGCCCGCCGCGTTCATCGACCGCCTTTCGCTGCGGCCAGGCCGAGGTGCCGACATAGGAAGTCCACGCGGGCGGAGTTGGCGTTGCCGCCCTCGTCCTTGTGCCGGAAGATACATTCGAGGCCGAGCGCCTGCATGCGCTGCTGGAGAAGGAGGCCGAGATTCGGATGGTGGATGCCCGTGCCCGCACGGCTGCCCGCCGGCACCGCCGCACGCGGCTCGGAATAATACGCGAACACCGGCGGATCGTCGGCCGTGAGATGCGTGAGCGGCGCCGAGGCGGTGTAGAGCGCGTGCGCCTTGGGCGTGTCCAATTCGTCCTCCGACAATCCGTGCAGCGAGGCGAACACCGCATGCCGCGCGGCGCTCTCGCCGGCCAGCTCGCGGATCACGCGGCGGTCGTAGGTCGGCTGCGCGCCGGCAACGACGACGCACGAGACCCGCGTCGACTGGCGTGCGACGGGATCGTCGGACCCGGCTTCGGCCAAGTCGTCGTGGAACGCGATCCACAGCGCCATCGCCGCGCCCGCCGAGCTGCCGCCCAACGCCACGCGCGCCAGATCGATATTCCACTCGGCCGCCCGGGAACGGGCAAATTGCAACGCCCGCGCGCCGTCGCGGTAGTGCGCCGGGAAGACGACTTCCGGCGAAAAGCGATAATTGGCCGACGCGACCGAGATGCCGGTCTTCAGGCAGGCATCCAACACGCTGCGCGGGAGATTTTCCTTCCGGCCGGTGACGAACCCGCCGCCGTGAAAATAGATCAGCAGCGGCGCCGGAGCCGGCGTGTGTGCGATCCACACATCCATGACGTGCCGTTCATGCGAGCCGTAGGCGACGTTGGCGAAGTCGGGCGGCGGCAATTTCGACGCGCCGGTCTCGCGATCCTGCGCTGCGACGGAAATCAGCGCCCCAAGGAAAGTCCCGATCAGGAAGCTCGCGTAGGCGAACCGGCGTTTCATGGCTGCGCCTCCTTCCAGGCTGAGTTGAGTTCGTAGCCGGCCAGAGCGAGCAACTCGCACGCGCCGCGCTCAGTCGCGAGCGTGACGCCGCGCACGCCGTCGCGTGCCACGTGCGCGAGTGGCAGATAGACGAGTCCGTCCTGCGCGAAAACCTCCACGGTCGTGCGATCCGCAATCACGCGCAACCGCAGCCCGCCGGCCTCCAAGAGGACGGGAGCGACCACCTTGCCACACTGCAACTCGGAGCGCGCCGCGTCGTAAGTGATCGCACAGCCGAGCACGTCCAGCGTCACGCGGGCATCCGGTCCCGGACGCAGCGTGAGTTCGATATCGAGCGGCGCATCGGCCACAGTCAGAGTGGTTTTCTCGCCCGCCGCCAAAGTCCGGGCCGGGAGCGCAAACGCGGCGCCACGCAGCTGCGCAAACTCGGGCACGGGCCACGAGGCGACACGCCAACCGGCGGACGTCTCGCGCAATGAAAGCTCCAGCGGCACGCTCAGGCATTGCATGAACGGCATGCCCGGCGCCGGCGCGCGGAGAAAGTGAATCTGCACGACGCGGCCGGAGGGCTCGTCGTTGAAGGTCTGCCCCGCGTAGGCGCGGCCGAAAAACGCCGGCAGCTTCACCGCCTCGGCGTGGAACGCGGCGCCGTCGAAGGCGCCGAGCGCGTATTCGCCGTTGGCGCCCCAGAGCACCCATTTCCGTTCGCCGGGGCGGCCCGGCACGGGCAACGGGAAGATGTCCGGACACTCGTAGAGGAAGCGGTCCGGCCCGAGCCCGCCGGCAAATTCGCTGGCGAGCGTCCAGTCGCGCAGGTTGGGCGACGTGTAGAATTGCACGGTGTGGCGCGGCAACTCCTCGCCGGCCGCGGTTTTCTCCGGCGGGCTGACGTAGAGCGCCATGACCCAGCGTGCGGTCGGCTCATGCCAGAAGACCTTGGGGTCGCGGTTGAGCGACGTGACGTTGGGCAGGACGGGATTGCCGGCGAACTTGGTGAAGGTGCGACCGTCCGTGCTGTAAGCGAGGCATTGCACGCGCGGGGCGTTGGCCGCGGTGTAAATGAGCACGAGCGGCGGCTCGCCGTCGCGGCCGAAGCCGCTGGTGTTGTGCCAGTCGACGACGGCGCTGCCGCTATACATCATGCCCATCGCATCGGGGCGCAGCGCCTCGCCGAGTTCGGTCCAGTGGATGAGATCGCGGCTGACGGCGTGGCCCCAGTGCTTGTTGGCCGAGCGCACGCCGACCGGGTTGTGCTGGAAGAAGAGGTGATACTCGCCGCGGTAGAAGACGAGACCGTTGGGATCGTTGATGTAGCCGCGCCGTGGCGTGAAATGCACCTGCGGGCGCAGTGGCTCGCGGTAGAGTTGCGCGGTGTCGGGCCGTTCGTCGCGCAGTTGAAAACCGGGCAGAGCCGCCAGCGCAGTCGGCAAGGCCTCGGCGCGCAGCTCCAACGTCCGGCCGCGCCAGGGGCCGAGGTCGAGCGGGGCGAACCACGCGGGCTCGCCGGCAGCGAGCTCGACGTCGAAGGTGTTCACCAGTTCGCCACCGACGCGCAGCTCGATGCGCCGCAGCGCCGCGCCGGGCTGGACCGGCACCCAGAGCCAGCGGCCGTCGACGGGCCAGGTGCGGACGACTTCGCGCAAACCGGCCGGAGCATCCGTGAACACGATGTGATCGACGGTGATGTGCCCCCACCCGCTCGTCGCGCTGTCGACGATTTCGAGTTGCGCGCGGCGACCGGCGAATTCGGCGACGTTCCAGCCGTCGGCCTGCAATTCCTCGCGACCGCCCTTCTGCGTGTTCGGCCCGACCGCGGTGCGAACCACGCGCCCGTCGACGAGGAGGTTGAGACAAGTCTTCTGCGGCCAGCCGCCACCGCCGATCCGGAACGCGATGAAGCGGCGGTCGATGACGAATTCCGGCGAGCGCAGGCGGCCCGTGGCCTTGTCGCGCTGCGCCGCCGTGTAGGTGTTGACCAAGCCGCGCCCCGCGAAACCGGTGACCGGACGCTGCCCGCCGTTGGCGCCGCGCGAGGGGCCGGCCGCAAAGGCATCGCCCTCCGCTTGCCAGCCGGCGAAATCGGCGCCCTCGAAATCCGCGAACACCACGTCGGCGCGGGCCTCGCCAGCGGCGAGCCCAACCGGTGCCAGCAGCCCAAGCAGGGCCGCGCAGAGCGGCAACGTGGCGCGGCGGCGGTTCATGGCTTCATGTCCGGCGTCACGAGCGGCGGCGTCGAATCCGCGGGCGTGAGGGTCCGGAAGTTGGCGATGCGGTGAAAGGTGACGAGGTTGGTGTTGTGGTAATTCTCGGCGTCCCATGCCGTGCGGCAGACGGCCACGAGGTCGTCGCCGTCGAACTGCCAATCCACGTATTGAAACCCGACGCGCGCCTTGCTGGTGATCTTCTCGCCTTCGCGCCAGCGCAGCACGGTGGAGCGCTCCTCCCATTGGCGCAGGTCGGTCGAGGTCGTGAGCACGAGCACGTTGCGCTGCACGCTCGGGAGCTGGCGGCCGATCTCGCGGCCCGGCGCGGTGATCTTCTGCACGAGCGACCAGTAGCGGCCTGTGCGCGGATCGCGGCGGACGGTGAATTTCGACTGCGAGCCGGGGAAATGGATCAGCCCCGTCTCGGGCGCGAAGGACAAAGTGCGCCCGTCGGGTGTGAGCGCGAGCAGCGCGCCGACCTCGTAGCGCGGGATCGCGGCAGCGGTGCCGGGCAGCTCGAACGGCACCTCGGGCGTCCAGTTGGCCTGCAGGCGCATGAGGTTCGCGAGCTGACCGGTCGGCGTGACGACGATGTTGCCCTCGAGCCAGCCGGTGCGTTCGCCGGGCACCCAGTTGCCGTCGAAATTCAGGCCGGTGCTGCGGCGCCAGTTCTCCGCGACGAGCAGATCCGCCTCGGCCGGCGCGGACAGGACGAAGGCCTTGAAGTAGCGACCGGACCACTTGCCGTCGGGGCCGGTGTATTCCTCGAACGCGCGCCAGACGCGCCCGCCGTGCGTGACGACGGGCACCGGCGCACAGTGAAAGTGCCCGCTCAGCAGGCGACCGCTGCGCTCGTCGCGCGGAGTCGTCCACGTCAGGCCGCCGTCGTCGGAGCGGCGGATGACGATGTCTTCATACTCGCCCTCGCAACCGAGCAGATAGAGCGCGCCGCGGTGGGTGAAGAGCGTGGACCAGAACTGGCGTTTCAATTCGGCGGCCGGCGTCCAGGTGGCGCCGCGATCGGTGGAGCGGAAGATGCGCGTCGAGTGCAGCCGACGCGCATCCTTGCCGAAGAAATCGTGCGACGCCACGTAGGTGCCGTCGGCAAGGATGACGAGGCTCGGCGAACCGATGAAGTCCGTGCGCGGCTCCGGCGACGCCGCCACGACTACGCCGGGCGGCGGCGGCCAGGGTTCGCGGGCTCCCCCCGCGGCGGCGCTCAGTGCGACGGAGAGCAGGACGACGAGCGCGCGCAGCAGCATCGGCCCCTCCTTATTTCACCTGTTCGTCGTTCCGGCGCGGGAGGAACATCGTCAGGAACAGGCCGACGAGCATGATCGCTGCCGTGCCGAAGACGATGATGAGGAACCCGTGGAACGGGCTGCGGAAGGCCTGCGGCAGCGAAGTGGCGTTGGACGAAAGCGTCATCCACAGGATGGTGAGCACGCCCGCGGTCACGCCGCCGACCGCCGCGCGATTACCCGTGCGCGGGGAGAGGAAACCGAGCAGGAAGAGGCCGAGCGTGCCGCCGCCGAAGATGCCGGCGAGCGTCCACCACGCATCGAGCGCGCTGCGCACCTTCGTCATGGCGAGCGCGATGATCGTGCCGAGCACGCCGATCGCGATGGTCGTGACATAGAGCACGCGCATGGATTGCTTCTCCGTGGCGGAGCGGTTGAAGAAGCGCTTGTAGTAATCGGTGAGGACGATCGTGGCCGAGGAGTTGAGGCTGCCCGAGACGGTGCTCATGGCGGCGGCGAACACGGCGGCGATCAGCAGGCCGGTGATGCCCGGGGGCAGACCTGTGACCATGAAATACGGGAAGACGGAGTCCGAGCGCGCCGGGTCGCGATACATCTCGGGCAACAGGTCGGGTTGCGCGGTGTAGTAGGCGAAGAGCGCGGTGCCGATGAAGAAGAAGACGGCGGACAGCGGCAGGTAGAGCAGGCCGCCGATCCAGACGCTCTTGCGGGCCTCGGCGTCGGACTTGGCCGTGTGGTAGCGCTGCACGTAGCTCTGATCGATGCCGAAGTTCTGCAGGTTGATCACCAGGCTGTAGACGAGCACGACCCAGAAGGTGTTGGAGGTGAGATCGAGCCCGAATTCGCCGAGCGAGAATTTATTGTGCTCCGCCGCGATGCGGAACATCTGCGACGGCCCCTCGGGCAGGCCGAGCACGAGCAGCGCGGCGCAGAGCAGCGCGCCGCCGACGAGCACGACGGTCTGGATGGCATCAGTCCAGATGACGGCGAGGATGCCGCCGACGAAGGTGTAGAGCGTGACGGAGATGCCGGTCGCGATGATGATCCAGCGGATGTCCCAGCCGAGGAGCACGTTCATCGGCAGCGCCATGAGATACATGACGGCGCCGGTGCGCGCGAGCTGCGTAAGCAGGTAGCAGGCGCTGGCGTAGATGCGCGCCCACTTGCCGAAGCGCTCCTCGAGGTGCACGTAGGCGGAGATGTGGCCGCCGTTGCGGTAGAAGGGCAGGAACCATTTCACCGCGATCCACGTGGCGAGCGGCAGCGCGAGGGAGAAGACGAAGGGATTCCAGTTGGTCGCGAAGGCCTTGCCCGGCAGCGCGAGGAAACTGATGCTGCTGACGTAGGTCGCGAGGATCGACAGGCCGGTGAGCCAGCCCGGCATGCTGCGCTCGGCGGCGGTGTAGCCCTCGACGGTCCGGCTGCCGCGGTGCACGAGGAGGCCGATGGCCATCGTCGCGAGGAAATACACGCCGAGCACGAGCCCGTCGAGAAAGGTGAAATGAGTTTCCATGAAGGGGGTTGGGGAAAATGACCGGGAGCGCGCAGCCTGCGCGCTCCCGGAACAGCGGAATCAATTCAAAGGACCGGCAGACCCCAGGCGCGGAACTGCGCCTGGAAATCGGCCACGATCTTGCGATACATCGTCGCAGAGTCGGCGGACAGCACCGTCTTCGGCGCGCCGGGATCGAAGCCGCGGGCCTCGACGCCGCAGGCGACGTTGAGCGGGAACTTCATCTGGTCGACGACCTGGCCGACCTCGACCATGCGCTTCGCGGGCAACGTGACGTCGCCGGGACGGCCTTCGCGGCAGATGCGGTAGATCTCGACCATGAGCTCGGGCACGATGTTGACCAGGCCGCCGATGGCGCCGGCCGCACCGAAGCCGAAGACCTCCGGCAGGCGCGTGTCCGAGCCGGAGAAGACGGAGAAGTTCTTCTGGCGGCCGAGCGCGATGAGTTCGTGGTGATACTGGAACTCGCCGCCGCTCTGCTTGATGCCGGCCATGTTGGCGCGGTCGGCGAAGGCCGAGACGGTCTCGATGCCGATGCGGTTGCCGGTGAGCTCGGGGAAATTGTAGAGATAGAACGGCAGGTCGACGCCGTCGGCCGCGCGGAGGAAGAACTCGAGCATGTCGGCCTGCGAGACGGGATAAAAGCTGGGCGGCATGAGCGAGGCGCCGACGGCGCCGAGGCGGATGGCGGTGCGGCCGAGCGAGACGACCTCGTCGAGGCGGATGGAGCTGAGGTTGGCGATGACGGGGAGCGGCGCGGCGAGCTCGATGATCGCGGCCAGCACCTCCTCGCGCTCGCGCAGGCTCATGCGGGCGAACTCGCCGGTGCTGCCCAGCGCGAGCACGCCGTGGATGCCGGTCGTCTTCAGCCAGCCGAGATGGCGGGCGAGCGCGTCGCGCTTGAGCTTGCCGGCGGCGTCGGTCGGCACCCAGAGGGCCGCCAACACGCCGGAGCGCAGGGCCGCCGGGGCGGCCGCCTTGGATTCAGTTTCGATCGCGGGATGAAGTCGCGCTGTTTGCATGAGAGTTGATCAGGTGATAAAAGAAACCGTCCTCGGCGCCGACGAGCAGGTCGGGGCGGCCGTCCGCATCCCAGTCGACGATCGCGGGCGTGGTGCTGTGACCGGCGAGCTTGGTGCCGTCGACGGGACCGAGGTCCTCGAAGAGCCATTCGCCGGGCTGCGTGCCGATGTTGCGGAGGAAGTTCACGTTCACGCTGTTCACCAGCAGGTCGACGCGGCCGTCCTGGTCCCAGTCGACGAAACAATACGTGCGGCGGCCGCTCTTGCCGGCGGCGCCGTTGTTGAGGCGGAGGAGACCGTCGCCGCCGTCCTGCGCGACGTGCTTCGAGTCGAACGCGGAAGGCGTGCCGGGCTTCATGCGGAAGACGCGCTGGCCGGGCAGCGTCACGCGGCGGCCGTCGCGCTCGACGCGCCGGAACCACGCGAGATAGCCCTCGTGGTCGACGGTGATGAGGTCGTCGAGACCGTCGCGATCGAGGTCGTAAACGTGGGGCGAGCAGCGCCATTGCACGACGAGGTCGCGCGCGGCGGGGCTCCACCAATTCCACGCGGGCTTGGGCGCGGCGCCCTCCCACTCCACCTCGACGGGTTGCGCCGGGGCGAGTTGCGGCGCGGTGCGCGTGCCGACGTTGCGGTGCCAGACGATCTGGCCGAGGATGGAACCAACGACGACGTCGGGCAGGCCGTCGCCGTCCCAGTCGCCGACGCCGATGTTGGTGTAGCCCCACTTCGACTCGGCCGGGCCCTGGATGGAGCCGTTGTAGCCGGCCATGATGCGGATCGGCCGGCCGGCGGCGGTGAGTGCCTGCGGCTCGGCCCAGCGCGGCGGCGTGCCGCCGAGGTTGCGGATGAAGGCGAGTTCGCCGGCGGCGTTGCCGGTGAGGATGTCGACGCGGCCGTCGCCGTCCCAATCGACGCTGACGGGCGAGGTGAGCACGCCGAACTTCACGTGCTCGGCCTGCTGGCGGAAGAAGAGCGGCTCGCGGAAACGCGGCTGGTCGTCGACGATCTGGCCGGTGTGCTCGAGCAGCGCGACGCGGCCGTCCTCCTGGGCGACGACGAGGTCGAGCCAGCCGTCGGCGTTCCAGTCGTAGGCGGTGACGATGATCATCTCGAGCGGCATCGTGAGGACGCCGCCGGCGCCGCGGAGGCGCTGGCCGGGGCCGTAGCTGGGCGCGGTGCGCGTGCCGACGTTGGGGAAGAACGTGAGACCATCGACGAACTCGCCGCAGATGAGGTCGAGTTTGCCGGTCTGGCGGAAATCGCCGAACACGGGCGAGGGCGTGCCGTAGACGTCGATGTCGCGGCCGTCGGCCTGCAGGCGTTGGGCGGCGGCGTAGACGGGCTTGGCGTTGGTGCCAGTGTTGCGCTGGAGATAGACGAAGCCGTGGAGCGGACCGTTGGTCCAGCGGCCGTTGGCGTCGTAGGCGTTGTCCCAGCCGTAATCGGTCCAGTCGCCGACGCCGGTGATGGCATCGAGCAGGCCGTCGCCGTCGTAGTCGACGTAGCTGACCTGGTTGCCACGGATGCGTCCGCTGGTGGCGTGGATTTTTTTGCCGTCGAGCGGGATCTTGGTGCGCTTCTCGAGGCCCGTGCGGAGGAAGTCGGGGTGCTCGAAGCCCGGCGTGGTGACGCGTAGGCCCTGCGGCGTGTAGGACGGCGTGACGTCGACGCGGCCGTCGCTCAGGCGCACGCCCTTCGCCATGATGGGCGCGCCGGTGCGCGGGTCGCGCGCGCCGGTGTTCTCGAAATAATAGACGCCGCGATGAGGAGAGGCGGCCGCGACCATGATCAGGTCGGGCCGCCCATCCTCATTGCGATCGCATGGCACCGGGTATCCCCATAGCCCGACGCCAAGATCGGTGACCAGCGACGCATCGCCGTGGTCGACCCGCTGGAAGCGGGCCGGAAGGGTCGAGGCGGGCTCGGCGGCGGAAGCCGCCACGGCCGTCAGCGTGAGTCCGAGAGAGAGGCGAAGCGCGCGCATGGGAGCAGTCGGTCAGAAGCGGCCGGAGACGCCGAAGGTGACGGACATGGCGTTGTAGACGTGGCGGTCGAAGCGATCGCCCTCGGCGCCCTTGCGGAACCACTCCTGCGGCTGGTTGAGCGCGTTGTTGAAGCTCACGAAGACGGTCGCGTAGCGCTGGAACGCGTAGGAGACCGTGGAGTTGGCGACCCAGCGGCTGCTGCGGTAGATGCGGCGCATCGGATCGCTCGAGTAGGTGTCGAGGTAGTCGCTGTTGTAGTTGGCGGCGACGTCGACGGTGAACTTGCGGTAACGGAACTTGAAACCGGCGTTGCCGGAGCGCGGCACGAAGTCGGCGACTTCGCCGTTCTGGCCGTCGTCGTAATTGCCCTCGGTCTCGAGCTGCGTGTAGTTCGCGTAGAGGCTGAGGCCGCGGAGGATGCCGGGCAGGAAGGTGAGCTGGTGCTGGTAGCCGAGCTCGAAGCCCTCGACCGTGGCGCGACCGCCGTTGAGCTTGGTGCGCAGCTGGAAGCCGGCGAAATCCGGCCCGAGCACGTCGCCCGCGTCGCCGGTGTCCTCGGTGTAGATGAAGTCGCTGATCTCCTTGCGGAAGGCGCCGGCCGAGAACACGCCGTAGGGCTTGAAGTAATATTCGGCCGTGAAGTCGTAGTTGCGGCTGTATTGGGCCTTCAGGTCCGGATTGTTGAGCGTGACGAAGGAGAAGTAAGTGCCATCCGAGCTCGCACCGGAGTCGCGGCCGGGGGCGATGTCGGTGAGGTTCGGCCGACCCATGCTGGTCGAGTAGCTGGCGCGGAAGATGAGGCGGTCGAGCGGCTCATACTTGAGGTGCAGGCCGGGGAAATAGTCCGTGTAGCTGCGCGAGTAGCGGGTCGGACGGTTGTATTTGGCCTCGAGCGCGGCGAGATCCGTAGAATACGACAGATCGGGCGCGAGGACGTTCTGCTCGTAACCGAAGGCGTTGGTGCGGGTGCGCTCGACGCGGACGCCGCCGAGGGCCTGCAGCTTGCCGAAGACGAAGGTCGCCTGGAGGTAGCCGGCATCGACGCGCTCCTTGACGATCTTGGTGCCGTTGTAGGTGGCGTCGTAGTTGTAATCCAAGTCCGTGCCCCAGTCGGCGGGATTGGCCAGGATGTCGGCGGTGATGAGCGGCACGGAGAGCATGGGATACTGCTGGCGCTGCGTGCCCCAGTAGGTCTGGCGGCCGATGTCCTGGAACTTCGTGACGTCGGTCTTGGTGTAGTAGTAGTCGCGCTCGTTGAAGATGGCATCGACCTGCTGCTTGCGGATGTTGACGCCGGCCTTGAGCTGGACGGGGACGGTGGTGTCGAGCGAGCGGGCGAGATCGAGGTTGCCGCTGGCGATCTTGGTGTCGCGGATGCGCTGGCGGGAGCGGTAGTGCAGGCGCGAGTCGAGGTTGCTGTTGCTGGAGCCCGAAGCGCCGCCGTAGTTGACCAGATCGAGCATCGAGGCGCCCTGCGTCTGGGTGATGGTCGGCATCGTGGGATCGACGGTGCCGTCGTAGGTGAAGGCGGTGCCGGTGGTGCTGCTGGTGCTGCCGGCGGTCTTCAGCTCGGTGTAGGCGCCGCCGGTGCCGGTCTCGGGCGTGTCGTCCATGTTCACCTTCGTCTGCGAGAGGTTGAGGCCGCCGGTGATCATCAGGTCGCCCGCGCGGTGCTCGCCGCCGAATTGGAGGCGACGGTCGCGTTGGTCGAAGGTGTTGATCGTGGAGTTGAGCTGGCTCCGGCCGCCGCTGCGCAGCTGGACGAAGCTCGGCGAGAACGGGACGCCGTTGGCGAGGCGCGTGCCGTAGCTCAGGATGGTGCCGTCGGGGTTGTAGGTCTCCGTCTGGCGCGAGAAGAAGAAGCGCTGCTGGTAGATGTATTGGCCGTTCTCGATGGCGTCGTTGACGATGCCGGTCAGCCAGAAGCGGGTGTCGTCGGAGACCTTGAACTCGAGGCGGAGATTGGCAGAGGTCTGGACACGGTTGTTGTAGAGGTCGCGCATCTTGACCTCATACGGGTAGGTGTTCTGCCAGTAGAAGGGGCGGTTGGTGTTGCCCTGGTTGGGAAGCGCCGCAGTGGAGGAGGCGTAGGAATAGAGGTTCTGGATCGAGTAGGCGCTGTTGGCGTTCTCGCTGTAGAAGCCCTTGAGGGAGACGCCGAGGTTGCGGTGGCCGCCGAGGACGCTGTAGACGCCTTGGTAACCGAGGTTGAGCAAGGGATGGAGCGGGTGTTTCTCGGCCATCGGCGTGCGGTCGACGAAATCGGGCGTCCACTTGCCGCTGACGCGGAAGTCGAAACGGTGATCCTCCTTCATGCGCAGCGGGCTGCGGGACTTGAAGTTCACGGCGCCGCCGAGACCTTCGGCGTCCATGTCGGGCGTCTGCGCCTTGGTGACTTCGATCTCCTCGAAGAGCGCGCCGGAGATGGAGTTCATGCGGAAATCGCGGTTCAGGCCGCCGGAGCTCGACATCTTGTCGCCGTCGATGGCGACGTTGTTGCTGCCCGGCTGGAAGCCGCGGATGGAGACGCCCGTGACGCTGCCCTCTTCATCGAGGCGCGGGGCAACGCCCGGCATGCGCACGAGCAGCTCGCCGGCGTTGTCGTTCGGGAGGATGCCCAGCGCGTCGAGCGCGAGCACGTTCTTCACGTTCTGCGCGTTCTTTTGGGATTGGATTGCGGCGGCGTTGCCCTCGCGCTCGGAGACGACGGTGAACTCAGCCAGCTCGACCACTTCGCTGTCCAATTCGATGCGGACGATCGTGGTCTCGCCCGGCTTGACCTCGACGGTTTCGGAGTCGGTCTGCAAGCCGGTGTAAGTGGAGGTCAGGTTCTGGGTGCCCGACGGGACGTTGGTGAGTTGGAAGCGACCGAGTTCATCGGTGACGACCTGCTGGTTGGTGCCTTCCAGCCGGACCCGGGCGCCGGCCAGGACCTCGCCCGTGAAGCGATTGATCAACAAGCCGCTGATCGTGCCTTCCGCCGGTGCGGCGGCGGTCGATTGCGCGAACAAGGCCGGTGCCAGGAGCGCCAAGGCTACACAGAGGGTGGAGAACCGGCAGCAACGCCGGAGGGCGGAACGGGTCGGGGTGTGCATGAAGTGAAGGGGGCGGAAAGCAGTCGAAACAACAGCGCGATGGTTAAAGCTAAATGGTTTTAGCATTGTCAAGGCCTTTTCCCTCATTCCTTGCGTAGAATCCACGATCGCGGACCGCGACGCCCCGTCCTCCGAAGCGTCGCCGGGCAATCCCGCCGCGACGCCAATTTCGCCCAGCGCGCGCAGCGAGTCAACCGCAGCGCAGTCCGGCTGCGCCTCACTAAACCGGCGCGCTTGCGCTCAAGGTGTCCCGGCAAGCGAGCGCGCCCGGTAGAAACGCCGGTCGCCGGGCGGGATCGCCGGCTCCGTATAGGTTTCCCCGCCGGCGCCCACCGTGCCGGTGGCGACCGTCTCCCATGTCACCAGATCGCTCGAGCGTTCGAGCGCGTAGGCCAGGCCCGCCGTGCCCGTGACGGCGAATTGCATGCGTCCATCCGGTGTCAACGCAAGGTCGGTGAGGTCGAGTCGCGACGCGGCCGGCGCATCCACCGTGAGCACGCCCTGCGCATCCACGAGATACCCGCCCTCCTGCGCCGGCGTGAGCACCGCCGTGCCATCGACCACGTCGAGATGATAGCGCGCTCCGGCCGTCAGGTTGAAAAGCCGCAGCTTTGCCCCCCGCATGCGATCGAGCGGGAAGGCGATCGGGCCCGCCGGGGCAGCGCCATCGGCGGCGGCGGAAAAAAGCACGATCTCGTCGCGCAACATCCGCGGGATGCGCGCCCCGATGACACCGAGCCCTTCGACCGCGGTCGCCAGTTGCACGGCGGGATCCGTCTGCAAGCGCGGGTGCAACACGGTCACGAACACGTGGTCGAGCGCCTCGTCGGCGGGTTCGAGTTCCAGCCGCCATTCGCCGTAGGGTTGCGGATCGAAATCGCCGGTCGGCCGCGGCTGCGGCTCGTCGGGGCTCCAGTGCCAATCGACGTTCGTGCCGAAGACCCAATGGCTCTTCTGGCCGCGCCCGCCGACCTTGCGCACGTTGCGCTGCTGCGGATGGAGGAATTGGAAGACGAGATGCCCCGTGCCCGCGCTCGCCTCCGCCACGCTGCCGTTGGCGTAGAGCGTCTCACCGGGACTGAGTGCCGCGCCGGCGCCGGCGCCGGCGACCGTGGGCTCGTTGAGCGTGTGGAAAAGGAGCTTCGTGTTCGCGCCGCTGAACTGCGGCTGCGTGACGCCGACGCGGTCGACGATGACGATTTTCTCGTCGGTCGAGGCGCCAGGCTGGTCGGGATCGCGCAGGTAGAGGAATTCGCGCACGAAGCGTGTCACCTTCGCCGTGTTGCCCGCGAGCAGCGTGTCCTGCGCCTGGTGGTAGAGCGTGCTGTTGTAGGCACGCGTGGCATCGCCCACGGCGTAGGTGAACTCGGGCGTGTCCGCAAAACGCGTGATGCGACCGCGCCGGTAGGCCTGGTAGTTGGCCTCGTAGTAATCGATCGTCGTCGGCGAGCGGCTGGCCGGCGCGAACGTGCGCTGCCCGCCGTCGTTGAGAACGGCATCCGGGCGCGCGGAGGAAAAATCCTCGGTCGGATTGTAGACGACGAGGGTGTTGTGCGCGATGGTGCGCACGTAGTAGTCGACGTCGTGGAACGAGAGGCCCTCGCCGCTGTAGACGCCGCTGTCGATGAGCAGGTCCCCACCCTTCCAGAGCGTGAAACTGTTCTGGTCGAAGTGCTGGTGATACGAGAAGTGGTCGCCCGACTGGAACAGCAGGTGCGTGGTGCCAGCCTCGTCGTCGAGGGCGCCGCGAGGCCAGCCGGAGCGGAGGAAGACCGTGCCGGTGCCCGCCGCGTGCACGGTGCGCGTGACCGGAGCCGCGGCCGGCCGCGCCGCGTCGAACCAAATGAACTCATCCGCCGCGACGAAGTTGAGCACGGTGTTCGCCGGCAGCGCGGCGAGCGTCGCCTGCAACTCGGCGGCGTGCGGCGCATCGGGGAACTGCTCGCCGAGCACGAGGCCGATGACGCGCGCGTAGTTCTGGATGCTGTGGCGGAAGCGCTCCGCATCGCCGATCGACGGATAGATGCGATACGGCCGGCCGTATTCGTAGGCGATGCCGGGCCACGTCTGCATGAGCAGCGTGCCGAAGCGCTCGCGGAACCACGGCGTGCTGCGGAACAGGTCCTCGCCGGTGGCGTGCTTCCAAGCCGCCAGGGAGAGCACCTTCGGATAATTCGCGATCCAGTCGTAGATCGTGCCCTCCGGCCAGTTGCCGCCGGCGGCGATGCGGTCGTGCAAGGGCGCGTCGATCGCCACCCAGCGGTCGTCGCGGAACTTCGTCATCGCCGCCAGCGCCGCGGGCGAATCGCCCCACAGCGCGAGACCGGTGAGCGCCCACGAAAGCGACCAGCGCGGCCAGTAATTGCCCCAGCCGGGCAAGTCGTAGAGCTTTTCCGGCACCGCGATCCACGCCTCGAACCACGCGATGAATTGCGCGCGTTGCTCCGGCGTGAGCCGCGGGTGGCACCAATCGTAGATCAGCGCCAGATCGGCGGCCTTCGTGCTGTTGTTGTTCGTGTCCGCGAGCCGGACGAGCGCGGCGGCGATGGCCTGGTCGGCGTAATGCGCCTGGCCGGTGACGAGGTAGGCGAGCGCCTTGTTGCGCATCTCGCCGCCGCTGGTGTTGGCGTTGTTCAACACGAGCTGCCAGCGCGGGTCGTTCGCGGCGGCGCGCGCCTGCAACGCGGCGAGCTTCTGCGGCGTCAGATAAAGGCGCGGGCGGCCCGTGGCCACGTTCCAGAGCCGCGCCCGCACGCGGTCCGTGGCGGATTCGGCCTGCCCGTTCGTGACCGTGAGCTCGAACTCCCAATCGCCCGCCACATCCGGCGCAAACGTCGCGCCCGCCTCCGTGGCGACCAGCGCGCCGGACGCAAACGCGGAACCGTAGGCCGCGCGCACGATGCGCCACGCGTAAGTGAGCGCCGCGCTGTTGCCGCCGGGATGGTCGCCGCTCGCGATGCCATCGAGCGCGAGCGTCTGGCCGGGCACCCAGTCGTAGCGCGCCACATCCGCACCCGCCTCGGCCCGCGGCGTGTCGGGATTGTGCACGATGACGAGGCGCGGACGCAACGCGGCATCCCCGGCATACTGGCTTGAGTGGAACGTGCGCTGATCGGGGTTGTTGACCTGATAACCTGTGAGGTCGCGGAGCATGACGCCGTGGTTCGGCGCCGTGCCGCGCACCCAGGCCGCGACGAGCGCGGTGATGTCCCACGCATGCCAGCCGGTCAGGGCGACATCGGTCTTCGCCGCGCCGGGCATCGCGTAATCCACGCCCGCGGCCATGCCGACCGCGCCCCACGGCACCGAGGTGCCTTCGCCGGCGAAATACTGCGTCGCGAACTGCCCCGTCGCACCGACGCGGCCGGCGGCATCGATCGCCGCGCCGTTCTGGTTGCCCTCCGTCCACGGCGTCAGCACGCGATAGGCCTCCAGCGAACGGGCGAGGCCCTGCGGATTGGGCGTGGTGTGGTGGAGCTCGAGCGTCGCCGAGACGATCGTGCTGTGCGCGGGGATGGCGCCGAGATCGAAGCGCAGAAGCAGGTTGTCACCACCATCGCGGCTCAGGAAAAGCGCCGCGCTCTGCCCGTGGTTGAGCGTCGCCTGCGGTGGCGTGGCCCAGGTCGCCTTGCTCACGAAGGTGTCGGCAACGCCCGCGTAGCCGGCGAGACCTTGCTGCAACACGAGTTCGACCGACGCAGCCGACAAGCCGCAGGCCAAGGCGCAAAAGGGCAGGAGGACACGGAGTGACATCCGGCCAGTCTATCACCACCGCCCGCGGCTCCCCATGCGCCCTTGGTAGGGTGTCCGTTTGCCCAACGTAGGCTTCGCCTCGAAGGTGCCGGATGGTGGACGCCACTGGACTCGAACCAGTGACCCCCTGCGTGTGAAGCAGGTGCTCTAACCAACTGAGCTAGGCGTCCAAAGAAAACAGGCGAGCGGCGACGGTTGCGAACGCGCCCCCCGAAATCAAATCCTTTCTTTTCAGCCCGTTTTCACCCCATTTATCCCGTGGCTGGCGCGCTCCGCCCGCGCACTCCGCGACCGGGACGGGACGGCGGCTTCCCTCGCGACACGCTGCGCCACGGCGATGCGGATCGCTCAGACCGACCGGCCCTTGAGCAACTCGCCGATGGTCTGGAAAAAGTCCGAGACGGTGAAGGGTTTCCGCAGCAACGAAACCTTGTGCGGGCTCAGGTTGTGCAACGCGGCTTGGACGGCGTCCTGCTCCATCAGCCCGGACATGAAGAGCACGGGCAGTCCCGGCTCGCGGCGCAGCATCTCAGCGGCGGCCCGGTCTCCCGTCATCAACGGCATCATGATGTCGATGACCACGGCGTGAATCTGGCCTTCGTGCTGCAAATACGTCGCCAGCGCCTCCTGCCCGTTGGTCGCCTCCAACACCAGGAAGCCCCGTTGGCGCAACATCAGTGCGGCCAGCTCGCGGATCGGCGCCTCATCGTCGCAGACCAGCACCGTGCGCCCCTCGCCCGCCAAGGCCGCTGGCGCGGACAGTGCGGGGACGTCGGTCTCTTCCTCGTCGATCGCCGGCAAATAAACACGGAAGTCCGAACCCACGCCCACGGCGGAGTCGACTTCGACGAATCCTCCGTGGCTGCGCACGATGCCGAGGACCGTCGCGAGGCCGAGGCCGGTGCCCTTGCCGCGCGGCTTGGTGGTGAAGAACGGCTCGAAGAGACGGTCGCGCACCTCCGGCGACATGCCCTCGCCCGTGTCGCGCACGGACAGCATCACGTAACGCCCGGACTTGACCTCCCCCATGAGGCTCGACCGGCCCCGGGGAACATCCACGGCCTTCACCTCGAAGGTGAGCTGGCCGCCGTTGGGCATGGCATCGCGGGCGTTGACCGCCAGGTTCAGCAAGACTTGGTGCAGTTGCGTGGTGTCGCCGAGCACGAGCGAGACGCGTTCGCCGGCCACGCGGCGGATCTCGATGTCGCGCGGGAAGGTCTCCTCGATGATCATCACAAGCTCGCGCACGACGTCGCGCAGCCGCAGGGGAGCCCGCTCGCCATCAATGCCGCGGGCGAAGGTCAGCACCTGCCGCACCACTCCGGCGCCGCGGCGCGCGGCGGCCTCGATCACGTCGAGGCTGCGGCGCAACGCCGGTTGCTCGACGGTGGCGCGGAGCAGCTCCGCGCTGAGCAGGATCGGGGCGAGCACGTTGTTCAGGTCGTGCGCGATGCCGCCGGCGAGCAGGCCGATGCCCTCCATGCGCTGGGAGCGAAGGAGTTGCCGCTCCATCTGTTTCTGCTCGGTGATGTCCTGCTTGACCGCGATGAAGTGTGTGATGCCCGTCTTCTCGTGCGAGACCGGGGCGATGACCATGCGCTCGGTGTATTCGGTGCCGTCCTTGCGCCGGTTGACGAGTTCGCCGCTCCAAACTTGGCCTTTCAGGATCGTATCCCAGAGCCGGGCGTAAAAATCGACCGCATGACGCCCGGATTTCAGCAGGTTCGGTTTCCCGCCGACCGCCTCGTCGAGCCCGTAACCGGTCAGCTGGGTGAAGCCGTGGTTCGCCCACTGGATGTGGCCGTCCTTGTCCGTGATGACGATGCCGGCGGGCATGGCCTGCAGCGCGGTGTCGAGCAGCGCCATGCGCTCCGAGGCTTTGTGGCGCTCGGTCACGTCCGTGAAGATGCAGGCGAAGTGATTCTCCTCGGGCCGGAAGGCGGCGACCTCGAAGTGGCGGCCGAGATGCTCGGCGTAGTTGGTGAAGAAGGCCGGCTCGCCCGTCTTGGCGACGGTGCCGTAGCGGTCGATCCATTCCTGGCTCAGCGTCGGCATCACCTCCCGCGCGGTGCGCCCGACCACCTCCTGTGCCCGCAACCCGGTCATGCGCTCGAAGGCGGGATTCACGCGGAGAAAACGGTAATCCACCGGCCGGCCCTCGGCATCGTAGATCATCTCGTGCAGCGCGAAGCCCTCCAGCATCGAGCGGAAGAGCATTTCATAATCATCCTCGGCGCGCATCCGGTCGGTGACGTCGTGGATGTAGCCATGCCAGAGGATGCTCCCGTCCTCGAGTTTCTGGGGTGAACTCTGGCCGCGCACCCAGATCGTCTTCCCGGCGGACAGGTTGACACGGTAGGTGTCGCTCCATGCGGTCAAGGTGCGCGCGGAGTCCTCGATCGACGCCGCCACGCGCGCCCGGTCGTCGGGATGGAGCACGGCGAAGACCCCGCTGGCATCCGTCTGCACCTCCTCGGGCGAGAGGCCGTAGATGTCGCGGAGGCCGACGCTGGCGTAGGGGAAATGGGAGGTGCCGTCCGGCCGCAGCCGGTATTGGTAGATCACGCCGGGGATGTTGTCGGCGATGCGTGTGAGCCGCTCCAACAAGTCGCGCCGTTCGCGCTCGGCCTCTTTTTGCGCCGTGAGGTCGGAGAAGGTGCCGATGATCCGGCTCGGCCGGCCGTCGGCGCTGCTGGTCACGACCATGCCGCGACTCAGGATCCAACGATAATTGCCATCCTTGCCGCGCACGCGGTGCTCGACTTCCAGGTGCGGCATGCCGCCGGCGAGACACGCCGCGAGCCGCTCCCGCACAGCAGCCTGATCGTCGGGATGGACGCGCATCTCCCACTCTTCGATGCGCCCGGCGATCTCGGAGGGCGAGTAGCCGAAGAGGCCCGCCAACTGGGCGGAGAAAAACGCGTCGCCCGTCTCCACGTTCCAGTCCCACACGCCCTGCCCCGCACCCTCGAGGGCGAATTGCCAGCGCTGCTCGCTCTCGCGCAGGGCGAGCAGGGCCTGCCGGCGCTGCGTGGCGTCGCGGAACAGCCCCAGCAACCGCGTCTCGCTTTGGAAGCGGAAGGGCACGAAACTCATCTCGAGGAACAGCCGCCCGCCCGCGGGCGTCACCACTTCGCCTTCGTGCCGCACCTCCTTGCCCGAGGCCAGCGCCTGCTCGGCGCACTGCAGCATGCCGTGGCGGCGCCACGAATCCAATTCGCGAAAATTCAACCGGCGCAGCTCACCCTCCGTAGCGCCGACCATTCTCGCGAGGGCGGCATTGACGTTCACCACCGGCCCGCTTTCCAGCAGGATGGCCATGCCGATCGGGGAGGAATCGAACACCGTCTGGAACAACGCCAGCGCGTCCGCCACCTGCTGCTCGGCCTCCTTCCGCGCGGTGATGTCGGTGTGCGTGCCGATGATGCGCCGGCCATCTTCGAGCGTGCTGCCGCGGGCGAGGATCCAGCGGTAGTGGCCGCCCTTCGCCTGCATCCGGTATTCGCAGGTGTAGAGCCCTTCGCGCGCGGCCAGATAGCGATCCATCTCCTGCCGCACCCGCGGCCGATCCTCCGGATGCACCAGGTTCCACCAGACCTCCTGCGTGGCTCCGATCTCGTCGTCGGCGTAGCCGAGCATGGCCTTCCACCGGGACGAGTAGAACGACTCGCCGGTCTCGAGATTGGTCTCCCACACTCCGTCGCCCGAGCCTTCGAGGGCAAACTGCCAGCGCCGCTCGCTCACACGCAGCGCCTGCTCGATGCGCCGCCGCTCGGAAATGTCGTGCACGATCGAGTAGAGCAACGGGCGCCCCTCCACCACGATGGGCCCGCTGAACAGCTCCACGTCGCGCGTGCTGCCGTCGGCCAGTCGGTGCACGAACTGGAACGAGCTGCGCTGCTGCCGCTGCGCGAACTCGAGCGCGCGACCGATCTCCTCGGGTGGCAGCGTGTTCACGTCGGAGATCTTGCGCCCCTGGAGCTGGGCGCGCGTCCAGCCGTAGAAATCGCACGCGGCCTTGTTGCCGTCGACGATGACACCGGCCACGGGATCGACCAGCAGCATGACCGCGTAGTTGTTCTCGAACAGGCTGCGGTAACGCGCCTCGCTCTCGCGCAGGATGCCCTCGGTGCGCTTGCGCTCCGTGATGTCGCGGTAGATGCCGAGCACCATGCGCCGGCCGTCGAGATCCACCGCCCGACCGCTGATCTCCACGGGGAAGGTCGTGCCGTCGCGCCGCCGGTGCGTGGTCTCGAATACCGCGCCGCCGAGCGAATTGAGGCGCTCGAGATCCTCCGCGGTCTCCTCGCGCCCTTCTGCGCGCAGGCCGCCCGGCGGCAGCTGCTGGAGCTCGGCCAGCGAATAGCCGTAGGTCGCGAGGGCGCGCTCGTTCGCCTCGATGACGCGTCCCGTCTCGTCGAGGAGCAGCACGATGTCGTTGGCGTGGCGCGTCAGCAACGCGAGGTGCTCGGCCAGGCGGCGGTTCTCGCGCTCGATCGCGAGCGCATCCTGCAGCACGTGCTCGTGCCGCACCTGCCAGTAGAAAGCGACGCCGCCTCCGATCACCAGCAGCAACAGGAAGATGCCGCCGGCCACGATCCACGTCTGCAACACCACCGGCGCGTAGGCCTCGGCCTCGTCGATCTTCACCACCAGGCACCACGGAGACTCCGGGATCTTCCTCAAGGCAGCCAGCACGGGCTCGCCGCGATAATCGAGGCTGGCACACACGCCCGTCTCGCCCCGCGCCGCCCGCGCCGCAGGGATGTCCACCTCGATCGACACCCGATGACTCAACGGCCCCGACGGCTCGTGCCGCAATCGGTTCAGGAAAACCACCTCCCCCTCCTCGACCTGCACCAGCAGGGTCTCGCCCGTGTCGCTCGCCTTGGGCCAGTGCGCCACGATCGGAAGCAGCACTTGGGACGGATCGATGCGCAACACCACGACGGCCAGCGGCGCCTCTTCGGGGGACACCGTCGCCCGCCCGGCCGGACGCGGCGAAAAAATGGGCACCAATAGTTCCAGGTGCGGCGTCGGGACCCACTCCGTTTGATGAAGAGGCGTGAGCATCACTTCCCGCGTGCCCAACGCCCGCCGGATGTTGTCCGCGAGTCGCGGGGGCAGCTGAGACTCCTCCAGCCCGATGCCGATCCGCAGCTGCAGGTCGCGATCGATGATCGCAGCCCCCACGTAGCGGTCGCCCATCATCAGCTCGAGCCACTCGCGGACACTCGCCTCGCTGGCGGCGTCTCGCGGATGTGCGAGCAGGGCCGCGACCTGCCGCGCGGCATTGTTCGAGAGGGAAAGCACCCGCCCGTCATCCAGTCGCTCGATCCGCCAGCGCATGATCTGCGCCTCCTTCAGGTCGGCGATCGTCTCCAGGTTTCTCCAGACCTGCTGACGCATGCGCTGCCGGGCGGACAGGTGGAAGAACACGATGCCTGCCGCCACCACTCCCATCACGGCAATCAGCAGCAAGACGAGCCGCCAGCGCAGCGAGCGGCGGGAAGGTGACGCGGATGGGTTCACGGATCGAGCCCGGGTGACGGGCACGCACCATCATGCCCGACCGTGTGCCCCGGGGCTGCGCACGCCTTGCGGGTCTGCGGTCGGCTTTTGTGCTGCCTGCCCGGCCCCGCCGCTCAGCCGGGATCATGCAGGAGGTGGGCGTCGGTGTCCCGACCGACGCCTGTCGCCGCTGGGACAGCGGCGACCACCCCATGCTCAGGAGCTCATCAGTCGGAAATCGCGTCCAACTGCCTGAGTCCGGCTCAGGCGTCGCCCGGCACGCCCCGCACCAGCAACGGAGCCAATATCCGCACCAGCTCCGCCTCGTGGAAGGGCTTGGGCAACTTCTTGTCGAAGACCTGCAGTTCCTGCGACGGCCGCGCGGCGCCGGCCGGGATCACCTCGGACAGCATGCCCGACATCCCCACCACCGGCAGATCGGGCGCCATGCGTTTCAACTCCTGCGCCAACGCCGCACCATCCATCCGCGGCATCATCATGTCCGTGATCGCCAGCGCCCAAGCGGACACCGGCCGCAAACGAAACAACGACAAGGCCTCCAGCCCGTCCTCCGCCTGCACGGTGACGAAGCCGCGGCGATGCAGGAGCTGGCTCAGCGCCTCGCGGATCGCCGGCTCGTCGTCCACGATCAACACGAGGCGGCTGTCGCCGCTGAGTTCCCTCTCCTCGGATACCGCGACCGCCGACGGCTGATGCTGTTCGAGGGCGGGCAAGAGCAGTGCGAACTCGGTGCCAACGCCCAGATGCGATTGCACCTCCACAGCGCCGCCGTGACCGCGCACGATGCCGTAAACCGCCGACAAGCCGAGCCCCGTGCCCTGCCCGCGCGGCTTCGTGCTGAAGAAGGGATCGAAGATGCGGTCGAGCAACTGCGCGGGGATGCCGACGCCGGTGTCGACGACACTCAACTCCACGTAACGGCCCGGCGGGAGCGCGTTGCGGCGCGCCCGATCCTCGTCGAGCAGCACTTCGCGCCGGCGCAAGGTCAGCCGACCGCCCTCGGGCATCGCGTCGCGCGCATTGACCACGAGGTTGAGCAAGGCCTGGTGCAGCTGCGTGATGTCGCCCTCGACCAACCAGCCATCCTCGTCCGTGCCCTCGATGCGCACCGCGATGTTGCGCGGCAGGGTCTCGCGCGCGAGCTGGCCGACCTCCTTGAGCACGAGGCTGGGCTGGAGCGTGCTGTGCTCGCCCTCCACGCCGCGGGCGAAGGTGAGCACCTGCCGGACGATGCCCGCGCCGCGCTTGGCCGCCTGCTCGACGAGCTTCAGCTTCGCCCCCGCCTCCTCGCCCGGGAACTCCGCCTTGAGGAACTCCACGCAGAGCAGGATGGGCGTGAGCACGTTGTTCAGATCGTGCGCGATGCCGCTGGCGAGCATGCCGATGCTCTCCAGCCGTTGGGCGCGGGAAAGCTGCTGCTCAAGCTGACGCTCCGCGGTGATCTCCTGCTTGGTCGAGACGAAGTGCGAGATCCGGCCGCTCGCGTCGCGCACCGGCGCCACGGTCATCCGCTCGTCGTAGAGCGTGCCGTCCTTGCGGCGGTTCTGCAACTCGCCGCGCCAGACCTCGCCGCGCAGGATCGTCTCCCACATGCGGGCATAGAAGCGCCCGTCCTGCCGCCCGGAGCGGAGCAGGCGCGGATTGCGCCCGATCACCTCGTCCGGCTCGTAGCCGGTCATGCGCGAGAAGCCGGGGTTCACCCACTCGATCGCGCCCTGCGCATCGGTGATCACCCACCCGTCCGCCGTGGCGTGCAACGCCGCGTTCAGCAGCTGCAGGCGCTCGTGCAGGCGCTTCCGCTCCGTCACGTCGCGCACCACGATGATGTAGCCGTCCTCATGCGGGGCCTTGAGCGCGCTGACGGTCACTTCGCTGACGAAGGACGTGCCATCGCAACGCAACAGCGTCCACTCCAACGGCCCCACGGGCCGCGCCGCCACCTCCTGGATCACCGCGCGTGCGCGCGGCCGGGACTCGCTGCCGTCGGGCTGATGGGACGGGAAAAAATCCACCACCCAGCGCCCGATGATATCCAGCGCCGTGCCGCCGAAAATCTCCAGCGCCCGCTGGTTGCAATCGGTGATGCGGGCCTGCGCATCGATCAGGAAGATGGCATCGTTCGCCCCGTGGAAGATCGCGCTGAAACGCTGCCGGCTCTCCTCCAGCGCGCGCCGGCTCTCCGTCTGCTCGGTCACATCGCGCGCCTGCACGACACGCGCGCGGCGGCCGGCCCACGTCAGCGGCTGCGAGGTGATCTCCACGATGAGCCGGGAGCCATCCGCAACACGATGTTCCCAGATGTGACCGGTCTGGATGCCCTGCTCATGGAGCAACGTCTCGCGGAGACGAGCCGCCTCCTCGGGCGTGCGCAGGTCGAGGATGGTCAGGGTGAGGAACTGCTCGCGGGAGTAGCCGTAGCGCTGCACGGCCGACTCGTTCACGGCCATGATCTGCAACGTCTCCAGATCGTAGATCCACATCGGGTTGGGATTCGCATCGAAGAGATCGCGGTAACGTTGCGCCGCCTCCGCCACCTCCTGCGCCGCCTGCCGGGAGACGGTGATGTCGGTGTGCGTGCCGATGAGCCGGGTGGGCCGCCCCTTCCCGTCCACCGCCACAACGCGGCCGCGGCTCAGCAGCCAGCGGTAGCCGCCCGCCTTCGTCCGCACACGCAATTCGCAGCTGTAGCGCATCGCCGGCTCCCGCGCGAAGCGTTCGACCTCGCCGCGCAGCTGCGCGCGATCGTCGGGGTGCACCCACGCGAGCCAATCCTCCCACCTGCCGCCGAAATCCCGGGGTTCGTAGCCGAGCCGGGCCAGCCACTCGGTCGACAAGGTGGTCTTCCAACCGGGCAGCGTGACCTCCCACATGCCGTCGCCGGCCGCTTCCAGCGCCTGCCGCCAGCGGGTCTCCTGCTCGCGCCACGCCCGGTCGCGCAGGGCGAAGGCCCGGAAGACTCGCTCCGCGACCAGGTGCACGACCCCCGCCGTCACCACGACGAAGAGCGCCGCCTTCACCAGCAAGTGACCCCACAGATCCATCGAGCCATCCAGACTCAGGTCGGCGAGTGTTTCGGCCGCGAAAAGGCAGACCAAGGCGGCGAGCGCATACGACAACGTGATGCGCCAAGGGGCGGAGAAAACGAAGCGGGGCATGGGTGTCGTCCCCATCATCGCTTTTTTTCCGCGCCGGCTCTGCGCATGCCTTGCCGGGAACATCGCCGGACTTGCGCGCGGATCGCACGCGCACCGAGCCGCATCGTGCGCCGGTCATAAGCCGGCCTTGCGCAATATCTGCGCCGGGTCCGGGGCCCGGACTTTAAGGGGCCGATTGGACCGGCTTATTATCGCACTCGTTTTGTCAACCCGCCCGGCCTTTGCGCCGATGAGTCCAAGGCAGCTACCTCTACCCATGAAAACCCTGACTGTCTCCCAGCGTATCAGCTTGGGCTTTGCGCTCCTCCTTATCCTCACCTCCGTCATCGGCGGTATCGCGGCCTGGCAGATGAAGCGCGCCGCCACCGGCGCCTCCTTTCTCGCCTCCGCGGTCGTCCCGCAGGCGAATGTCACCTCCACCCTCAGCGAAGCCTCGGCGCAGACGCAGCTCGCCGTCCGCACCTTCGGTTTCACGGGCGACAAACAACAACTGGAACTCGCCGAGCAGCACCTCAAGGAAGTCGACCGCGCGCTCGACGCCTGCCGCCAGCTCTTCGCCGCGCAACCCTCCCTCGTCGCCCTCGGCGAAGGCATCCAAGCCGCCGATGCCGCGCTCGCCGATTACCGCCGGGGTTTCGAGGCGACCCGCACCAACCTCACCGAGCTCGAGAAGATCCGGCAGGCCTTGGACAAGAACGCCGGCACCTTCATCCAAGCCATCACCGACTACATCGATTCACAGGACAAGGCTCTCGCCGACGAGATCGCCGCCGGCACCGCGCCTGAGAAGCTCGAGGAGCGCCGCCGCAAAGTCGCCGTGGCCAATCACATCATCGACGCGGGCAACGCCATCCGTATCGCCAACTTCAAATCTCAATCCACGCGCGAAGCGCAATGGATTGAGCAGGCCGAGAGCGAATTCGCGCTCATCGAACGGTCGCTCGCCGAGCTCCGCTCGACCACCCGCCAGGAGGCCAACCTCCGCCAGCTCACCCTGGTCGACCAAGCCGCCAAGGCCTATCACGCGGAAGTCGCCGGCATCATCCAGAGCATGCGCACCGCAACCCAGATCGCCGCGCAACGCGCCAAGGCAGCCGACGCCTTCGACCACGTCGTCACCGGCGTGCTCCAGCGCTCCATCGAGCGCACTTCCGACGTCGCCACCGGCAGCGCCTCCTCCCTCTCCCGCGCCACGACGATCGTGCTCGGCGGCATCCTCACCGCTGTGTGCGCCGGTGTCGTCGTGAGCCTGCTGATCATCCTCCGCCTCAACCGCACGCTGCGCGACACCTCCGGCACCCTCACCCAGGGCGCCGTGCAGATCGCCGCCGCCTCCGGCCAGGTCTCCGCCACCAGCCAGAGCCTCGCCGAGGGCGCGAGCGAGCAGGCCGCCTCCCTCGAGGAGATCAGCTCCTCCCTCGAGGAACTCGCCAGCACCACCAAGCACAACGCCGAGAACGCCGCCTCCGCCAAGCTCTCCGCCGACGCCGCCCGCTCCTCCGCCGAGCACGGCGCCGACGAGATGCGCAAGATGGAAGCCGCCATGACCGGCATCCGCGAGTCGTCCAGCGACATTTCGAAGATCATCAAGACCATCGACGAGATCGCCTTCCAGACCAACATCCTCGCCCTCAACGCCGCCGTCGAGGCCGCCCGCGCCGGCGAGGCCGGCGCCGGGTTCGCCGTCGTCGCCGACGAAGTCCGCTCCCTCGCCCAACGCTGCGCCGTCGCCGCCCGCGAGACCACCGACAAGATTTCCGACGCCGCCCGCCGCAGCGAGGAAGGCGTCACGCTCAGCGTCAGCGTCGCCTCCAGCCTCCAGGAGATCGTCGTCAAATCCCGCGAAGTCGACCGCCTCGTCGCCGAAGTCGCCAACGCCTCGCGCGAACAGAGCAACGGCATCGAGCAGGTGAACACCGCCGTCAGCCAGATGGACAAGGTCACCCAGACCAACGCCGCCAGCGCCGAGGAATCCGCCAGCGCCTCCGAGGAGCTCAACGCCCAGTCCACCGAGTTGCGCCACGCCGCCCGCGACCTCGCGGCCCTCGTCGGCCTCAGGCTCGACGACGGCGGCGACGCCCGCCCCGCCCGCGCCACCGGCCCGAAGACCCGCGCCACCGAATCCGCTCCCATCCGCACGCCGCGCAAGCCCGTCCTGGCCGCCGCCCCGAGCGAGAAGGACCTCGAGATGCATTTCCGCTGATTAGGGGTAGTCAGCGCACTGCACGCCGCCGGTGCCCGCGAGGGACCGGCGGCGTTACGTTGGGCGGAGCCGCCGGGGCAGCCTCACTTGCGCGTCACCACGCCCCGCCGCCGCGCCGGGAACAGCGTGCGGCACAACTCGCAGACCGTGCCGTCGCAACCGTGCGCTGTGCAATGCTCTCGCCCGTAAAAGATGATGCGCAGGTGCAGCCGGTTCCACTCCTCGCGCGGGAAGAGGCGCTTCAGGTCGCGCTCCGTCTGCTCGACGCTGCGCCCGTCCGTCAGCTTCCAACGCTGCGCCAGCCGGTGGATGTGCGTGTCGACCGGGAAGGCCGGCACGCCGAACGCCTGCGCCATCACCACCGAGGCCGTCTTGTGCCCGACGCCCGGCAACGCCTCCAACTCCTCGAACGTCCGCGGCACCGCGCCGCCGTGCCGCTCGAGCAACAGGTGCGACAGCCCGGAGATCGCCTTCGATTTCTGCGGCGACAAACCGCAGGGCCGGATGATCTCGCGGATGCGCTCCACGGGCACGCGCGCCATCGCCACCGGGTTGTCCGCCTCCGCCCAGAGGCGCGGCGTGACTTCGTTGACGCGCTTGTCCGTGCATTGCGCCGAGAGCAGCACGGCGATCAGCAGCGTGTAGGCGTCGCGGTGATCGAGCGGCACCGGCGTCTCCGGATAAAGCTCCGCCAGCCGCCGCGCCACATGGTCGGCGCGGCCTTGTTTCGTGCGGAAATCGGGCGGGCTCATGCGCGCCTCCGTCGGTAGCCGCCCGCGCGCCCGCCGCAAGCGCGTTACGGCTTTCCCAACGCCAAACCGGCCGCAAGGACAGCAGCACCGCTTTCCCGCGCAAAAACCCGCCTTAATGGCCCGCCTTGGTTCCAAATCTCAGTTGCGCGGCCATTCGACCGGGTCCTAGGTTCGCGCATGGCCTTGTCCCGCGACCTCCTCGCCCCGCTCGACACCTTTGCACGCCGCCACACCGGCTCCCCTGCCGCCGATGTCGCCGCAATGCTCCGCACCGTCGGCTTCGACTCGGTCGACGCCCTCGCCGATGCCGCCGTGCCGGCGAAGATCCGCCTCAAGCGCCCGCTCCGCCTCCCCGCCGCCCTCGGCGAACGCGCCGCGCTCGCCGAGCTCCGCACCATCGCGGCGAAGAACAAGGTCTTCCGCTCCTTCATCGGCCAGGGCTACTACGACACCGCCACGCCGGGCGTCATCCAGCGCAACATCCTCGAAAACCCCTCCTGGTATACCGCCTACACGCCGTATCAGGCCGAGATTTCCCAAGGCCGCCTCGAGGCACTGCTGAATTTCCAGACGCTCGTCACCGACCTCACCGGCATGGAGATCGCTGGCGCCTCCATGCTCGACGAAGGCACCGCCGCCGCCGAGGCCATGATGCTCGCCCACCGCGTGAAGCTCGGCGAAAACGCCGCCGCCTCGACCTTCTTCGTCTCCGAGCGCTGCCACCCGCAGACGATCGACCTCGTCCGCACCCGCGCCAAGCCGCTCAACGTCACCGTCGCCGTCGGCGACCATCGCAGCTTCGACTTCGCGGCCGGCAACGTCTTCGGCGTCCTCGTCCAATACCCCGACACCACCGGCAGCATCCACGATTTCGCCGCGTTCTTCGAAAAAGCCCACACCGCCGGCGCGCTCTGCGTCGTCGCCACCGATCTCCTCGCGCTCACGCTCCTGAAGGCCCCGGGCGAGTTCGGCGCCGATGTCGCCGTCGGCTCCGCCCAGCGCTTCGGCGTGCCCATGGGCTACGGCGGCCCGCACGCCGGCTTCCTCGCCACCAAGGACGCCTACAAGCGCCAGATGCCCGGCCGCCTCGTCGGCGTTTCCAAGGACGCGCAGGGCAACCCCGGCCTCCGCCTCGCCCTCGGCACCCGCGAGCAACACATCCGCCGCGACAAGGCCACGTCCAACATCTGCACCGCGCAGGTTCTCCTCGCGGTCATGGCCTCGATGTATGCCGTCTATCACGGCCCCGAAGGCCTGAAAAAGATCGCGCAACGCACCCGCCTCCTCACCGGCCTGCTCGCCGACGCGCTCAAGGCCACCGGCGCCGCCGTCAACGCCGAGCCCGTCTTCGACACGCTCACGATCTCCGGCATCGACGCCGCCAAGGTCCACGCCGCCGCCGTCGCGCAGAAGATCAACCTCCGCCCCGTCGACGCCACCACCGTCGGCCTCTCGCTCGACGAGACCACGACCGTCGCCGACGTGCAGACGCTCGCCGCCCTCTTCGGCGCCGATCTGAGCGCGCAGCTTTCCGCCCTCGACGCCGAGGCCGCCGCCCCTCGCCCCTCGCCCGCGCTCGATCGCACCTCGAGTTTCCTCACCGCCAAAGTCTTCAACAGCTACCACACCGAGCACGAGATGCTCCGCTACATCAAGCGGCTCGAGGCGAAGGACCTCTCGCTCGTCCACTCGATGATCTCGCTCGGCTCGTGCACGATGAAGCTCAACGCCACGAGCGAGATGTTTCCCGTGACCTGGCCGGAGTTCGGCGCATTGCATCCCTTCGCCCCCGTCGATCAGGCGAAGGGTTACGCCAAGCTCTTCAAGGACCTCGAGAAATGGCTCGGCGAGATCACCGGCTTCGCGGGCGTCTCGCTCCAACCCAACGCCGGTTCCCAGGGCGAATACGCCGGCCTCCTCGTCATCCGCGCCTACCACGAATCGCGCGGCGAAGGTCATCGCAACATCTGCCTGATTCCGACCTCCGCCCACGGCACCAACCCCGCCAGCGCCGCCATGTGCGGCATGACGGTCGTCCCCGTCGCCTGCGACTCCGCCGGCAACATCGACGTCGCCGACCTCAAGGCGAAGGTCGACCAACACGCCGCGAATCTCGCCGCGCTCATGGTCACCTACCCATCCACCCACGGCGTGTTCGAGGCCGCCATCCGCGACATCTGCAAGATCGTCCACACCGCCGGCGGCCAGGTTTACATGGACGGTGCCAACATGAACGCCCAGGTCGGCCTCACCTCGCCCGGCCACATCGGCGCCGACGTCTGCCATCTCAATCTGCACAAGACCTTCTGCATCCCGCACGGCGGCGGCGGCCCCGGCGTCGGCCCCATCGGCGTCGCCAAGCACCTCGTGCCGTTTTTGCCGGGGCATGTGTTTCAATCGAAAATCGAGAATCCAAAATCGAAAATCAACGGTGCCGTCTCCGCGGCGCCGTTCGGCTCCGCGTCGATCCTCGTCATCACCTGGATGTATATCCGCATGATGGGCGCCGACGGCCTCACCGAAGCCACGAAGGTCGCGCTGCTCAACGCCAACTACATCGCCAAGCGCCTCGAGTCCTGCTTCCCCGTGCTCTACAAGGGTGCCTCCGGCCTCGTCGCCCACGAATGCATCCTCGAGTTCCGCCCGTGGAAGAAACACGGCCTCGAAGTCGAGGACGTCGCCAAGCGCCTGATGGATTACGGCTACCACGCGCCCACGATGTCGTTCCCCGTCCCCGGCACGCTCATGATCGAGCCCACGGAGAGCGAAACGAAGACCGAGCTCGACCGTTTCTGCGACGTGCTCATCTCGATCCACGGCGAGATGGCGGCCGTCGCCAGCGGCGCGAGCGACAAGCTCGACAACCCGCTCAAGCACGCCCCGCACACCGCCGCTGTCGTAACGGCCACGGAGTGGGCGCACCCGTATTCGCGCGAAGTCGCCGCGTTCCCCGACCAGTGGACGCGCGCCGCGAAGTTCTGGCCGTCCGTCGGCCGCATCGACAACGTCTACGGCGACCGCAACCTCGTGTGCAGCTGCGTGGGCATGGAAGCTTATGCCGGAACGGCGCAAGCTTGAGGCGTATGCGCAAAACGCCAACCAACCCACGACCGCGTAACCGGTAGGGGCGGTTGTCCCCAACCGCCTTCGCCTTTCCCGCAGCGCGCTCTGCGAGCGCCAACCAAGCTCCGCCACCCGCGGGGCTTTTCACGCTCACGATTTCAGCCGCTCTGTCCTGACCATTTCGGTGAATCCGACGAAATGGTTACGCTCGTTGAGAACCATCTCGAGGAATCCCTCGGCATGGTGCTGTTCGTTCAACCATATTGCGCATTCGCACAACATGGTGCCGAGCGACAAGCTAGTAGCCGCGTTACGTCCTCACTCCCGTGCCACCACCGTATCGTATAACCCGTAATGCGTCAGCCCCGCGTGGCTCTCGATGCCGGTGTAGCGGAGCGAGGCATCCTCGTAGCGACGGAACGCGAACACGGCCTGGTTCATCTGCTCGGTGTTGAACACTCGCAGCCGCACCAGCAGGTGAAAGTCCTTCACCGTCAGGCCCGTGACCGTCTCAAACAGCCCCGACTCGATCTTGGTGATCACGTCCTGGAGTGTGTTCTCGCGGAAGTCGGTCAGATACATGAAGGCCGGGATGCGCGTGGCGAACTTGATGAGCTTTTCCTGCACGAGCTTCCTCTTGGATTTGAACTCCTTCTCCTCGGCGGTGAGCTCCTTCTTTTCCTTCGCCGACAGGTCTCGGTCCTTCGCCTTGTTCTTCAGGTCCTTCACCACGTCGCTCTTGTTGATGATGGTTTCGAGGATGTTGTCGCCTAGCGACCGCCAGCCCTCGATGCGCTCCACCGCGGCCATCGCCTCCGGGTTGTCGAGGATGCGGCGCAGGGTGTCGTTGTCCACGTTCACCAGCAGGGCGCTCTCCCACTTGCGCGCGAGCAGCGTGGCCGAGGTGCCGGCCATCGCGATGTCGAGGATGCCGCCGGCATCGATCTGCGTCATGTTCGCCCCGTCGTAGGCCAGCACGGGCAGAAACGACACGAGGTCCTTCACCGCGTTCTCCGGGTTGGGTTCGTTGGGCGAGAGGCCGATCCCGTATTCGGAGAGCTGCCGCAGCGCGCGCGTCGGCGCGAAGTCGAACACGAAGCAAGCCGGCTTCAGAATTTCCTCCTCGTTCGGGTCATCGCCGTGGGGGTTCTTGACCGACCACGGCGACTGCACGCGGAACGCCGCCTGGAAATACGTCTCGGGCGACTTCAGGTTGCGCAGCATCAGAATGGACGACCACTGCGGCACGGTGATGCCGGTGGTGAGCTTGCCGCAGGAGAGCGTGATGGTCTTGGTGTCCCACCCGCCGCCGATGGCCTCGCGCACGGGCGGGAGCGCCTCCAGCCCGATGCCAGCCGAGGTGCCGGCGGCGACGACCACCTCGTAGTCGTGCCAGAAGACGTTGTGCTTCTCGGCGAGCAGGTTCGCCATCGCGTGGCAGGCCGCGACGTTGGGGAGGAACCAGAACGCATGCTGGAGATACGGCAACAGACGCACATCCGAATACGGGAAAGGTGGCCGCGTGCCGGTCTTGAGATGCTCGACCGACTTTGGGGTGTAGCCGCCTCGGATGATATCGAGCCACTTCTGGACATCGCTCGCGTGCTTGAAGCGGGCGGACTTGCCCGTGCCCGAGGCCTCGAAAAAGGCGTTGAGGTCAAATTCGTCGAACTCCCCGGCGCTGGCGATCGCCACCAGCTCCTCCGGCATCTGGTAGGTGAGCAGCCGCATCTGCGGCAGCGCACCGTAGGGATTCCACTTGCCGGGATTCCTAGCGGCGAACTCCTCCTTCGCGCGCTGCTCGTCGGTGTAGGTCCAGTTGAAGATCTGCTCCTCGATGAACTCGCCCGTGGCCAGCGCCTTGAACGGCGTGCCGGAGAGGTAGAGGTAGGCCTTGGTGGTGATCGGCAGGAACTCCGTCTCCCGCGCGGAGAGTTCGGTGAGGTCCTCGTTCACGTTCTCCAGCCCGGCGGCGTATTCGAGCTTCGTCTCCTTTTTGGCGACCGCCTCTTCCTCGCCCTCGAACAGTTCCTTGGCCGTCTCGCGCCAGGCGCCGAAGTGATACTCGTCGAACACCACGAGATCCCACTTCACGGCGTGCAGCCATTCGTTGCGGGCCTTGATGTTGCCGGCGTCGTCCCGGCCCAGCAGGTCCTGGAACGAGCCGAAATAGACCAGCGGCTTCTTCGCGGATACCTCGGTTGGATCAGTGTCCGAGTTGCGCGACAGGTATTGCCAGCCGTCGAAGTCGGCGTGCGACTCGAGGTCGGTCTGCCACGCGTCCTCGACGGCGGGCTTGAAGGTGACGACGAGCACGCGCTTCGCCCCGAGTTTTTTGGCGAGCTGGTAGGCGGTGAAGGTCTTGCCGAAACGCATCTTCGCGTTCCACAGAAAACGCGGGACGGCGTGCATGTCCTCCTTCCAGATGGAGTGGAAGTAGGTGTGGGTCTTCTCGACCGCGGCACGCTGCTCGGCGCGCATCGCGAACGTCTCGGCGTGCGTGCCGGTGAACTTATGGCCGGTGCGCAGCTCCGTGAGGACGGTCTTCACGTCCCGCGCTGTGCAACGCATCCACTCCAGCTCGGCCTTCTTGCAGCCCTTGCGGGCGAGCGCCGCACGCACCTCGCGGTCGGTGAACACCGTGCCGTCGTCACGCTCGGCGGATTCATCGAGCTCGATCCGGTAGTTCTTGATCGCGGCGGTCTTCACCTGCTCCGCGATCCGCTGCTTCACGTCGCGCGTGGTCTGGCCCACCTTGAGCAACCCTGCGTGCGCCTTGTCCGCGATGGAGTAGGCGTAGATGCGCAGCCGGGCCGTCGGCTTCGGCGCGAGGATTTCGTCAATCGTCCTGCTCATCGTCCTCTCCCATTGGGCGGATCATGCTATCGATAAACGCAATCTCACTCTTCGTGATACCGTATTTCTTGTAGAGCATTTCGTCCGTCCATTCGCGATCCATGGGAAGGACAGGCACAAACTGGAACCGCTCGTTATAGAGATGTTGCGTGTATTTCCGCAGCGACACAAGAAAGCGAACCAGCTTCGTGCGCAGGAACGCAGCGAATCGCTCGGCTTCAACCTTGGACTTGAATCTGTCTATAACCAGATAGGTCTCACTGCATGCTGTGCCAGGGCCAGCGACAATTGGGTGGTTGTAAATCTGATGCGGGTAACCTTCCCCAGCGCCATATGCAGCACCGAGCAGCACCTTCCACTCGTCGATCCATCCGCCGTTTCTAGGAACGTCAGCACGCTCAATAAATGACTCTCCGCCATTCCCAATAAGGCGCACGGGCTTCTTGATTCCCTTCGGCGTATCCGCCCCACGGAAGTTGGTGCGAATGCTGAACGGCTGGATAGGCGAAACCTTGGCCCCCAAATTGCCGAAGCCGTCCTTGGCTGTAGTCTTGAGCACCTTCTCCAAAATCGGAACCGCCTCGTTTCGACGGACCAACACATCGTAAGCACCGAGAAACCGTTTCGTCGGCGGTGAAGTTGGCTTTCCACCCTCAATAGTCGTTACCTCGCAGGCATCGTTCCAAGACTTGTCCCAGAGAAAGTAGGATACACCACCTTTGATCTGCGTGCCCGGAAATGCCTCGCTGGCATCTGGAAAGTCCACAAGCGCCCGCATCCGTTTGTCAGCGAGCATCTCGCTTCGATATTCGTCCAACCCGCGTCCGCCCGCAAACCATCTGGACGGGGTTACCATCACGACAAAACGTGGGTCGAGGCTTTTGGCGGCTTTGACGAACTCTTGGTAGATCGGCATCGCGAATCCGCCAACCGCTTCGCCGCCGCTTTGTCCAAGTTGGTAGGGCGGATTGCCGATGATAACGTCGAATTGCATGTTTCCTCCAAAAATCTCGGCGAACCGAGTCTTTATGTTGTCGGTGTGAATGAAGGCGTAGGCGTGGGTTTCCAACCCTGCGCCGCGGTCGTAATCACGGCGGTTGGCACCACAATACTTGCACTTGTCACCGTCCCACGTGTGCTTGAGGCGCTTGAACCAGATGTGGCCGTCGTCGCTGGCGAACGACTTGGCGATGGAGTGCTCGCCGTGGGCGTGCTTAGAGCAGTATAGGCTGCGGCGGGCCAGCAGGCTGGTGAGGTGCGTGATCGCGATGCCGAACACCTGCTTCGTCAGGATGTGGTCCACGCGCTTTTCCAGATTCGGAATCTCCTTTTCCAGCCCCTGCACGAGGCGGCGGGTGATCTCGCGCAGGAACACGCCGGACTTGGTGCAGGGATCGAGGAACTTCACCTTCTTGTCGGCCCAGAGGTTGGCGCCACGGTTGTTCGCGGCCCAGGCCTCGGCCAGCGTGTCGAGCATGCGGTTGGCGAACTCGGGCGGGGTGAAGACCTCGTCGTTGGAGAGGTTGGCGATGCAGGTCAGCACGTCGGGGTTGCGCCCGCGCAGGGTGAAGCTGGCTTGGGCGGTCATAGCGTCGCCTCCTGCGGGAGCGCCGCCAGCTCGCCCACGGTCATGGGCGGGTAGGTCCTGGTCGGCGTGAAGATTTCGTGTTTGCCGAGCTGGGCGAAGAGCGAGCCCTCGGCGCTGAAGGCCGAGGACTGCGTGAGGCTCTCGAGGCGGAAGTCGCGCCGCTGGAACCGGCCCTTCCAAAGGTAGGCCCACTCGGCGAAGGTGATCGGCAGGCCGTCCCAGCCGCGCATCGTGAGGGCGTCGCCGTGGATGAGGTTGAGCGCGAGCACGCGGACGGAGGCGCGGTGGAAATCGTCGGCCGGGTCGAGGCGCAGATAGCCGGTGAACACCTCCAGCAGGTTGGCGCGGCACTCGGCGATGTTGTCGGGCAGCAGCTCGATGCCATAGACGCACATCAGCGCGAGCAGCGCGTAGTGCCGCCGCTCGAAATCGGACTGGCCGTAGCGGATCTCCACGGCGGCCAGCTTCCGCTGGAGGACCGGGACGAGGAAGTTGCCGCTGCCGCAAGCCGGCTCCAAAAAACGCGAATCAATGCGCTCCGTCTCGCCCTTCACGAGGTCGAGCATGGCTCCGACCATCCACGCCGGAGTGAAAACTTCCCCGTGATCCGCGACGCGCTGCTTGGATTTGACGAGAGACATGCCGCCACCACTCCGCCCTACCTTAAAGTAGCTGTAAAGCTCGCACTACCTATGGGCGGTGTTTGAGGGCGCCCGCGCTCGCTATGTTCGTGTGTGGTCCATGAAACGACGAAGCGCCTGATGGCGCGCGTGAAACAAATCCGGCTCGCACTCGGCCTGACCCAGGAGCAATTCGCCGAGCGCGCCGATTTGGACCCGAAGTATTACCAGCACGCGGAGGCCGGCCGAAAGCCAAACCCCGGAATGGATACATTGCTCAAACTGGCCAAAGCTTGCCGCTTGGAGCTGTGGCAACTCCTGAACTTCGATGAGGATCCGTTGGCCGCGAGTGAAGAGCGGGGAAAGCTTGATACTGCGGCAACGAAGCGCGCACAGCGCCCCGCAAAAGCAACGCGAGCGAAGGGCTGATAATTTGGTTTCTCAGTCGGCGATCAGCCGGCCCCCGAAGCCACCTGGCGAAGCCGATCAGGCGGAGCCACACCATGTAGCGCAGCCGTTAGGCGGAGCATTCGTGGTTAAAACCGCTCCTACTCCTCCCCCTCCATCTCCGGCGCCTTGATCGGCGCGAGCAACCGGTCGAGCTCGGTCTGCGTCGGATTGCGGATGGAGAGCACCGTCAACACCGCCGGCCAGGCGGGCAACTTGTGTGCATGTCCAGCGCACGGCTCAACGCCAACTCTCCGGGCGTTGCAGGGCGAACCCGCTCGGTTTGATCACCTCATCCGGCAACTGCGCGCCGGCCAGGACGCCGCGGCCAACGTGGAGCGTGGCGGACGCAATCTGCTCAAGTCGCTTCGACGCACGGTCCGGCGGAAAAACGACCACCACTCGCTTCCCAGGAAACAACGCGCGCAATCGCAGGATCGGGCCGGCGAGATCGCTTTCGGCACTGACCAGCAGCGCGGTATCGAACCGGTCTTCAAAAGCGTCCACGAGCAACTCCGTCGCGATGTTCACGTCCGTCATCTTCTCGTCGTGCTTCTGCCATTGCGCGCCGCAGGCGTGGCAGCGCACGGCCTTGGAAAGGTAGTGGCCGAAATAGAGCGACACCGACGGCAGCGTCGCGAGGGCTTCGAGATAGATTGCCTGCCGGCGGGCTTGGGCCGGATCGCCATGGGCAGACGACACCCGACTGGTGAAATACTTCACCTCGACGAGGCGCTGGCCGGATCGGAGCAAGGCGAGTGCCGCACGATGCACATCCAGCCAGTAAAACTGCTTCCAGCCCTTGGATTTGAGCCCGAAGAACAGGTTGAAGCCATCGACGTAGGCGATGACTCGTTGCGGAGCAGGAGTCGGGGCACTCATCGAACTAGGGCTTGATTGCCGTGCCGGTTTGCGTTCCCTTGGAGGCCTTCACTCCCCCGGCGATAGCATCGCCGGCCCGACGCCTCGCGAAAGCGGGGCGTTTCTTTTTCGCCTGATGATTTCCTCACGGGGAACAGTGCCAGGGTGATGATCGACAATCCGACTCGATCAAAAGACCGGAGTCGGATTTGGCCCGTGAGCCAGAAAGCGAAGCGCCGTCGCCCGCGCGTGGCAAGCGTGGGGTTCCGGCTCGGCGTAGCGTGGGCATCGCGCCTGCTCCGATCATCACGCCGGCTCGGAGCCAACGCTACTCGTTACTCCCCGCCCTCCATCTCCGGCGCCTCGACCGGCGCGAGCAACCGGTCGAGCTCGGCCGGCGTCGGATTGCGGATGGAGAGCACGGTCAACACCGCCGGCCAGGCGGGCAACTTGCGGGCGGACTTAGACCGGGGCGACATGGGCAGACGACACGCGACCGGTAAAATATGTCACCTCGCCGAGGCGCTGACTGGATCGGCGCAAGCCGAGCGCCTTTCGCAAATCCGGCCGCTCGCATCGGGTTCCGCGTCCGCCGGCTCTTCGATACCGTCGCGCGAGCGGGCCGGATGGCGAAGACGGCCTCTGAGGCAGAAGGCGTGGACCGCAAAATATGCGTATGAAATGGCAATGTATTTCCCGGGGGATTCACCGGATCCATGCGTTTAACCAGCAACGTAGGTTAACCCTCAATCCACTCGATGCCCATGAAGCCCGAATCCCTCTTGAAAGCAGCGGCCCTCGCCGCGCTGACTGTCCTTACCGCTCACGCGGGACCACCTCCGGAATTCCTCTTTCGCTCACCGCCGAAGATCTTCGCGAAGACGGCACAAGTGGCCGCCGCCACCACTCCCGCGGCCAAGAGCAAGATGGCGTGCGGCGCGTGCAAAACGGTCAAATTGCGTGAGCCACGCTACCGCGCCCCCATAAGCAAAGGGGCTCCAGACATGATTGAGGTCGGCACGAGGCACGAATGCAGGCAGTGCGACGGAGTCATCGTCAATCTCAAGGGCAAGGTAACGGACCGTATGAAGGTCACCTGCCCCACGTGCGTTGAAACCGGATGCTGTGTCCCTCCCGCCGCAGCGTCCCAGTGATACTCGCAGTCGCCGCGGCAATCCGAGGGCGAAACGGCCTGCTTCGCCATCCCCGCAAACCCTGCATCGGGGCTCAACAATCCGGGCCCCATTTTTGCGCTCTTTGTGCTTCTTGTGGCCAACCCGGATCGGGCCGGTTCGAAGCCGGCGCTCCTCTTTACTCCTCGCCCTCCATCTCCGGCGCCTTGATCGGCGCGAGCAACCGGTCGAGCTCGGTCTGCGTCGGATTGCGGATGGAGAGCACCGTCAACACCGCCGGGCCCGCGGGGAGCTGCACCTGCGTCGGCTTGCCGACGGCGAGGCCGAGCAGCGCGGCGGCGAGCGGCGAGTTGTGCGGGAGGCACTCAAGGCCGCTTTCCTCGTCGGTCGCCGTCTCGCCGTAGGTGGCGACGAGGAACGTGAAGCGGTGTTTCTGTTTCACGCCGACGTCCTGCTTCTCGATCTGGATGACGTGGCCGAGTTGCACGAAGTCGGTCGGCTTCGTCAGCCACGCAGCGGGGTCGACCTCGATGAAGGTGTTGCGGCGGTAGAAGCGGTCGAGGTCGTCCATCTTGCGGTCGACGGCGCGGATCGCGTCCTTCGCGGCCTTGAACCCGAAATTCTCGCGCAGGTCGCCCTGGCTGTGCGCCTCGACCTTGTCCTCGACGAGTGCGGCGCGCTTCACCTTCAGGGCCGCAAACTCCTCCGTGAGCACACGCAGGAAGCCGGCGCGCACGTAGATGACCATCGGCGGAGGCGGAGCGAGGCGGAAGATGTGTTTGCGGCGCGGCGGAGCCATACGCCGCCGAGTGAGCGAACCGCGTCCCGAAAGGCAAGCCGCCGCCCCGTCCGCGCGCGCCGCGCGCCGACCATCCAGTTGACACCGACACCCTCGCGGCGCACCGTTGGCTCGTGAGCACAAAGCCGCACAAAGCCGAAGAGCCCCGGGCCGCCTACGCCGCCAAGCCGGCGAAGTCAGCGGCGGCAGCGTCCAAACCGGATCTGCCCGGCGGCGTGCGCTATGCCACCCCCGAGCAGGTGCGAAACGCGACGGAAAAGGTCTTCCGCGTGCACAAGGATCTCTTCCACCGGCTGGCCCAGTGAATGAGCCCATCTTCCTTTCCCGGGAAGAGGTGCTCGCCATTCATCGCCTCTCCCTCGACCTGCACGGAGGTCTGGACGGCCTGCGCGAGCCCGGCCTTCTGGATTCGGCCCTGATGCAACCGGAAGCCGTCTATTTCTACGGCCAAGGCGACCTCGCCGCCATCGCGGCAGCCTACGCCTTTCACCTCGCGCAAAACCAACCGTTCATCGACGGCAACAAGCGGACCGCCATGGGTTCGGCTTTGTCGTTTCTGGAAATCAATGGCGTCGACACCGCCCGTTACGATGGCACCGAACTCTACGACGCCATGATCGGCCTCGCCGAAAAGCGCGTGGACAAGGCCGCGCTCGCCGCGATTTTCCGCCGCATCCTCTCCGCATGAAACTCCTCCGCCACCTCACACCGCGCGGCCCGGCCTGGGCCGCGCTCCAACCCGACGGCTCCGCGCGCGCCGTCGACGGCGACCTGTTCGGCGACTGGCGCGTGAGCGACCGCGTCGTGCCGCTTGGCCAGCGTCTCGCGCCGATCGCGCCGACGACGATCGTCTGCATCGGCCTCAACTACGCCAAGCACGCGGCCGAGGGCGGCAAGCCGCCGCCGGAGCGCCCGATGTGGTTCATGAAGCTGCCCGGCGCCGTGCAGCATCCGGGCGAGCCGATCCGCATCCCGATGAAGCAGCCGAGCACGCGCGTCGATTACGAGGCGGAGCTCGCCATCGTGCTGAAGAAGACGTCGCGCAACGTCTCCCGCGCCGACGCCTTCGACCACATCCTCGGCTACACCTGTGCCAACGACGTCAGCGCGCGCGACTGGCAGCGCGACTTCGGCGGCGGCCAGTGGAACCACGCCAAGAGCTTCGACACCTTCTGCCCGCTCGGCCCCGTGCTCGTGACGCCGGACGAATTGCCCAACCCGAACGCGCTCCGCATCCGCTCGCTCCTCAACGGCACCGTCATGCAGGACTCGAACACCGCGGACATGATCTTCGATGTGCCAACGCTGATCGAGTTCCTCACTGCGGACAAAACCCTCCCGGCCGGCACGCTCATTCTCACGGGCACGCCCGAGGGCGTGGGCTTCGCGCGCAAGCCGCCTGTGTGGCTCCAGCCCGGCGACACCATCGCCATCGAGATCGAAGGCATCGGCACGCTCAGCAATCCCGTGCAGTGACGGTGCGGCGCGCGGCGCCGCGCCACGCACGCACAGTCCGCGTGCGCCCGGCCACTCGCAAGTGTCGGCCTCCCGCCGCGCCGCGGCATCGCGCTCCCTCAGCGCGCACTTCGCCAGCGCGTGCGGCGCGTCGGCGTGCGTGGTGTTTTCCGTGCGCATCGCCGCGCCACCGGGAAATCCCCCACGTTTTGACCGAGGTCAAATGTCCGACGGGTTGGCTTTGACCTGCCCGTTGGCACTCGGCAACTTCGCCGGGAGTGAAGGACCAACGCCTGAATCGCAAACACGGTTTCCTCGCGCTCGCCCTCGCCGGCGTGCTCGGGATGCTCGCCGGACTCGGCACCTACACCTTCACGTATGCGCACGGGCTGTCGTATTTTTCCAACGACCCCAAGGCCTGCGTGAACTGCCACATCATGCGCGACCACTACGACGGCTGGCTGAAATCGCCGCACCACGCCGCCGCGACGTGCAACGACTGCCACACGCCCACCAGCTTCATCGCGAAATACCTCAGCAAGGCCGAGAACGGCTTCTGGCACTCGAAGGGTTTCACGCTGCAGGATTTCCACGAGCCGATCATGATCCGCTCCCACAATTCCGCCGTGCTGCAGAACAACTGCGTGCGCTGCCACCAGAACCTCCTCAGCGGCCTCGACGCCCACGCCGGCGACGCGCAGAAGATGCTCGATTGCGTCTCCTGCCACCGCGAGGTCGGCCACGGCCCCGTGCGCTGAACCCGTTTTCCACCCGCTGCCTTTTATCACCCTGCCTTCCGCCATGAAACCCACCCGCCTCACCGACTCCCGCGGCCTCACCACGGCCGGCTACCTCGGACTCATCGTCGTGTTCGCCGCGTCGACGTTCGGCGTGCTCCTGCTTTACCAGAACATCGTCGCGCGCAAGGCCGAGGCAACGCAGCACGTCTTCCGCGTCGTCGAGGTGGACGAGAACACCGTCGACCCCGCGCTGTGGGGGAAGAACTACCCGCGCCAATACGATTCCTACCGCCGCACGGTCGACACCGTCCGCACCGCGCACGGCGGCAGCGAGGCCTTCCAGCGCCTCGACGAGTTCCCCGTTTACCGCACGCTCTTCGCCGGCTACGCCTTCGCCACCGACTACCGCGAGGAGCGCGGCCACGCCTACATGCTGCACGACCAGGACGAGACCGAGCGCGTGCACAAGTTCAAGCAACCCGGCGCCTGCCTCCATTGCCACGCCTCCGTGCTGCCCGCCTACATCAAGGCCGGCCTCGCCGCCGGCGCGCCCGAGGGCAAGGAGCACCGCGAGGAGCAGATCCAGAAGGGCTTCGAGGTCGTCTCCGGCATGCCCTACCACGACGCCCGCGAACTCGTCTCGCACCCCGTCTCCTGCATCGATTGCCACGACGCCGAGACGATGAACCTCCGCGTCAGCCGCCCGGCCTTCGTCAACGGCATCCGCGAGCTCGCGAAGTCCGATTATCCCACGCCGCACCTGCCCAGCATCGAGCGCTGGCGCAAGGAAGGCCGCCAGGGCGACTACCAGCCCAACATCGACGCCAACCGCCAGGAGATGCGCTCCCTCGTCTGCGCGCAGTGCCACGTCGAGTATTACTTCAAGGGCCCGCAGAAGCTCGTCACCTATCCGTGGCACGAGGGCCTGCGCGTCGAGCAGATCGAGAAATATTACGACGAGGTCGGCCACGTCGATTGGAAGCACGCCGAGGCCGGCTCGTCCGCGCTGAAGGCGCAGCACCCCGAGTTCGAGATGTGGAGCCAGGGCATCCACGCCCGCAGCGGCGTCTCCTGCTCCGATTGCCATATGCCCTACCAGCGCGAAGGCGCCATCAAGGTCAGCAACCACCACGTCCGCTCGCCGCTCCTCAACGTCGCCGCCTCCTGCCAGACCTGCCACCGCGTGCCGGAGAAGGAGATCATGGACCGCGCGCTCCTCGTGCAGAACCGCAACGCCGCGCTCCTCACCCGCGCCGAGGAAGCCACCGTCGCGCTCATCCACGCCATCGGCTCCGCCGCCAAGGCCGGCGCGACCGACGCCCAGTTGCAAAGCGCCCGCGCCCTCCACCGCAAGGCCCAGTGGCGCCTCGACTTCGTCGCCGCGGAAAACTCCATGGGCTTCCACGCCCCGCAGGAAGCCGCGCGCATCCTCGGCGAGGCCATCGACTACGCCCGCCAGGGCGAGCTCGAGGTCCTGAAGGCCCGCACCGGCGGCACCGCCGCCCCGACGCTGCGCTGAGCCGCACGGGCGCGGCTCACCCCGCGCCCGCCGGCTGCATCCGCGCACCAGACATCGCGATCCGCGCCGGTTCCTGCGGGAAGCCGGCGCCGGAAGCCGCATTGACCGCCGGAGCCCGCCCTCGGTAGGGTGGCGCCCACACCTGATGAACCTGCTCGGACGACTCCTGCTGGTCACGCTGCTGGTCTGCAGCGGATTCGGCGCTCTCTACGCCATCGTTTACATCCAAGGCCGCGCCGAGGTGCACGCGCTGATGGATGACCTCGGTCGCGAACGCGCGGCGCGCCTCGACGCCGCCACCACGATCCAGGGCGCCGGCCTCGAAGCCCTCGTTTCCAGCTACGCGTGGTGGGGCGAGATGGTGGCGTTCATGGACAAGCCCGACCCGCAGTGGGCCGCCAACAATGTCGACAACGTCGTCGGCATCCCCGGCGGCGGCGATGCAGTCTGGGTCTGCGACCCGGCCTTCACCGTCCTCCACGCCATTGACAAGGATTACCGCCGCCCCGCCGCGCCCTTCGCCCGGCCCGAGCTCGTGCAACAGGCCGCTGCCGGCCGCTACACCTTCCGCTACTTCACCCTCATCGACGGCGAGCTCTGGGAGATTTTCGTCGCCGCGATCCAGGATGCGAAGTTCTGGCGGCACCAGACGCCCATCCGCGGTCACCTCCTCATCGGCAAGCGCTGGGATCACACCTGGGTCGCGCAGCTCGGCACGGTGCTCGGCGGCCGCATCGCCATCCACCCGCTCGACCGCCCGCCGGCCGAGCGCGTGCGCCTGCACGATTTCCGCCGGGAATTGAAGGGACTCGGCGGGCAACCGCTCGCCCTGCTCGACGTGAATTTCAACTTCGAGCTCCTCGAGGCCGCGCGCCAGAGCTTCATCCGTCGCGTCGATCTCGTGAGCGTCGGCACCGTCTTCGCCATCGCGCTGCTGGTCGGCGGCGTCGCCTTCCTCGTCCTCCGCCCGCTCGGCCAGATCACCCGCAGCCTCGAGACGCGCCAGACCGCGCCCATGGCCGGCCTGCTCTCCTCGCGCACCGAGTTCGGCGAGATCGCGCGGCTCCTCGCCGGCCAGTTCCGCTGGGGCCAGATGCTGCAGGACGAGATGCGCCGCCAGCTCGAGCGCTCCGACCCCGCGCAACTCCACCGCGAGGCCGAGTCCAACGAGACGCTCCGCCTCCGCCTCGCCGGCGACATCCACGACGGCCCCGTGCAATCGATCTACGCCGCCGGCCTCCAGCTCGCCGCCGTGCAGGAACAGGCCGAGCAGGCCCAGTCGCCCGCCCCCGAGCAGATCCAGCAGATCACCGCGATGCTGCAGCAGGCCTCGTCCGACCTCCGCAACCTCATCCTCGACCTCGAGCCCGAGGAATTGCGCGAGCGCGACCTCGAGGCCGCGCTGCAGCGCATCGAGCGTCACTTGGAGCAGTTCGCCCGCTGCCGCTTCACGCTCAGCGTCGCCGACGGCGCGCTCGACGGCCTCTCCCGCGACGCACAGACGGAGCTCTACTTCATCTGCCGCGAGCTCACGAGCAACGCCCTGCGCCACGCCCGCCCCGCCACGGCCTCGCTCCGTTTCACGCTCGCCAGCGGCTTCCTCCGCCTCGCGTGGGAGAACGACGGCGTCACGCCGCGCCAGAACGGTGCCGGCGGCAACGGCCTGCGCAACATCGCCCGCCGCATCCAGGATCTCGGCGGCACCGTCGAGCACGGCCCGCACGGCGCCGACCGCTGGCGCGTCACCTGCGAGATTCCCTGCACCAGCCTTCGCGAAATCCCGCCGCGCCCGCGGCTGATGGATTGACCCCGCCAGCCGCGCCGCGGCGGCCGGACCGCGCACGGCGCGCACCCCGTGCACCCCGCGCGTCACGGTGCGCGCAGCCAAAGACGGGCTCGCGATGCCCGCGAAAACGCACATCTTCCCGGGCACTGCGATGCACAAGGTCAACCTGCGCGACATCCCGGAGATCGAGCAACGCTCGCCCTCGGGCAAGTTCCACTCCTTCGCCCGCAACATCTCGCTCGCCCTCGGCGGCGTGCGCAACACCGGCCTGTGGGGCGGCGGCCATCCCTTCGACCTCCAGATCCGCAGCGTGCCGCCGGGCGCCGCCGTCTGCCCCTTCCACCTGCACCTCGCGCAGTGGGAGTTGTTCGTCGTGCGCGCCGGCTCCGGCACGTTGCGGGTCGACGACACGCAGCACCACGTGCACGCCGGCGATTGCTTCATCCATCCGCCCGGCGAAGCGCACCAACTGATCAACACCGACGTTCGCGACCTCGAGCTCCTGATCGTCGCCGACAATCCTCAGCTCGACGCCTTTCATTACCCCGACTCGAACAAGTGGGGGCTGCGCCCGCCCGGAAGCTTCTTCGTGCTCGCCGAGGCCGACTATTTCCAAGGCGAGGACGCGCCCGACCGCGAACCGGCCCCGCCGGCCGCCCCGTTCACACCCACAGCCGCGCCGCTGCCCGGCGCGCTGTGCCCGTGGCCGATCGCGCCGTTTCTCCAGCGCAAGACCTCGCTCGACGCCCTCGCGTGGGAGACCTGGCAATCGCCCCAAGGCCGCTACCGCTCGGCCGGCCGGCAGGTCTCCGCCGCGCTCGGCGCCAAGCCCCGCACCCCGCTCACGCAAGGCGGGCATCCCTTCGATCTCGAACAAGGCCGCGTGCCGCCCGGCGCCACCGTCTGCCCTTTCCACAGCCACGCGCTGCAGTGGGAGCTTTATCTCTTCACCGCCGGCAGCGGCGAATTCCGCCTCGGCGAGGAGCGCTTCCCCATCGAGCCCGGCGACGCCGTGCTCGCACGCCCCGGCGTGCCCCACACCTTCCGCAACACCGGCCCCGACGACCTCGACTACTTCCTCGTCGCCGACGACCCGGCCGCGGAGTTCTGGCATTACCCGGATTCGCAGAAGTTCGGCTTCAGTTCGCCGCGCCGGATCTTCCGTGCCGTCGACGCCGATTATTTTGCAGGCGAGGAGTGAGCCCGCCACGCTGTCCGACCCCGCCCGACCGGGGCGCCATCCCGTCCCGACCTCCTGTCATCCCGCGCCGCCCGGCTTGCCAAGGTCCCGCCGGTCGCTTCAAACTCCTCCCCCTGCAACTTTTCTCCACGCCCCACGTCAAATGGCGTATCCCCTTCCGGTCCGTTCCGGCCTCTTTCGCATGAAGCATCTCTCCGTCCGCCTTTCCTGGCTCGCCCTGGCCTTCTGCCTCTGCGCCGGCGCCCCGGAAAACGCCCGCGCCCAAACGCCGCCCTCCGCCCCGCCCGCCACCGCCGCCGAGCCCATCGTCGGTCCGCTCGTGCTCCGCGATGAAAGCGTCGACCAAGTCCTCGCCCTCCTCGAACGCTGGACCGGCAAGACCATCCTCCGCCCCCAGGCGCTGCCCAACGCCACCATCACGGTGAACCTCCGCGAGAGCGTCACCCGCTCCGACGCCATCCGCGCCCTCGAGACCCTCCTCAACCTCAACGGCATCGCCCTCACCCCGCTCGGCGACCGCTTCCTCAAGGTCACCGCCCTCAACACCGCGCGCTCCGAGTCCCCCGAGCTCATCGAGGGCTCCACCCTCGGCCTGCCCCCGAGCGGCCGCATCGCCAGCAAGATTTTCCAGCTCAACTTCCTCCGCGTCGGCGAATTCATGCCGCAGATCACCCAGCTCCTCAGCGCCAACACCGGCGCCCCGCCTGTGATCTTCGAGAAGGCCAACGCCGCCCTCGTCACCGACACCGTCTCCAACCTCCAACGCATCGAGACCCTCGCCCTCCGCCTCGACCAGCCCGCCCTCGGTGGCATGACGCCGAAGTTCTACAACCTCAGCTTCGCCAAGGCCAGCGACGTCGTCACCAAGATGCGCACCATCCTCTCCGGCGCGCTCCAGAGCCAGCTCGGCACCGCCACCTCCTTCAACGCCGACGACCGCACCAACCAGGTCATCCTCGTCTCCGACCCGCGCCAGATCCCCTTCTTCGACGACCTCATCGCGCGCCTCGACGTCAAGTCCGACCCCAACACCCGCAACGAGGTCATCTACCTCAAGCACGCCGCCGCCAAGGACGTCGCCTCCATCCTCAGCCAGCTCGTCGCCGGCCAGAACAACGCCGCCCGCACCGCCGGCTCCGACGGCTCCGGCCGCCCGCTCGCCGTCAGCTCCCCCGCCGCCAACAACCCCGCCACGCCCGGCATGCCGCCGACCCCGGCCAACGTCACCGCCCCCGCGAGCGCCGAGCTCGGCCTCGAACCTTCCAACCAGTTCAGCGCCCTCCTCACCATCCTCCCCGAGGAACGCTCCAACTCCATCGTCGTCTCCGGGACCGTCGACGACATCCGCCTCATCCACGACCTCGTCGAGAAGATCGACGTCCTCCTTGCCCAGGTGCGCATCGAAGTCGTCATCGCCGAGGTCACGCTCAGCGACGGCGCCACTTCTGGCATCAGCGAGCTCGGTCTCGCAATCGACGACAGCAAACTCGTGGGTTTCACCTTAGCAGGACCGAGCACGTCAATTTCGGGCTATGGCACAGTTCCTAACCCTACAGGCGGTGACCCGATTTCAAGTTCCTATGCAGCCATCCGAAAAGATTGGGACCTGAACGCTCTTGTTAAACTGACCACCACCCCGCGCAAGAGCAACGCCACCATCCTCTCGCAGCCGAACATCATCACGACGCACAACAAGGAGGGCAAAATCTTCGTCGGCGAACAGCGCCCGGTCATCAGCAGCTACCTCAACGACAGCACCACCACCGGCGTGAACGTCGGCAGCGGCTACCGCTCCACCGTCTCCTCCAAGGACATCGGCATCCAGCTCTCCGTGAAGCCCCTCATCGGCAACGACGGCTCCGTGCAGCTCGAGATCAAGCAGGAGGTGAACGACATCCTCGGCGACATCACCATCGACGGCAACCCGCAGCCGCGCATCGGCCGCCGCACCACCGAATCCTTCGTCAGCGTGAAGAGCGGCGAGATCATCGTCCTCGGCGGCCTCCAGCGCACCTCGAAGTCCAAGAGCACCAGCCGCCTCGGCCCCATCCCCTTCCTCGGCGACCTCTTCGGCTCCCGCTCGCGCGACGACACCCGCACCGACCTCGTGTTCTTCCTCCGCCCCACCGTCCTCACCAACACGCCGTCGGACAACATCCCCGCCCTCCAGCAAGTCGACCAGCTGCCCAAGGAGCCCCGCGCGCGCATCCACGAGGCGCTCGAGCCCGTCCGCGGCACCGCCGGCCCGGACAAGCGCTGACCCGCCATGCCCGTGCTGCCGGTCACTTCCCCCGACTTCCTGCGCGACTGGCCGGATGCCGACCAGCTCCGCCAACTGCGCGAGGCTCCCCGCGGCGAACGCCAGGAACTCCTCGCCACCTTCCGCAACCTGAAGCCCGCCGACGCCGTCGCCTTCCTCGCCACCGCGACGCGCCTCCCCGTCGCTCCGCCCCTCGCGGCCGATACCGACGCCGTGCCCGTGCTCCCCGCGCGCCTCGTCCACGACTTCCAGATCCTGCCCATCCGCCCCGCCGGCGCCAAACCCGCCGCCCCGGCCGCGACCGACACGCCCGCCGATCCTTCCGCACCCCTCCACCTCGCCACCTCATGGCCGCCCGATGACGAGATGCGCGACTGGATCGCCATCTTCACCCCACGCCCCATCCAGTGGCACCTCGCCCCGGCCGACCGCCTCCGTCAGCTCGTCATCGAGAACTACGGCGTCGGCGCCGGCTCCATCGAGGACAGCGACGAACCCGACACCTTCGCCAGCGGCGAGGCCATTAACGTCGAGGCCGATGCCGACGCCGCCGTCGTCCGCTTCGTCCGCGACATCATCGCCCAAGCCATCGAGGACGGCGCCACCGACATCCATTTCGAACCGCAGGAAGGCCAGCTCCGCATCCGCTACCGCGTCGACGGTCTCCTCGTGCCCGTTCCCGTCCCGGAAAACCTCCTCCGCTATCAGGACGCCATCATCTCGCGCCTCAAGATCATGGCGCGCCTCAACATCTCCGAGAAACGCCTCCCGCAGGACGGCCGCATCAACTTCCGCGCCGGCGACAACGTCCTCGATATCCGCGTCTCCACCATCCCCACCATCTACGCCGAGTCCGTCTCGCTCCGCCTCCTCAACCAGAAGAAGGAAGCCTACACGATGGACCGCCTCGGCATGGACGCCGCCGAGCAGGCCGCCATCACCAAGGTCCTCGACTACCCGCACGGCATCATCCTCGTCACCGGCCCCACCGGCTCCGGCAAGTCGACCTCGCTCAACGCCTTTCTCCGCCAGATCAACTCGACCGACCTCCGCATCGTCACCGTCGAGGACCCGATCGAATACGA
>JAMPXH010000074.1 GCA_023701285.1 Candidatus Didemnitutus sp.
CCAAAATCTCGCGACAGCACACCCGTGGCGCGGCAGGTGCGGCGAGGTATGCAGGAAGGGAATGCGAAACGGCGAAGTGCGGCTCGTGAACGTGCAACGCTCGGTTGCTGTGCCAATGGGAACGAAGTCGCTCTCCGATTCGCCCACCAACGGCGAAACGTCACGAAACCCAACCGAATAGCCCTTCCGAGACCTAGTGTGATTGAAACCGGAAGCGAGATCGCGAGGAACAGGGGCCCAAAGAGCACGAGCAAGGTCCAGATTGCTACGTTTTCAGCCGTTGACCGCTTAACTGCCATGTTGCGGAGGTAACGCGAGTGGGCTCGGAAGCTCAACCGCCAATCCGGCAGGTGTGAACAGCAAAAGTGGCCAAGAAATGGCCAAGCACTAAAAAGAGAAACCCCCAGCAACTTTTGTAAGCTACTGGGGGAAAATGGCTGCCCGGGCTGGGATCGAACCAGCGACCAAGTGATTAACAGTCACCTGCTCTGCCACTGAGCTACCGGGCAACGTGGCTCCTTTTCGCAAAGGAAGGGCCAAAAAGCAGGCGGCCCGCGGCGTTGTCAATAGCCGACTTCTCCTTCCGCGTCACCACTCACATCTCCTACCCCACAAATGAAAAACGCGCAGCGGCAAGACCGCTGCGCGTCGGCAAAAAGGACGGTCGCTCAGGAGCCGAAATAGGCCGCGTCGAACGTGGGCTTGGCGTCGTTCGTGAGCTGCTCGAGGTAGGCCTGCACGCGCTGCTGGCGCTCCGCGCGCTCAAGCGTGGGACGGACTTCCTCGAACGGGGCCGCACCGCGGGAATCCACGCGGATGAGGTGGAAGCCGAATTGCGTGCGCACGGGCTCGCTCACCGTGCCGATGGCCGCGGTGAAGGCGGCCTGCTCAAACTCGGGCACCATCTGCCCGCGGGCGAACTCGCCGAGGCTGCCTCCGTTGGCGCCGGAGCCGACGTCGTCGGACTCGGTCTTGGCCAGTTCCTCGAAAGAAGCGCCGCCGTCGATCTTCTTGCGCAGGTCCTCGGCCTTGGCCTTGGCCTCTTCCTCGGTCAGCTCGGGCTTGCCGGGCTGGGCCGCCGGGCTGCCCTTGAAGGCGATCAGGATGTGGCGCGCGTTGGACTTCTCATATTGGGCCTTGTTGGCCTCGTAAGCCTGGCGCAGGGCGGCCTCATCGAGGGTGAAGGAAGCCTGGACGCGCTGGACCAGGGCGTTGGCGACGAGGTTGTCGCGCATCATGTCGAGCTGGGTCTGAATCTCGGGCGATTGATCGAGGCCCTGCTGGCGCCCGGCGGCGGCAAGCAGCTTCATGCGCAGCACGTCCTGCGCGAACTGGCGCTTGCCGGGCCCGAGCGCGTATTGCTGATACTCGTTGGGCAGGGAGCGGATGGCGTTCTCAAACTCGGAACGACGCACCTCGATGGTGCCGGCGGAGATCACCACGGGGTCGGCCGGGGCGGGAGCGGCAGCCGGAGCCGCTTCGGGCGTCGCAGGAACGGCGGGAGCGGCAGCGGGAGTTTGGGCTTGCGCGGTGCCGATGACGAGCACTGCGGCGAGAGCGAAGAAGGCGGATTTTTGCATACGGAAACCGCACACCATGCACACACTCCCGCTCCGCGTCCAGCGCCGAGGTGATGCGGACCGCTCAGCGGCGGCAACCAAGCCACGCCCCGCTCGCTCCGCCGACGACGGGGAATCGTCGCTTCACCCACCCGGTCGACGCGCTGCCCGATCCCGGCGCGCTAATATTAGATTGAAAACGATGATAACTATCAGAGCATGTCCGGGCATGCGCCCTAGAAAAAAGGTCTCCCAACAGAAGATCGCCAAGGATCTGGGAGTGTCCCAAGCCCTCGTCTCGCTGACGCTCAATGGCCGGAAGGATGGGATCAACCCCGAGACTTATAAAAAAATCTGGGAGCACGCCATCAGCCTCGGCTACCAGCCGAAGGGCATGAAGTTCGAGCAATCGCCGCGCGAGGCGCGCGTGCGGCAGGTGGGCTTCATCCTCCGCGCGGGCCTGAACATCCACACGCAAGGCAGCTATTTCAGTCACGTGCTCCACGGCCTCCACTCGGCGCTCGCGGAGCGAGGTTTCGCGGCGGTGTTCCTCGGCTCGGAAGATACCCTCACCAAGGAGCGCTTGGCGCAGTTTTTCCACACGGGCCACGCGCTGCAGGGCATCGTGCTTTTCGGCGAGGTCGCCGCGCCCTTCCTCAATCAACTGCGCCAACTCGAGCGGCGGTTGGTGGCGGTCTCGGCGCGCCACACCGGCATGTGCCATTCCGTGGTCGGCAACGAACCGCAGGCGCTCGAATCCCTCGTGCGCCATCTGCATGCGGCGGGCCACACGCGCTTCGGCTGGCTCGGCGGCAACGTCGGGCTCGGCCGCCATGAGGCGCGCTACCAGGCCTTCCTCACCGCGGTGAAGAATTGCGGGCTGAAGCCCGACCCGCGCTATGCCGTCTTCCTCAAGGAAGGCGACCGCGCCGCCGGCGTGGAAGCGATGCTGCAGATGGTGCCGTTCGCACGGCGCAAGGATTTCCCGACCGCCTTCATCACCTACAACATCAGCACGGCCTCGGGCGCCATCAAGGCGCTCGAACGCGAGCGGATCGCCGTGCCGGGCGACGTGAGCATCGCCGCCGCCGACTACTCGCCCACCGCCGAAACGGAGACGCCGCGCATCACCGCCGCCGGCTGCTCCGCGGAGAAGCTGGGTCGCGCCGCGGCCAAGCTCGTGCTCGATTCCACGGGGGCGGACGACGAGAGCTTCCACGACCTGATCCTGCCCTCGCAGCTTTTCGCGGGCGACTCGACGGGGCCGGCGGCGCGCTGATTTTTTTGCCCGGCGCAGCCTTTTAGGCTTGGCGGCTAATAATTATTATCGTTTGTTCGTCGGGCTGCCCTCCCCATGACACCCTACGATTACGCCGTCCTGGCCTTCTACTTCGTCTTCATGATCGTGATCAGCTGGGTCTTCCGGCGCTTCATCACGAATGTGAGCGACTACTTCCGCAGCGGCGGGCAGGTGCTCTGGTGGATGGCCGGCGGGTCGGCGTTCATGGTCTCCTTCAGCGCGTGGACCTTCACCGGCGCCGCGAGCCGCGCCTACAACGACGGCTGGCCCATCGCCATCATCTACGTCGCCAACGCGGTCGGCTTCTTCATGAACGCCGCCTACTTCGGCCCGAAGCTGCGGCAGTTGCGCGTGATCACCGCGATGGAGGCGGTGCGCCAACGCTTCGGCCGTGCCAGCGAGCAGACCTTCACCTGGATCACCCTGCCGCTGCAGATGCTGACGGCGGGCCTCGGGCTCGACGGCTTGGGCGTGTTCGTCGCCGCGGCTTTCGAGATGGACGTGTGGATCACGATCACGGTGACGGGCGTCGCGGTGCTCTTGATCGCGCTGCTCGGCGGCAGCTGGGCCGTGCTGGCCAGCGACTTCATCCAAGTGCTGATCCTCATGCCCGTGACGGTCGTCACCACCGTGCTCGCCATCTCGCACATCGGCGGCCTTTCGGAGATGATGACCCAGCTCGCGCCGACCACGCTCAACCTGCAGAAGCTAGCCAACGACGATTTCCTGCTCTTCTGGTGCGTCGCGATCCTGTTCAAGCAGTTCCTTTCGACGAACAACATCAACGACGCGTCGCGCTACCTGTGCGTCAAGGACGGCAACCACGCGCGCAAGGCCGCCATCCTCGCCGCCTGCCTCTTCCTCGTCGGCATCTTCATTTGGTTCATCCCGCCGATGATCGCCACGATCACGCACCCGGACATCGCGAGCTCGTTTCCGTCGCTCAAGGAGCCCGCGGAAGGCTCTTTCTTCGCCATCGCGCAGACCGTCTTTCCCGTCGGCATGCTCGGCCTGCTCGTCAGCGGCATCTTCGCCGCCACGATGTCCTCCATGGACGCCGGCCTGAACAAGAACGCCGGCGTCTTCATCAAGAATTTCTACCAGCCCATCCTGCGCCCGAAAGCCAACGAACAGGAGCTGCTTCGCGCCGGCAAGGCCACCACCGTCGTCCTCGGACTGATCGTGATCGGCGTGGCGCTCTTCTACAGCTCCCTGAAGAACCTGACACTCTTCGAGCTGATGCTGAAGTTCCAGATCCTGGTGTCGATGCCCTACATCGTGCCGCTGGTGCTCGGCCTGCTCATCCGGCGCACGCCAGCTTGGTCCGGCTGGTCGACCGTCGTCGTCTGCTTCATCGTGAGTTATCTCACCGAGCGCTACCTCGACGTTGCCTGGGCCGCGCAGAAGTTCGGCGTCATCGACGACGTCACCACTTGGGAACGCCAAAACTGGGAGCAAGGCATCGGCGTCTTCACCATCCTCGCTGCCGGCATCGCGTGGTTCCTGTTCACGAAGCTGTTCTATAAACACGAGCGCCCGGAGCAGAAGGCCGCCATCGACAAGTTCTGCCACAACCTCGCCACCCCCGTGGATTATGAGAAGGAGGAAGGCAAGGCTGGCACCGACGACAAGCAGTCCTGGCTCATCGGCTGGCTGTGTCTCCCCTACGGCGGCGTCGTGATGCTCATGGCGCTGATCCCCAACCCGCTCATCGGCCGGCTCTCGTTCATCTTCTGCGGCGCCGCCGTGACCGTCATCGGCTGGCTCCTCGTGAAGCAGGCCCGCCGCTCCGCCCGATAAAAATCTCCGTTATCCGTCCCCCTACCATGAAAACCCAAAACACCAGCCACCCCCGCTGGCTCGCGATTCTGGCCCTGTCGATCAGCGCCACGTCTCTGTGGGCCCAGGAAACTCCACCCGCGAACGACGATCGCCCGGACTCGAGCGACGAGATCGTCACGCTCAAGGAGTTCACCGTCACATCCTCTTCCGTCAGTGAATACGTCGCGTCCGAGTCCATCACCGGCACGCGCATCGCCAGCAAGATCCAGGACCTGCCCTTCGCCGTGAACGTCGTCACCAGCGAGTTCATCGACGATTTCAACGCCCTGGAATTCGGCGAGAAGTTCGCTTACACTTCCAACGTCATCGGCTACGAAACGATCTCGACCGGTTACAGCGTCCGCGGCTTCGAGGCCGACGTGCAGCTCCGCAACGGCTTCCGCCGCATCGGCCTCATCGACAAGGTCAGCGTCGACCGCGCCGAAGTCATCAAGGGCCCCGCCGCCTCCATCTACGGCACCACCCTGCCCGGCGGCATCGTCAACATCGTCACCAAGAAACCGAAGGCCAAGCCCGAGTATCGCCTCGGCTTCACCGCCGGCAGCGACAACCTCATCCGCGCCCAAGCCTCCGCGACCGGCCCCGCCGGCACTTCCGGCAAACTCTTCTACCGCGTCGACGTCGCCGGCGAGAAGCGCGACTACGACATGCCCTTCAAGTCGAAGGAGCAGACCACCGGCGCCGTGCAGCTCCTCTGGAAACCCGCGCAAAACACCAGCGTCCTCTTCGAGATCGAGCGCCTCGTCCGCAATGAGGAAGGCAACGCCAACGTCCCCTTCGCCATCACCACGGGCAACGTCGATCCCTTCCGCGTCGTCACCTCCACCGGCCTCCCCATCAGCTCGCGCGTCAACCTCTACGACCGCCTCGCCACCGAGTTGCTCGGCTTCAACGTCCAGGGCCCGCTCAATTACTCCCGCCGCTGGGTCAACACCGCCACCGTCACGCTCGAGCACCGCATCAGCGAGAACATCTCCTTCCGCAGCTCCGCCAATTGGTATGACCGCAAGCTCGAGCGCCAGGAAGTCGGCGGCCGCGACCAATACAACCCGGTCACCAACCGCATCAGCTCCGCCAACAACGCCGCCTTCAACAACAGCAGCACCTCCTGGCTCCCGCGCTTCCGCCCCTACGGCGAAGGCGGCGGCGGCTGGCAGAATGACCTCCTCTTCACCTTCGAGACTGGCCCCGTGAAGCACAAGCTCCTCGTCACCGCCGATTATCAGCGCCAGTCCGAGACCCCCCAGCAGTTCAACGCTTCCTCCGCCCAGCTGCCCGCCACCATCCTCAGCAACGGCCTCGACGTCGCCAACCCGAACTACAACTACGTCACCTACGAGATGAATCCCTCGGTCTACACGAGCATCGTGGAAGACCAGAACAACTCCCTCGACGTCTACGGCATCTTCATCAGCGAACGCGCCACGATGATGGACGGCCGGTTGAACTTCCTCGCCGGCATGCGCTACGACTACGTCGACAACCACGCCATCAGCTACGCGCCCCTCGCCCAAGCGAACACCGAGCGCCAGACCGACGACCTCACCTACCAGATCGGTGCCAACATCCGCGTCGTCGACGGCCTCACCGCCTACGCCAACGCCAGCACCTCCTTCGTTCCGCAATACGGCGCCGGCATCAACGAGGACGGCACCACCTTCGACGTCCCGAACGAGACCGGCAAGGGCTGGGAAGCCGGCTTCAAGGCCGCGCTCTTCGAGAACAAGCTCAACCTCACCGCCAGTTACTTCGACATCGTCCGCTCCGGCATCCTTCGCCGCACCACCAGCTCCGACGGTTTCGCCTACGACGTCCTCTCCGGCGAGGAAGGTGCCAAGGGCATCGAACTCGACTTCAACTGGGTCGTCTCCCGCGAATTCCAGATCTTCGGCGGCTACGGCTGGACGAAGTCCGAGGTCATCTCCCACTCCGAGGCGCGCCACCTCATCGGCACCTCCACCCGCCGCACCCCCGAACACACTCTCGGCGTCGGCATGAAATACGATTTCAAGAGCGGCGCCCTCAAGGGCCTCTTCTTCACCGCCGGCTACAAGTATAACAGCGAGTCCCTCATCAACCCCTCCACCGGCCGTAATATCACCATCACGGCCACCAGCTCCGGCGGCACGAGCACCACGTCGATCGTCAACCTCCGCCTCGACAACGGCCTGCTCCTCTTCCCGGACCGTGCGGAGAACGAGCTTGTCACCATCTCCGGGCTCCATCCGGTCACCAACCAGCCCAACACGCTCTCCGTCCGCGTCCCCGACGGCCGCGATAAGATCTACAACGACGCCTTCCAAGTCGTCGACGCCGGCGTCGGTTACCGCTGGAAGACCTCCAAGCGCTACAACCACCGCGTCCAGTTCAACGTCACCAACCTCCTCGACGAGGTCTACACGTTCGGCTCCGCCGGCCAGGGCCAGAACACCGGCTACAGCTTCACCTACGACTTGCGGTTCTGACGAACCCTCGCTCTCCGCCGGAGCGACGCCCCCGCGCCGCTCCGTGACGGAGGCGAGCCACCTCGTCCCCGCCCGCCGGGGGCGAGCTGACTCGCTCCACCGAGACCGATGTCCGCTCCCTCCTTCCAACTCACCGGCCGCCGCGCCCTTGTCACCGGGTCCTCCCGGGGCATCGGCCTCGCCCTGGCCGGCGCCCTCGCCGCCGCCGGCGCGCACGTCGTGCTCAACGCCCGCGATGCCGCCCGCCTCGCCGGCGCGGTGGAGGATCTGCGCGCGACCGGCGCCAGCGTGGAAGCCTGCGCCTTCGACGTCACCGATGAGGCCTCCGTGCTCGCCGCCGCCCCTGCGCTCGGCACCATCGACATCCTCGTCAACAACACCGGCATCCAGCGCCGCGGCCCGCTCGCCACCATGCCGCTCGCCGACTGGAACGCCGTCCTCCACACGAATCTCACCAGCGCCTTCCTCGTCGCCCGCGCCGTCGTTCCCGGCATGATCGCCCGCCGCGCCGGCAAGATCGTCAACGTCTGCTCGCTCATGAGCGAGCTCGCCCGCCCCACCACCGGCAACTATGCCGCCGCCAAGGGCGGCCTCAAGATGCTCACCCGCGCCATGTGCGCCGAGTGGGCCCCTCACAACATCCAAGTCAACGGCCTCGCACCCGGCTACATCCTCACCGAGATGACGGAGCCGCTCGCCGCCGATCCGAAGTTCGACTCCTGGATCAAAGGCCGCACCCCCGCCGGCCGCTGGGGTTCCGTCGCCGACCTCACCGGCGCCTGTGTCTTCCTCGCCTCGCCCGCCGCCGCTTTCGTCAACGGCCAGATCCTCACCATCGACGGAGGCCTCAGCGCCGTGATCTGAACATGACCCACCGCGGCCATCTCATCCTTCTTCCGCAGAATCGCGTCTGGCGCACCTACCAGGGCGGCGCGACCCTCGACCGCATCGCCGGCAAGGCCGACCCGCAGGACTCGCACTACGCCGAGGACTGGATCGGCTCCGTCACCCGCGCCATCGTGCCGGGTCGCGAGCACGTCGACGAAGGCATCTCCCAAGTCCTCGTCGGCGGCGAGACGCACAACCTCAAGGCCCTGATCGACGCCGATCCGCACTACTTCCTCGGCGCCGCCCATGTCGCGCGCCACGGCAGCTCGCCCATGCTGCTGGTCAAGTTCCTCGACTCCGCGATCCGGCTCCATTTCCAGTGCCACCCCTCGCGCGAGTTCGCGCAACAGCACCTCGGCTCCCCGAGCGGCAAGACCGAGGCGTATCACATCCTCGGCGTGCGCCCCGGCGTCACCGATCCCTACATTTACGTCGGCTTCCAGCGCCCGCCCACCCGCGAACAGTTGAAACACTGGATCGAGACACAGGACGTCGCCGCGCTTGAGGCCTGCTTTGAGAAGATCCCCGTGCAACCGGGCGACACCTTCCTCATCCCTGGCGGCTTCCCGCACGCGCTCGGCGAAGGCGTGTTCATGATCGAGATCCAGGAGCCGAGCGACCTCGTCGTGCGCTACGAATTCGAGCGTGGCGGCTACGTGCTCCCCGAGGCGGCGCGGTTCATGAACCGCGGCCTCGACTTCGCCCTCGCCCTCATCGACTTCACCCGCCACCCGCGCGAGGAGATCGAGCAACGCTACCGCGGTCGTCCCACGCAGCGCCGCGAGCTCGGCGCCGGGTCCTGGCAGGAGACGCTCATCGGACCGGACATGACGTCCTGCTTCCGCGTGGCCCGCACGCAGCTCCGCGGCGCGGTCACCCGCAGCGAGACCACCTTCCATATTGGAATAGTCACCGACGGAGCCTGCACCGTGGATGCAGGCGGCAAGATCCATCACCTGAAGCGCTATGATAAATTCCTTTTCCCCGCCGGCCTCGGCCCGGTCCTCTTCGAGCCCGGACCTCACGCCACAATCCTCGAGTGCCATCCTCCCGCCTGACATGAGCCGCCCCTCGTCCATCCTCGCCGCCATCACCGCGCAGGAACTGCGCGAGTTCCTGCCCGAACCGCTGCAGGGCGAACTCCGCGCGCTCACGCCCCAATTCCGGCACTACGACACCGCGGGCCAGACCGCCGCGGATTTCCACGCCGCCCTGCACGCCGCCAACCCCGAGGTGCTCATCGCCTGCTGGAAGACGCCGCCGCTCCCCGCGCAGCTGCCGCCCAATCTCCGCTACGTCTGCTACCTCGCCGGCTCGATCAAACGCCTCGTCAGCCGCGAACACATCTCCGGCGGCCTCATCGTCTCGAACTGGGGCGGCTCCATCAGCCGCATCGTCGCCGAGTGGGCGGTGTTCCACATCTTCTCCTGCCTGCGCCGCGCCACCTACTGGACGCTCGCCATGCACCGCGAGGGCGCGTGGAAGGATGGCGGCACCGAGACCGCCTCCCTCTTCGGCCGCCGCGTCGGCCTGCACGGCTTCGGCCAGGTCGCGCGCGAACTCGTGCGCTTGCTGCAACCCTTCGGCTGCCGCCTCAGCGCCTACGCGCCCGACGTCAACGGCGTCGCCGAGCGCGACTACGGCGTGAAGCCCGCTGCCTCCCTCGAGGCGCTCTTCGCCGATAACGACATCATCGTCGAACTCGCCCCGCTCATCCCCGAGACGACCGGCAGCGTCACCGAAAAACACCTCCGCCTCATCAAGCCCGGCGGTGTGTTCGTCAACGTCGGCCGCGGCGCCGTGGTCGACGAGGCCGCGCTCCTCCGCGTCGCGCAGGAAGGCAAGATCATGGTCGGCCTCGACGTCTTCACCGTCGAGCCGTTGCCCGCCGACTCCGGCTTCCGCGGCCTGCCCAACGTCACGCTCACCCCGCACCTCGCCGGCCCGACCACCGACCGTCGTCGCGACGCGGGCGAGTTCGCCCTGCAAAATCTCCGTGCCTACGCCGAGGGCCGTCCGCTCAACGCCCGCATCGACCTCCGCACCTACGACACCTCGACCTGAGGAGTTTCGATTTTCGATTCTGGATTTTCGATTGCGCCCCAGGCCGTCCACTCCCGGTCAATCCTGGCCCACATGCCCAATCGAAGACTGAGAATCCTTAAACCGAAAATCCCGGCATGTTTTCCAGCTCCCAACCGCCGCACACCGTGAATTTGCCCGCTGCTTACCGTCATTGGCAGGATCAAACGCGCCGGATGCTCGAGCCGCTCGCCGCGCTCATGCATCCCGGCCGCGCCGACCTGCCGATCCAGGGTCCGGCCAGCGATCACGACGCGCAGGCGGACCGGCTCGAATCCTTCGCGCGCCCGCTGCTGCTCGCGGTGCACTGGTTGCAGTCCGCCCCGCGCGCCGAGGATGCCGCGCTCCGTGCACGCCTCGCCGCGTGGTTCCGCGAAGGCCTCGTCATCGGCACGGACCCCGCCAGCCCGCATTACTGGGGCCCCGACGCGAATTACCACCAGCACCACGTCGAGATCGGCCTCCTCGCCATCGCACTGCAAATCGCGCCGGAACACGTCTGGGACCCGCTCACCCCGGACCAAAAGGATCAAGTCGCCCGCTGGCTCGGCACCTCGCGCGGCAACGGCATCGTCAACAACAACCATTACTTCATGGGGGTGCACATCCTCGAGTTCCTCATGAAGCACGGCTACGGCCACCGCACCGACCGCGCCATCGTCGACGAATTCCTCACCCGCCTCGAGCTCATGCACCGCGGCGGCGGCTGGTTCGAGGACGGCATCAACCAAGCCTACGACCACTACAACGCCTACGCTTTCCACTTCTACGGCCTCTGGTGGGCGCGTCTGCACGGGCACAACAACCCCGCGCGCGCGAAGCGCTGGCGCGATTGGGCGACGCCGTTCGTGCGCGACTACGAGCACTTCTTCGCCGCCAGCGGCGAGCACCCGGCCTTTGGCCGCTCCATCACGTATCGCTTCAACTGTCTCAACGTCTTCGGCCTCGCCGTCGCGGAGAACTGCACCGATCTCCCCGTCGGCCGCCTGCGCCGCCTCTGCACGCGCAACCTCGATTTCTTCCTCTCGAAACCCATTCAACAGGAGCAAGGCTGCCTCGGCATCGGCTGGGTCGACCAGTTCGAAGGCCTGATGGAAACCTACTCGTGCGCCGGTTCGGTCTACTGGTGCGCGAAGGGCCTCTCGCCGCTCCTGCTGCCGCCCGAACATCCCTTCTGGAACGAGCCCGAGCAACCGCTGCAATCCGAGCTCGGCGACCACGCGCGCGTCATCCCGCCCGCCGGCCTCGTCGTGCGCAGCACCGGCGGCGAAGTCGAGATCCTCAACGCCGGCTCGCAGATCTCCAACCTCAACCTCCGCTACGGCGCGTGGAAGTGGAGCAAATCCGCCTACCGCACCGGCGTGAGCTTTGCCTGCGCCTTCCCCAACCAGACCAACTGGTCCTTCGACTCCGCGCTCACGCTGCAACTCGACAGCAGCCAAGTTTACGGCCGCCACTCGACCGTCGCCGTAGAGATGGACGAACAACATGTTTTCTACAGCTACAACCTCGGCTTCCGCACCAACCAGGTGAACTGCAGCGTCGAAGCCGGCGTGTGGTGGCGAGCCGGCTGGATCCTGCAACTGCACCACTTCGAGTGCCGCACGCCCGGCGTCCTCCGCCTCGGCGGCTACGCGCTTCCCCTGCCAAAGGTGGGGGCGGCTGTCCCCAGCCGCCCTGTTGAAACCTCGTCGCCGGAAGGGCACTTTAGAATAAGCGCCCCTCTCGCCTACTTCGCCTCCGACGGCCGCGGCACCGTGCTCCAACCGCTCACGCCTTTCGCCGGCGTCGCCGAGTGGGACACGCGCCTCGACGACTCAAAGCCACGCGCACACGTCGCCGCGCCGTATCACGTCACGCCCGTGCTCAAGACCCAGCGCCTCGGCCGTGCCGCTGGCGAGAAGGGCTTCGTCGCCGCGCTCTCGTGGGTCGGGCACGACACCGCCGCCTCCGCCCCGTGGCGCGTGCTCGAGGGAACCACGGGGGCCTGGACCCTTTCTCATCCGAAACTCGGCCGCTGGGAGATCCGTCACTGGTCGCTCCCGGCGCTGGGTTGATTCGTTCGCCGTTCTTTTGTTCGTCCCGGGCCGCCTCGTGGCCCGGGGAGTTTTGTCTTCCTCTGCTTTCGCCATGCTCCGTCACCTCATCGCCCTCCTCTGTGTCGCCGCCGCTCCCTTCGCGGCCGCCAACCCCGCCGCGCACGTCCCCGCGCAGGCCCCGCGCACGATGGTGCTCGCCGGACGCCACGACGCCTTCCGCGCCTACTGCACGACCGGCGACGGCGCGCGCGCCTTCGCCCGCATCAAGGAGGACTTCGATCGCGATTACCTGCATCTCCCCTTCCCCGCCGAGCCCGTCACCTATGGCGACCCGTCGCCCTCCAAGCGCACCTCCGACAAGGCCGACAAGTGGCGCGACGTGCAGGACGTCTGCGGCATCGTCTCCGGCGTAGCGGAGGCCGCAACGCTCTGCTGGATCGTCACCGGCGAGCAGCAATACCTCGCCAAGGCCAAGGAATTTCTCCTCGCCTCCAGCCGCTGGCACCTCGACCCCGACTGGCGCAGCGGCGACGTCCTAGGCGCCACCGACATCGCCTACAACGACGAGGGCCACTTCCGCCTCTGGCGCAAATTGCCGCTCGTCTACGACCAGATCCGCGACCAGCTCACGGCCGACGAGAAGAAACTCGTCCTCGATCACTTCCGCGCCCGCGGCAACCGCTCCGTCGAGTGGACCAAGCGCGAGGGCAGCATCGAGCAGATCCGCCGCAATAACATCGAGGCCAAGCTCTCCAGTCACCCCGTGCGCTTCATGCCCATGGCCGGCCTCACCGCGCTCGCACTCTGGGACGACCTGCCCGAGGCGCGCGAGTGGTGGGCCTTCACCTACAAATTCTACCGCGATCAGTTCACGCCCTGGGGCGGTGACGACGGTGGCTGGGCCGAAGGCGTCGCCTATTGGCGCGGCACGATGGAGCACGGCTTCTTCCAGGACGCCCTGCTCGCGCTCGGCGATCCGTTGGCCTACTCGACCGCGTTCTGGAAAAACACACCCTACTTCCAAATCTACAACGTCCAGCCCTACCTCGCCACGTCCTTCGGCGATCTCTCCAACGCCGGCAAATTCAACCTCGAGTCCGGCGTCGCCGAGTTCCTCCTCCACCTCGCCCGCGTCCAACAGGACGGCTACGTGCGCGCCTACGCCGAGCTCTGCACGGACAAGCGCCCGCGTCCCGCCGACGCCGGCCTGAAGGGCCTCGACCGGCGTTACCCGACCGCCGCCGAGTTCGTCATCCGCAACTTCACGTCGTCCCACCTGCCGTTGCCCGCGCCCAAGTCCCTCGCCGAGTTGCCCGCGCAGCGCTGGTTCAAGGACGTGGGTTGGGTCTCGCTGCACAGCGCGCTCGGCTCGCCGTCAGACGACATCCACGTGACCTTCGTCTCCAGCCCCTACGGCTCCTTCAGCCACAGCCACGCGCACCAGAACGGTTTTGTGCTGAACGCCTACGGCGCCGGCCTCGCCGTCAACTCCGGCTTCCGCGAGTGGCACAATTCCCCGCACCACAACGAGTGGGTCCGCCAGACTCTCTCCAAGAACGCCGTCCTCATCGACGGACTCGGCCAGAAGGTGAAAAGCAAGGACGCCACCGGCCGCATCACCCGCCTTGAGAACGGTCCGCGCTACGCTTGGACCACCGGCGACGCCACCGCCGCCTACTCGCTCCTCCAACCCAAGGGCCGCGTCCGCCAAGTCCTCCGCGACCTCGTGCTCATTGACGGGCGTTACCTCGTCATCCGCGATCAGGTCAAACTCACCACGCCCGGCAAACTCACTTGGCTCCTCCACACCGAACGCCAGTTGCTCTGGGCGCCCGCCCGCTCCCTCGCCTTCACCGTCAACGGCCCCGCGGCCCTCACCACCAAGATCGTAGCCTCCACCGAACTCGACGTGAAGATCACCGAAGGCTTCACCGTCCAGGTCGACCCGAAATACACCACGCCCGGCCAGATCAACTACTCCTCCACCGGCGAGTGGAACCTCAAGCAGAACCACCTCGGCGCCACCTCCAAGACCGCCGCCACCGAGCACACCATCTACTCCGTGCTCTGGCCCGCCAAGGACTCCAAGCAACCCGCCAGCCTCGACGCCTCCCTCGTCGACGGCGCCCTCGTCATCAAGCGCCCCGACGGCAAGACCGACCGTCTGCAGCTCGGCGATAAAAAGCTCACCCTCGACTAAACACGTCCGCCCGCGCCCACCGCCTTTTGCCATGAAACGCCTCCTTGTCCTCCTCTCCGCCTGCACGTGTCTGGCACTCGCGTCCGCGCAAGTGCCCGAAACCCCGAAGTCGCTCCCCGGGGCCGCCACCTTCGCCTACCGCGAAGGCGAAAACGAGATGCTCCTCCATGTGTTCAAGCCGCAGGGCTGGAAGGTCGGCGATCGCCGGCCCGCCCTGATTTTCTTCTTCGGCGGCGGCTGGACGCGCGGCACACCCGAAAAATCCGCCTCCTGGGCCAAATGGGCCGCCAGCCTCGGTTTCATGGGCATCGCCCCCGATTATCGCACCAATGAGCGCTTCAAGACCACCCCGCTCGAATCCGTCGCCGACGGTCGCGCCGCGCTCCGTTGGGTGCAGGCTAACGCCGCCGAGCTCGGCATCGATCCAGCCAAGATCATCGTCGGCGGCTCCTCCGCCGGCGGCCACGTCGCGCTCTGGACCGGCATCACCGCCACGCCCCCGGGCTCCTCCCCCGCCGAGGCCCCGCTGCAAAAGCCCCTCGCCCTCATCCTCTACAGCGCCGTGTCCGACACCTCGCAGCTCTCCGGCTACACCCCGCGCCGCTTCGGCGATCACGCCACCGCGCTCTCCCCGCTCCATCAACTCGAGGAGAAGATGCCGGCCATCCTCGCCTTCCACGGCGACGCCGACCCGACCGTCCCCTACAGCCAGGCCGTGGCCCTGCACGAGAAGTTGAAGGCCACCGGCAACAAGGCGGAGCTCATCACCGTCCCCGGCGGCAACCACGGATTCACGTCCCAGTTCCCCGAATGGAAGGACAAGGGCCGCGAGCACATCCGCCGCTTCCTCGGCGAGCTCAACCTGACTACGGGCAAGAACCGCTGACCCAGCTTCCCAGCCTTTTCCACCGAGCCCGGCCTCCGCGCCGGGCTTTTTTATTAATAATAATCCCACGCCTCCTGCCAATCGGGGTGAAACGCCGCTCCAGCATCTCGCTCGCCCAATTTTGATAGTTATAATATTTCACCTTGCCACTGCCTGAGCCGCACCCTACCGTCTAACCGTCTCCCCTCCGTGCTGTCACCCCTCGCTCATCGCCCCCAGCGATTCCGCCTGTCTGCGCCCCTACGCCCCGATCCCTCCGCCTAAGCCGCACCACCCGCGCGAGGACACAGTCATTCCGATTCTTCGACTTTTCTTCCCTCCCCCGATGAAACTCACCCCTACCCTTCTGCTCCTCGGAGCCATCGTCAGTCTCGCTCACGCTCAAGTCACCGTAGTCAATGACAGCGCTTGGAGTTCACCCGTCGCCAATGCCTACGTTGGCGGCTCGAGCGGCCTGAACTACTACGGTTCCTCCGGCAGCACCGGCAACCTCTCGCTGACCGGCGACAGCACCAATCTTCTCACCTTGAACACCATCGGCGGCGGCCGCGGTCTGGCTGTCACCTTCGCCACCCAGTCGCTGGCCTCGGTGGGCGATTCCCTGACTGCCTCGATTCAATTCAAGATGGCGGGGCCGGTCTACACGAGCACCTCGAATAATTTCCGCATCGCCCTGCACAACAACACCGGCGGCACGGCGATCAGCGCCAATAACTTCGCGAATACCAACACCAACTTCGTGGGCTACGTCGGCTACATGGCCGCCGTCTCCGTCGACTACCTCGACTCCACGCCCGTCGCCCTCTTCGACAAGATCTCCTCCGGCAACGCCCTCATCGGACAAGCAACTGAGGGCACCCAGTTCACGACCCTGGCCCAAGGTGGCACCAACGTCGGCCCCGCCGACAACCCTGCGCTGATTGCCGGCACGAATTACACCGCCAGCCTCGTCATCACCCGCATCGCGAGCGGGGTTAACATCGCCTACTCCCTCACGGGCGGCAGCGTCGGCAGCGTCTACACCTTCGCCGTGGATGACACGAGCTCCGCCGTGACTTCGTTCAACACGCTTCTGTTGCACGTCAACTCCGGCACGTGGGACACGACCCAACTGCAAAACGTGAACGTGTCCCTGACCGCCATTCCCGAACCATCGACCTATGCCTCCCTCGTCGGCCTGCTCGCCTTGGGCTTCGTCGCTTGGCGCCGCCGTCAGACCGCTTGACTGCTCGCTGGATATCACTCCCCCATGAAAAAAATCCCACTCCTTCTCGCGATCGCCGTCCTGCCCTTGGCTGCCTCGGCCCAGACGGTCTATATCAACGAGACGTTCGACACCGACACCATCGGCGTCGCCCCGACCGACGCCTCCCTCAAGACCACCAGCCTCGTCACCGTGCAGGCCGGATCGGGTCTGATGGGCACGGACAACCTCCTGCGTTTCAATGACAACTTGGCCAGCTCTGGCGGCGCGCTGGAGTATAACGTCGGCGGATCCGCGGTGGGCACCCTCTACGCCTCCTTCAGCCTCCTCAACAACGCCCACTCTGGCACGGGCAGCGGCACGAATCCCATCATCTTCGGCGTGGGCGCTTGGAACACCGGCACCGGCATCCTGCTCAACGCGAACGCCAATCGCAATTTCGGCCTCGAGTTCTCGGGCACCGGCACCACCTCCACCCTCAAGCTCCGCGTCGGCGGTTCCGCCGTCTACACCACCACCTACGCCCCGGCCGCCGTCCAATCCGTCCAGATCTGGGTGAACGACCACAACACCAACACGCTCACCTACACGCGACCCGATAATTATCAAAGCGCCACGCTCGCCGCCAACTCCGTCGTCGTCTACATCAACAACGTCCTCACCGGCGCGTCTGCCACCGGCTACACCATCCAGACCCTCGGCGACGGTAGCGATGCGACCATGGGCCGCGTGGGCTTCAACACCTCGTCGACCACCATCGCCGACTTCCTCATCGACGATCTCTACATCGCCTCCGCCGCGCCCATCCCCGAGCCCTCCACCTACGCTGTCATCGCCGGCTGCGCCGCGCTCGGGCTCTGCGTCTGGCAACGCCGCCGCCAGCGCCAAGCCTGACGCCCACGGCACCTCAGCCCATCCTTTTCCAGCCCCGCCACCCGGCGGGGCTTTTTGTTGTCGCACCTGGCCCGGGCCCAGCGCCCGCACATCGGACGCTCCCGCTCCATCCACCCGAAGAAACCCTCATTTTGTTTTCATTAATAATTATCATATTGAGGAGGCCCGCGCGATACCGCTGTCTGCTGGCACCCCGGCGCGATTCCCCCGTTGCGCCACTCCCCCCATCCTTCCGGCACTGCTGTCTGCCAATCCCGTCCGCTCGACGGCGCGAACGACTTCAGCGGCGGCGCCAACCCCACCCCATGAAAATCCGCAGCCTCCTCCTGGCTACGCTCCTGCTCGCGTCGGCGTCCTCCGCCCTCGCTGTCACGCATACCGTCAACAACGCCGCCGACTTCAACGCCCTCCCGTCGCTCAACGCCGGCGATGTCGTCGTGCTGAACAGCGGCACCTACGGCTCCCTCAACAAGACCCTCGTCAGCACGATCGCGACCGACGCCCTCGCGCAATCCAACCCCATCTACGTCTACGCCGCCACGCCCGGCGGCGTCGATGTCACCGCGCCTTCGCAGATCACCCTGCAAGGGCGCGGCATCATCCTCGCCGGCCTCGATTTCGTCAGCGGCAGCGGCATGCTCGCCAACGGCGACGACACGCCCGTGTGGATCATCAAGACCGACGCCAACTCGCGCCACATGACGATCAGCAACGTCCGCTTCCTCAACTGCACGGCGGGCGACAATTACGGCCACTGGCTCTACCTCGAGGGCTTCAACCACACCGTCGAGTATTGCTCCTTCGAGGGTAAAAATGAGCCCAACCGCAACGCCACCGTCGCCTTCAAGCGCAACACCTCCGAGGCCGGCATCACGACGCCGCGCAACCACGTCCTGCGCTACTGCTACTTCGGCCCGCGCGAGGCGTCCAACGCCTCCGGTTCCACCGGCAACGGCTACGAGACCATCCGCATCGGCGACAGCTCCTCCCAGGCGCACGACATGAATGTCACCATCGCGCACAACGTCTTCTACCGCGCCATCTGGCGCAACGACGGCGCCAAGCCCAACGACATGGAGATCATTTCCAACAAGTCGAAGGGGAACAAAATTCTCCACAACACCTTCCTCGAAAGCTACGGCCAGCTCACGCTCCGCCACGGCGACGCCTGCCTTGTCGAGGGCAACTACATCCTTGGCGGCGGCTACTACTCCGGCAGCTCCATCCTCCTGCGCGCCGCCAATCCCCACCAGACCGGCATCCGCATCATCGGCACCGACCACGTCGTCCGGAATAACTTCCTCATCAACCTCGTCGGCACCAATCTCCGCGCCGCACTCTGCCTCATGGGCGGCGAGAGCTCGCACACCGACGGCAACGGCTCCGGCGGCTACAACGGCTACGAAGCCGCCCACAACGCGCAGATCTACAACAACACCTTCGTCGACTGCACCGAGCTCAACCTCGGCTACCGCAGCGCCGGCACCGTCAGCCCCACCGGCGTCCAGATCTACAACAACGTCTGGCAGGGCTCCGGCACCAGCAACGGCATCGTCCGCAGCAACAGCTTCACCCCGGCCGGCTCGGGCGGGAACTACATCTATCACCCGAGCGGCAGCTACGGCTGGACCGGCCTCACCGGCGGCACCTACACCTCCAGCGCCTCGCCCCAA
>JAMPXH010000075.1 GCA_023701285.1 Candidatus Didemnitutus sp.
ACGGCCGGCAGATCTTCACGCACACGCTGGTGCCGCCGCAGTTGCGCGGACGGGGCTTGGCCGAGGCCTTGGTCCGGCGGGCGCTGGACGACGCGCGCGCGGCAGGGCGCAAGGTCGTGCCGGCTTGTTCCTACGTGGATGTTTTCATCCAGCGCCACCCCGACTATCAGGCCCTGCGCGCCTGAGGGGTTTTTCGAACCCGACGAGTGCCGCCGGGCTTGAGCATGGGTTGAAACCGACGCTAACTTGAGGTCATGCTCACCGAACCGATCATTTACCGCATCGACGCGAAGGACCGGATCTGCGGGTGCAATGACGCCTGGATCAGTTTCGCCCAGGACAACGAAGGCGAGGAGTCCTTGCCCGAGCAGGTGGTCGGGCGACTTCTTTGGGAGGTCGTGACCGATCCAACCCTCCAGGAACTCTATCAGCGCATGGTCGCCAAGGCACGCACCGGCCAGCCGGTGCAGTTCCGCTACCGGTGCGACGCGCCGAACGAGCGGCGGATTTTCCACATGACCTTGCGCGGGGAGCCAGGCGGCGTGGTCGAGTTTCGCTCCGAGCTGAAGAGCTACGAGGAGCGTCCGAGCGTGGAATGGCTCAAGCCGCACGCGGCCACGGGCAAGGAATTGGTGCGCCTGTGCAGCTGGTGCGCGCGTGTCTTTGTCGAAGGTCTGGGCTGGGTGTCGATCGAGCGCGCGATCGAGCGCCATGGTTCGTTGCAGGGTCAGGCCAGCCCGAAGCTCACGCATGGGATGTGCGAGGCGTGTCGGGATGAGATGCTGCAACTGCTCGCGAATCCCGCGGCGAAGGACTTGAACCAGCTGCCGGCGTGATGCGGAGAGGGAGCGGCAGCGAGTTTCCTGCTGCCGCGAGCGAGGTGGCCGTTGGGACGATGGCCGCTACCCGCGGCGGCGGAGGCGATGCACGGCGCGGGGCGACAACAAAAAACCCGCAGCGAACTGCGGGTCGGGGAAAGGACGACTGGCGAGACGATCAGGCCTTGGTGACGAGGCCGGCCTTGAGGGCCTTGACCGCGACCCAGACGCGCTTGGTGCCGCCATTGGGCATCTTGACGCGGATCTTCTGCAGGTTCGGGCGGAACTTGCGCGGGGTCTTGGAGGTGGTGTGCGTGCCGATACCACCGCTCTTCTTGGACTGACCCTTACGGTTGATGATGCTGCCCTTGGAGGGGCGCTTGCCAGTGATTGCGCAAATTCGTGCCATGGTGTTTGTCGAGTTAAAGGGTCGTGAGTAAAGGTTCGCCGGAGCGCTAGGCAAGGGAAAACTCCTGCGACGTCAAAATGACCGGCTAAGCGCGTAAAGCGTGCAGGGCCTGAAACTTCTGTCCCATGTGCGCCGGGTGCATGAGTTGCATCAGTGCCTGCTTGCGCGGGCTGAAGATGCGCGCTTCGGCCGCCATCAGCTGCGCCAGCGCCGGGCCGGCGCGTTTGGCGAAAAAGGCCTCCTGGGACTCGACCAGTGCCTCACCGAAGCCGCGGGATTGCAGCGCGTCGACGAGCCAATCCCAGCAGATGTGGCAGGTCAGGTCGATTTCGCCGGGGCGTTTGAGCAGATCGCCGCCCATGCGTTGATGGGAATACGTGCGGGCCGTGCCTTGCGGATGCTCGGTCGCGAGGGCGTCCCACGTCTTGCCGTAATCGAAGGCGAGGAACAGCCCGCGCCACGGCTGCGCCACCAGCCGATCGAGCATCGGCACGGTGCGGAGCGGGAGATCGATGTGGTAATTCTCGGCCGCGTCGCGCGGCAGGCGGTCGAGCACGGCGGCGACCTCGGCGCTGAAGTCCGGCAGGTCGACCTGTTCCAGCCGGCCGTCGCGCAGCGCGACGCCGAGTTCGCGCCAGCCCTCGCGACGGCGGGCGACGCAATGGAAGGGCTGGGCGTCGAACAGCTCGTTGGAAAACAGCACGCAGTCGCCCTCCACCGTCAGGGGCTGGCCGAGCGAGATCGTGCGGTATTCGCGGAAAGGGTGGGCGACCTCGCGCAAGGCGCCGCCCTGCGGCTCCGCCCCGACCTCGACGAAGGCGTGCGTCGCGGGGTCCTTGCCCGCCTCGCGCAGCAGACCCGCGGCGGCCGCCACGACCAGCTCGCCGAACACGGGGCTGAACGTCGTCGCCGTGAAGAAATCCGCCTGCCGGTCGCGTCCGACGCGCCGCCGGGCCGCGGTGTAATAGCCGACTTCCGGGTGGTAGAGCGCGAGTTCCACGAAGCGGGCGAACGACACGCCGTCGGCTGCGGCCGGCTCACGGGCGAACACGTCGAGGAAGGACAAGGAGGAACCCATTTACAAAGGAAGGCATTTCCCCACAGTCTTGGCCATGCTCAAACGTTCGCTCGTCGTGCTCGCGGCTGCGCTGGCCGGTTACCTGCTCGCGCAGGTCGCCGCGCGCCAGCTCGGTGCGCCCAGCTGGTGGCCGAACCGCGAGCGCGACCGTCAGGTGCGATATTTCCGCGACGTGCTCGACACCGTGGAGCGCTACTACGTCGAGCCCGAGGGCGCCTCCTACGAGAAGCTCACGCGCGCGGCGCTGCGCGGCATGTTGAGCGAACTCGATCCGCACTCCGAGTTCCTCGACGCCGAGGGTTTCTCCGCGACGGAGGAGGAATTGAACAACGAATTCAGCGGCGTGGGCATCCAGGTCGAGGAGCGCGACGGCAAGATCGTCGTGATCTCGCCCATCGCCGACACGCCCGCCGAGCGGGTGGGGTTGCGGCGGGGCGACCAGCTCATGAGTGTCGACGGCAAGCCCATCGAGGAGGCCCGGCTGGACAAGGTGGTGCGCCTCATCCGCGGCGAGGCCGGCACGTCGATCCAGCTCACCGTCTTCCGCCCCGCGCAGAACCGCGAGCTCACTTTCACGCTCAAGCGCGAGCGCATCCGCATGCGCAGCGTGCGCAACGCCGCGTTGCAACCCGACGGCATCGGCTACCTGCAGATCACGCAGTTCAGCGAGCGCACCGCGGAGGAATTCACCGCCGCGCTGGATGACTTGGAAAAACGCGGGATGCGGGCCTTCGTGCTCGACCTGCGCAACAACCCCGGCGGCCTGCTCGATGCGGCGGTCGAGGTCGGCGGCGCGTTCTTCGCCAAGGGCGAGCTGATCGCCTACACGCAGGGCCGCACGCCGGATTCGCGGGAGGAATTCCTCGCGCGCGGCCGCGGGCCGGTGCGCGCCTACCCGGTCGCGATCCTGGTGAACGGCGGCTCCGCCAGCGCGGCGGAGATCGTCGCCGGCGCGATGCGCGACACGGGCCGCGCCGTCATCGTGGGCGAGAAGACCTTCGGCAAGGGCTCCGTGCAAAGCATCATCGACCTCGGCAACGGCGAAGGCATCCGCCTGACGACCGCGCGTTACTACACGCCCAGCGGCATCACCATCCACGAGCGCGGCATCACGCCGCAGGTGGAGCTCGAGATCAGCGCAGACGACGAGGCGCGGCTGCGCATCCAGCAGTCGCGCGAGGATCTCTCGGCGCCGGCGGAGTTCGAGGACCGTTTCGGCTTCGCGCCGGTGGAGGACGTGCAACGGGCCGCGGCGGAGGAAATCCTGCGCGGCGTGCTGCTCTCCCGCGGAGGGAAGAAATGATCCTCGCGCTCGAAAGTTCCTGCGACGAGACGGCGGTCGCGTTGTTCGATCCCGCGCATGGTCTGGCCGGCGAGTGGGTGCACAGCCAGATCGCGTTGCACGAGGTCTATGGCGGCGTCGTGCCCGATCTCGCCAGCCGAGAGCACCTGCAGCATTTCGCGCCGTTGCTGGCGCGCGCGTTCGCCGTGGCGCCCGCGGAGCGCGTGACCCGCATCGCCGTGACCCAAGGCCCGGGACTGGCGGCCTGCCTGGCGATGGGATTGGCCGCCGCGAAGAGCCTCGCTCTTGCCTGGGGCGTGCCGGTGGCGGGCGTGAATCACCTGCGCGCGCACGCGTTCTCGCCGTTCATCGGTTTGCACGCCCACGATCCGGCTGATTTCGAACGGGCGCTGGCGGCTTTGCTGCCGCACGTCGGTCTGCTCGTGTCGGGCGGCAACACGGCGCTGTTCTCCATCGACCGGGAGCGGCGCATCCGGCTGCTCGCCTCGACGATGGACGACGCGGCTGGTGAGGCATTGGACAAGGGCGCGAAGCTGCTCGGGTTGGGCTATCCCGGCGGGCCGCAGGTGGAGCGGCTCGCGCGCGCGGGCGACGCGAAGGCGTTCCAGTTCCCCAAAGCCGTCGCGCAGAAATCGACCTTGGATTTCAGTTTCTCCGGCCTGAAGACCAGCCTGCGCTATACGCTTGAGAAAATGCAGCCCGAGGAGATCGAACGCCGGAAGGCGGACCTGTGCGCGAGCTACCAGCACGCGGTGATGGATGCGCTCGCGCGCAAGACGAAGCTCGTGCTGGCCGCGGGCGATTACCGCAGTATCGGCCTCTCCGGCGGCGTGGCGAACAACCAGGTGTTGCAGACGGAGGTGGAGAAGCTCGCGCAGGCGCGCCGCGTGCCGTTCCTGCGCGCGCAACCGCGGCACACGGGCGACAACGCCGGCATGATCGCGTTTGCGGCGTGGGCCGAGCGCGAAGCCAGCGGCATCGACGAGCGCGGCTACGATCTCGAGATCGCCCCGAGCCTGCCTTTGGCGGCAGGCGGATGAAGATTCCCTTGCACCCGCCTCAGCCGGCGAGCGGCAGGGTCACGGTGACGCGGATGAGACCGGGCGGCGTGGTGACTTCGAGTTGGGCGGAGGAGTCGTAGAGCAGCTCGAGCCGGCGCCGCAGGTTGGCGAGGCCGATGCCGGTGGAGTCGCGGGAGTCTTCGCCGGGGGCGCGTTCGATCCACTTGCCGGTGTTCTCCACCACGACGCGGAGCCGGCCGTCGTGCACGGAGGCCGTCACCTTGAGCTGCAAGGGCACCGGCGAGGTGCGGATGCCGTATTTGATGGCGTTCTCGATCAGCGGTTGGACGAGGGCGGTCGGCGCGATGGCCTGCCGGGCTTCCTCGGTGGCTTCGATTTGCCAGAGCAGGCGGCTCGAGCCGTGCAGCGAACGCTCCACCTGAAGGTAGTTGCGCATGGCGTCGATCTCTGCGCCGAGCGGGGCGTGGTGTCGGCTGTGCTGGAGCGAGTAGCGCAGGTAGTCGGAGACGGCGTGCGTGGTCTCGATGACGGCGGCGGGATCGCGCTCGGCCTGACCGACGATGTTGCTCAGCGCGTTGAAGAGGAAGTGAGGGTTCATCTGCGCGCGCAGCTGCAACAGCTCGGCCTCGCGGCTGGCGGCCTCCGCGCGGGCGAGCCGGAGCTCCGTGCCGCGCGATTCGATCTCGTGCCGGATGAGGAAATACAACGCGGTCCACGCGACGTAGATGGTGCCGCGCAGGATCAGCACCCCGTAGATCAATTGCTCGGGGACCGGCGGCATGCCGAGCGCGTGACGCAGGCCCTCGATGGCGAGGAGGTCGAGCATCGTCGCGGCCACGCAGGCCGCGGCGATGGGGCCGGCGCGCCGCAGGATCTTGAAATCGTGCGCCGGCCAGCGCCGGTAGAGGCGCCACAGGCCGAGCGTGATGGTGAAACCGACCGCTTGCCGGATGAGTGTGACCGGCACGACCGTCGCCCAATCGCTGAGCACCGTCATGGTCAGCAGCATGAAAAACGGGGTCAGCAGCAGCCATCCGCCGATTTGCAGCGGCCAGAAAAGTCTCCTGGTGGTGAGGAGGGAGTTGACCAAGTTGCCGGCAAATTGGTCACGCGGCCCGGCATGGCGAACCAATAACCGGCTTTTGTCCGTCACCTGGGGAGGTTTTCCTTCGGCGGCCGGTGAATGTCGCTGGGCAACGGCAGGCTTCCTCCTCAAGGCCTCATACGGCCAATTTGCCCTTGAGGTAAGGTGCGGTGGGGCTGCGCTTGACGCGCGTGATGCCGTGCAACGGGCCTTGGTAGAGGATCTCGCCGCCGGCGGGGCCGCCGCCGGGACCGAGCTCGATCAGCCAGTCGGCCTCCGCGAGGAGGTCGAGGTGGTGCTCAATGACGACGACGCTGTGACCTTGGTCGACAAGGTTATGCAGCACGCGGATGAGTTTCTCGCAGTCGCTGAGGTGCAGGCCGATCGTCGGTTCCTCGAGCAGGTAGAGGTTGCGCACGGCGAGGCCGCGGGAGCGTTCCTGGTAGGTCTTGAGACCGGTGGTGAGTTCGGTGACGAGCTTGAGACGCTGGGCCTCGCCACCGGAAAGCGTGGGACTGCTCTGGCCGAGCGTGAGGTAGCCGAGGCCGCAGGCGACCATGAGTTCGCAGACTTCCTTGAGCTGCGAATGGAAATCGAAGAACGCCGCGGCCTCCTCGAACGAGAGCTGCAGCACCTGGCCGATGGATTTGCCCTTCCAGGCGATGTCGTTCAGCTCCGCGCTGTAGCGGGAGCCGCGGCAGCTGTCGCACGGCTGATAGGAGTCAGGCATAAACGCCATCTCGAGCTTGATGCGGCCGGCGCCGGAACAGGCCTCACAGCGTCCGCCGGCGGTGTTGAACGAAAAACGGCTGGCGCTGTAGCCGTGCACCTTGGCCTCGGGCAGCGAAGCGAAGAACTGCCGGATGAGGTCGAAGATGCCGAGGTAAGTCGCCGGGGTGGAACGCGGCGTCTTGCCGATGGGGGATTGGTCGACCTCGATCACGCTCTTGAAGCCGTGCGCACCGCGCAGTTCGGCGAACGGCAGGGCGGGCTTGGCGGAGGAAGAGGCGGCGGACTCGGGGGCGAAGCCGGTGAGCTTGACGAAATCGCGGCCGGTGAGGCGCGCCTGCTTGTGCTTGATCGCGCAGGTGACGGCGGGATGCAGCACGTCGCGGAAGAGCGTGGATTTGCCCGCGCCGCTGGGGCCGCAGACCATGATGAGGCGGCCGAGTGGGAATTGCAGCGATTGATCGGTGAGATTGCGGTAGCGGATGCCGTCGAGCGTGAGAAAATCGGATGAGGCATTCTTAACCAGGGGCGCAGCCTTGCGGCGTCCTTTCGCGCGATCTTGGGCCGCGGTTGATTTCACCTCGCGGTAGCTGCCGCGCAGCGGGTGCGGGATGCCTTGCTCGAGGTAGCGGCCGGTGAGGGAGGCGGCGCTGCGTTTGATGCCGGCGGGCGTGTCGTTGGCGAGGACTTCGCCACCGTGCAGGCCGGCGCCGGGGCCGAGGTCGATGATGCGGTCGGCGCGTCCCATGAGCACGTCGTCATGCTCGACGACGAGGAGTGTGTTGCCCTTGGCGCGGAGGGCTTGGAGCGTGTCGATGAGGCGGTCGTTGTCGCGCGCGTGCAGGCCGATCGACGGCTCGTCGAGCACGTAGAGGACGCCGGAGAGGTTGGAACCGAGCTGGGCGGCGAGACGGATGCGCTGGGCTTCGCCACCGGAGAGCGTCTCGGTCGGGCGGTCGAGCGAGAGATAATCGAGGCCGACGTGGGCGAGGAAGCGGAGACGCTCCTCGATCTGCGGCACGATGTCCTGTGTGATGAGCTTGCCGCGGGCGTCGAGCTGGAGGTGGCGCAGCGTGGCGAGCAGCGGACCGGGCGTGAGACGGAGGAGATCGGGCAGGGAAATGGCGTCCGTCTGCGCGTCCTTGGCGCCCCGGCGGGATAAGGGCAACTTCACGGCGCGGGCGATGCGGTGGAGACGGTCGCCGGCGCAGGTCGGGCAGAGCTTGCCGTGGGAGGAGGGATCGTCGGGGTCGAAATGGCGGAGCGCGTCGGCGACCTCGGCGGACATTTCCTCGTCCTCGTCGGGCTTGAGCATCCAGTCGTAGATGCGGCCGTGGCCGCGGCAGGTGGGGCACCAGCCCTTGGGCGAGTTGAAGGAAAACTGCTTCGGGTCGAGCTCGGGGAAGGATTCGCCGGTGACGATGTCGGTGCGCGTGGTGGAGAACCACGAGAGCACGTCGCCCGCGGGCGTGAGGATGAAGCAGGCGCCTTTGCCGAGACGGAGCGCGGTGGCGAGGGCTTGCACCGGAGAGTCGAAGGTCGCGGGACGAGGATCAGGGGGCGGCGGAGATTTTTTGCGGCTTTGGGCCTTGGGCTTGGGCGTGCCGCCCAGCGCCTTCAGGTCGGCGACGACCACTTCGATGTCGTGCTCCTTGTAGCGGTCGAGCTTGGTGAAGGTGTCGACGCGCAGCAGGCGGCCGTCGGCGCGCATGAGCTCGTAGCCCTGCCGCTCGATCCACTTGGCGATCGGCTCGTGATGGCCCTTGCGGCTGCGGATCAGCGGCGCGCAGAGGTAAAGGTGCCTGGCCTTGCGTGCGGCGGGCGTGGCGAGGGTCTTTTCGAGCAGGGCGCGAAGTTGCGCGGGGGAAAGCGGCGTGACGGGCCGCCCGGTCTCCGGGTGGTGCTGCACGCCGAGCCGGGCGTAGAGGAGGCGGAGGTATTGCGCGACCTCGGTGATGGTGGCGACGGTGGACTTGCGCGAGCCGCGGGTGACGCGCTGCTCGATGGCGACGGTCGGAGGAATGCCCGTGAGGCGGTCGATGTCGGGACGCGGCAGCTGCTCCACGAACTGACGCGCGTAGGGCGACATCGATTCCATGAAACGGCGCTGGCCCTCGGCGAAGATGATGTCGAAGGCGAGGGTCGACTTGCCCGAGCCCGACACGCCGGTGACGACGGTGAGTTCGTGGTGCGGGATGGAAAGCGAGATGTTCTTCAGGTTGTTCTCGCGGGCGCCGAGGAGGTCCAGGGACTTGGGATTTTCGATTCTCGATTTTGGATTGGGCACCGCGTAGGTGGCGGCGTCTTCCGCGGCGGCGGCAATGGGTTCGGAGTCGGCGAAGGCGGCGCGGAGGAAAGGCGCGGTGGCGGTTTCGGTGGCGGCGATCTGTTCGGGCGTGCCCTCGGCGACGATGCGGCCGCCGCCGGCGCCGGCTTCGGGTCCGACTTCCAGAATCCAGTCGGCGGACTTCAGGACGTCGAGGTTGTGCTCGATGACGATCACACTGTGACCGCGGTCGACGATGCGCTGCAGGACGGAGAGCAGGCGTTTCACGTCGTGGCGGTGGAGGCCGGTGGTGGGTTCGTCGAGCAGGAGCAGGGCGCCGGCGGAATTTTCGGTTTTGGACGTGGAGACCGTTGCGCTGTTGGCGCCGGCGTATTCGGAAAGGTAGCGGACGAGTTTCAGGCGCTGCGATTCGCCGCCGGAGAGCGTGTTGAGCGGCTGGCCGAGTGTGAGGTAACCGAGACCAACGGCTTCGAGTGCGGCGAGGCGGGAGCGGATGGCGGCATGATTGGCGAAGAAGGCGACCGCGTCGCCGACGGTGGTGGCGAGGAGATCGGCGACGGATTTGCCCTGCCACTGGATGGCGAGCACCTCGGGTTTGAAGCGGCGGCCTTCGCAGATCGGGCAGGGGACGAAAACGTCGGAAAGAAACTGCATCTCGACGCGCTCGCTGCCGAGGCCCTGGCAGTGGTCGCAGCGGCCCTCGCCGCTGTTGAACGAGAAACTGGAGGCATTGAAGCCCGCCTGCTGGGCCGCGGGTGTCTGGGCGTAGAGCTCGCGGATGAGGTCCCACGCTTCGCTGTAGAGCGCGGGGTTCGAGCGGGGCGTGCGGCTGAGCGGGGACTGATCGACGAGGACGATCTCGGAGAACGCGGCGTCGCTCTCGATGCGCGCGATGGTCGCCGGGTCCTCGGTCATCTGGTTGCGTTGCGCGAGCAGGCCCTGATGGATGACGTTGTCGAGCAGCGTGGACTTGCCCGAGCCGGAGACGCCCGACAAGCAAACCAACCGCTCGAGCGGCAGCGCGAAGCTGAGGTCGGAGAGGTTGTGTTTCGAGGCCTGCGAGAAGCGCAGCCACTTGGTTTGCTTGGCGCGTGGGCTTGGAGTTTTCGATTTGGGGTTGGTCGGATCGACCGGACGTCGCTGGGCGGGGATTTCGACCGATTCGCGGCCCGAGAGGTAGCGACCGGTGATGCTGCGCGGCGAGCGGAGCAGCGCGGCGACGTCGCCTTGGAACACGATCTCGCCGCCGCGAGCGCCGGGCTCGGGGCCGATTTCGAGCACGTGGTCGGCGGCGCGGATCATCGCTTCGTCGTGCTCGACGACGACGACCGTGTTACCCGCATCGGTGAGCGTGCGGATGATGCCGATGAGACGGTCGATGTCGCGCGGGTGCAGCCCGACGGACGGCTCGTCGAGGACGAAGAGCGTGTCGACGAGCGAGGTGCCGAGACAGGAAGTGAGGTTCACGCGCTCCACCTCGCCGCCGGAAAGCGTGCGCGAGGTGCGGTCGAGGGTGAGGTAACCGAGTCCGACCTGTTCGAGGTAGCGCAGGCGGGCGACGATGGAGTCGTAGGCGAGGGTGGCGCTGTGCGCCGCGGAAATTTTCGAGCTGTGGTTCTCGCTCTTGGATTGGCGGATGAGCGCGAGCAGCTCGGAGACCGGGAGCGTGTAGAGCTGCGGGAGCGTGTAGCCGCGCCATTGCCAGCAGAGGGCTTCGGGCTGGAGGCGCGCGCCGCGGCAGTCGGGACATTCGTTGTAGGTGCGGAAGCGCGAGAGGAAGACGCGCACGTGCATCTTGTAGGTCGTCTTCTCGAGGTAGCGGAAGAAGCCCTTCAACCCATACCAATACTTCGGCCACGCCTTGTCCTCGCCGTTGTAGCCGGGGGAGCCCTCGATGACGAAGGCCTTCTGCTCGGCGGTGAGCGTGGCGAAGGGCACGTCGGTGGGGATGCCCTGCTGGCGCGTGAACTTGAGCAGGTCGCGCTTCGATTCGCCGTAGACCTCACCCTCCCACGCCTTGATCGCGCCGTCGTCGATCGAGAGCGAGTGGTCGGGGATGGCGAGGCGGTAGTCGATGTCGATGACGCGGCCGAAGCCGCGGCAACGCGGGCAGGCGCCGAGCGGCGAATTGAAGGAGAACAGCCCGGGCGAGGCGGGTTGAAAGGTGCGGCCGGTCCGCGGCGAGTGCAGGCCGCGCGAGTAATGTCCGGTCGACGCGAACGGCTCCGGAGTGAACAGGAAGACCTCGCCCTGGCCGAAGTGGAGCGCGGTCTCCGCGGCTTCGAGGAAGCGCGCCTTGTTCTCCGCCGCGATGCGCACGCGGTCCTGGATGACGAAGAGCGAAGTCGAGAGGCGGGTGTCGAGGGCCGCGGGCGCGGCGAGGAGGTCGTCGAGTGTGGCGAGGGCAGGCGGGCCGTCTCGCGACGGGAGCAGCAAGCGCGTGTAGCCTTGGTTCTTGAGCGGGGTGAGGATCTCGGGCCAGGCGAGGTTGGCGGGTTTGGTAACTTTGAACGCGAGCAGCAACGTCGCGGCCGGGTGGGCGGCGTGGGTTTTCTGCCAGATGGTCTGCGGCGTGTCGTCCTCGACCCGCTCGCCGGTGGCGGGGTCGTAGCAGGCGGCGACGTGGCTGAACCAGACTTTGAAGAAATCCGTCAGCTCCGTCATCGTGCCGACGGTCGAGCGCGAGGTCTTGACGGTGTTGGTCTGCTCGATGGCGATGGACGGGCGGATGTTCTCGATCGAGTCGACCTTGGGCTTGTCGAGCAGCTCGAGGAACTGCCGCGTGTAGGCGGAGAACGTCTCGACGTAGCGCCGCTGACCCTCGGCGTGGAGCGTGTCGAACACGAGGGAGGACTTGCCCGCGCCGCTCAGCCCGGTGACGACGATGTAACGGCCCAGGGGCAGATCGAGGTCGAAGCCCTTGAGATTGTTCTGACGGACGCCGCGCAGGCGGATGGATTCGGTCGGGGAGGCAGGCACCGGGCCCACGAATGGGCACGCCGAAGGGAAAGGCAACTCGCCGGATGCCGGCGCGCCGGTCTGCTGACAGGGTGTTGTCAGGGGCCGGGCCGGAGACCGGCCAGCGGAGCGTGCCGCGCGCGGCTCAGACCTTCACCAAGTTGGCGAACAGGTCGAGGTGGGCGCGGATCTGGCGGTCGGCGGTGAACTCCTCGCGGGCATGCGCGCGGGCGGCGCCGCTGAAGCGCCGGCGCAGGCCTTGCTCGCGGATGAGCTTGTCCAGCGCCGCGGTGAAGCCCGCGTGGTCGAGGTTGGGCAGCAGGTAGCCGGACTGTCCATGCACGAAGCACTCTCCGACGCCGACGATGTCGTAGGCGACGGTCGGCAGGCCGTGGAGCTGGGCCTCGATGAGGAAGTTCGAGAGCGACTCGCTCTGCGAGGCGAGCACGGCGATGTCCGATGCGAGGTAGAGCGGAGTCGGATCGGGTTGGTAACCGAGGAAGCGCACGCGTCCGCCCAGACCGAGATCGTGGGCGAGGCGCTCGCAGCTCTTGCGCGTGACGCCATCGCCGGCGAGCCAGAGTTGCCAGTCGAGGTAGCCGGGGAGCTTGGCGCAGATCTCGATCAGCGCGCGCTGGTTCTTCTCCGGGCGGAACATTGCCACGTTGAGCATGACGACCGTGCTGGGATTCGCGCCGTGGAAGCGGCGCAGGCCGTGGTTGCGCGGGCCGTCGGCGTCGTGCGAGCGCAGCACGGGGTTGTGGATGACGGTGATCTTGTGCGCGGGGAGGTCGTGTTCGTCGGTGAGCACGCGCTTGGCGACGTGGCTGTTGGCGACGATGTGGCGGCAGAGGCGCAGCGAGCGGCGGAAGAGCCAGGGGAGGGATTTGCCGGTGCGCATCGTGCAGATGACCGCGGCGTGGGGCAGGCGGGCCTGGATGAAGCCGGCGTAGCAGTTGGCCATGCGGCCCATGCAGAGCACGAGATCCGGGGCGGCCTCGCTGGCGGCGCGGAGCAGGCCGGGTGCGAACCAATCGAGGTGAAAATCGAAGGGCTGGAGCGAGCGGAACGCGAAGGGTTGGTTCTCGGCGTCGTCGCCGAGCGCACCGCGGGGGCGGAAGGTGAGCAGCGTGACCTCGTGGCCCGCCTTGGCGGCGGCCGCGCCGAGGAAGACGGCGTGCCGTTCGGTGCCGCCGCTGCGTAGGTAGTCTTGGACGATCAGGATTTTCATTGCTCCCCGGAGATTCGGGCTAAAGTCATCATTCTATGAACCACCCGCTCGTCAACTTGCTCGTGCGCTGGCTGATCCTCGCTCTCGGCGTCGGCCTGAGCGCGACGCTGGTGCCGGGCATCGATTACAGCTCGGGTTCGACGCTCGCGCTCGTGGTGGTCTTGCTCAGCCTGTTCAACGCGGTGCTCAAGCCGTTGCTGGTGCTGTTCACGCTGCCGTTCATCGTCTTCACGCTGGGCATCGGCGTCTGGCTGATCAACTCGCTGCTCTTCTACTTCGTGGGCAAGCTGGTGGACGGGTTCCATGTGGCGGGTTTCGGCTCGGCGATGCTGGGCGCGTTGATCGTCAGCCTCACGAATTTGTTTCTCAGCCAGATGCGGCGCCGGGCGGCCGCGCCGCCCCCGCCCGCACCGCCGCGGTCGGGCCGGCGGGATGACGTGATCGACGTCTGATCCGGTCGCGCCGCCGGGCGTCGTGCCGCGCCGGCGAAATTACGCCCGCCGGGGAACCGAGTTTGCGTTTGACCGGGGGGAGGACGGGGGCGACTTTCCCCGCTCATCACTTCACGCCTATGTCAGACGCAATTTACGACTTGGTAGTCATCGGTGGCGGCCCCGCGGGTTACGCGGCGGCGATCCGCGCCGGTCAACTCGGCAAGAAGGTCGCCTGCATCGAGCTCGAGCGCGCCGGCGGCACCTGCCTGAACTGGGGCTGCATCCCGACCAAGGCGTTGCTGAAGAGCGCGGAGCTCTACCGCACCATCCAGAAGGCCGAGAGTTACGGCCTGAGCGTGCAGGGGCTGGCGTTCGATTTCGAGAAAGTCATCCAGCGTTCGCGCGGCGTCTCGGCGCAGATGGCCAAGGGCATCGAGTTCCTCTTCCGCAAGAACAAGGTCGATTACTTCGTCGGCCGCGGCCAGGTGACCGTGCCCGGCATGGTCGAAATCACCGAAGGGGAGCACAAGGGGAAGTTTTTCCGCACGAAGAACATCCTCCTCGCCACCGGCCAGAAGCCCCGGGCGCTGCCCGGCCTGCCGGTCGACGGCACGCGCGTGATGACCTCCCGCGAGGCGCTCGCCGCCAAGACCCTGCCGAAATCCATCGCCATCATCGGCGCGGGCGCCATCGGCGTGGAGTTCGCGTATTTCTTCAACGCTTTCGGCGCGAAGGTGACGCTGATCGAAATGCTGCCGCAGATCCTGCCCGTCGAGGACGAGGAAGTCGCCAAGACGCTCGAGCGCAGCTTCGCCAAGCAAGGCATCGCCGTGCATACGGCGACCAAGAGCGAGAACATCCGCGTGGGCGAGAAGACCGTAAAGCTCGACCTCGTGAAGGACGGCGCCAAGACCGAGCTTGAGGTCGAGACCGTGCTCGTCGCCATCGGCATCGTCTCCGCCATTGAGGGCCTGTTCTCCGCCAAGGTGAAGGTCGAGACCGACCGCGGCTTCGTGAAGGTCGACTCCAATTACCAGACCAGCGTCCCCGGCATCTATGCCGCCGGCGACATCCAGGGCCCGCCCTGGCTCGCCCACGTCGCGACGTTCCGCGCGATCAACGCCGTCAACGGCATGTTCGGCCACAGCAAGCCGAAGCAGGTCGGCAATTTCCCGGGCTGCACCTACTGCCAGCCGCAGGTCGCCAGCACGGGCCTGACCGAGAAGGCCGCCAAGGAAAAGGGCCTCGCCTACAAGATCGGCAAGTTCCCGTTCACCGCGGTCGGCAAGGCGGTGGCTGCGGGTGACTCCGAGGGTTTCGTGAAGGTCATCAGCGAGGCCAAGACCGGCGAGATTCTCGGCGTGCACATCCTCGGCAGCGAGGCGACGGAGCTGATCGCCGAATACGGTCTGGCGATGAACCTCGAGGCCACGATCGAGGACATCCACCACACGATCCACGCGCATCCGACGCTGTCCGAAGCGCTCGGCGAGGCCGCCGCTGCGACGACGAACGAGGCGATCCACATCTGATCTCCGCGTTGCGCGGGTGCCGCGCGCTCGACGCGAGGCACTGGACCAAAACGAAGGCCGGCGAGTTGCCGGCCTTTTTCGTGGGCGAGTGCGATGAAGCGCATGGAGCCGCTGCCGCCGAGGATTCAGCGAATTTTTCAATCGCTTCGCGAGTCCGGCCGTCCTGCGCCAACCTCGGTAAGGTAGCCTTGGTTGCCACACGCGGGCACCACTTCAACCGGACGACTTACTGTCGTCCGCAAGTTGGCCTGCCAGCCGCAGGTTGGGCGAAGGCTGGTGCGAGTGCCGGGAGTCGAACCCGGATCAATGGCTTCGGAGGCCACTACACTATCCATTGTGCTACACTCGCAAAAACAACGTGCGGAGCATTCGCCGGCGGTGGGCAAACTCAAGCCGTTTTGCACGACCGGTCCGGCTCGTCAGCGCAGCACGTATTTGATCAACACGAAACCGCCGATCAGCAGAACCATGAAAATCACGGTGAAAAGCTCGAGGTATTTGTCGAGCAGGCGCTTGATTGGCGGACCGAAATAGTAGATCGCACCGGCGACGAGCACGAAGCGTCCCGTGCGGCCGATGGCCGAGGCGCCGACGAGCGTCCACAAGCTGACCTGCTCATGGAAAACGCCCGCTGCGATCGTGAACACCTTGTAGGGGATGGGCGTGAAGGCGGCCGTGAGGATGGCGAGGAAGGCGTTCTGGCCGTAAAGCTCCGCGACCTTGTCCCACGCCGCTCCATAGTGCAGCAGGTCGAAAATGATCCAGCGTCCCAGTGGCTCCGCCGCATAGCCGATCGCGTAGCCCGCCATGCCGCCCGCCACGGAGCCGACCGCACACCAGAGCGCGAACTTGAAGGATTTTTTCGGCGCGCCCATGCAGAGCGCGATGAGCAGCACGTCGGGAGGGATCGGGAAGAACGATGACTCCACGAACGCGATCAGCACCAGCGCGGCGAGGCCGTGCGGCGTGTCGGCCCAGTGCAGGACCCAAGCGTAAAGCCGCTTCAGCAGGTTCGGCTTTGCCGGGGGATGCGTCAGGTGCGGGACGACGTCGCTCATGGGCGGGAATAAAAAAGGGCAGGTCGCATGCGATCCTGCCCAAGGCGGAAAATTCAGCGCGGCTCAGACGTCCGGCTTGGTCTTGCGGAGGCCCTGCACGCGGTCGCCGTCCTTCCACTGGCCGCGCTTCTTGAGGATCGCGACGCGCTCGAAGCGCTTGAGGACATTGCGCTTCACGACGAGGCCGCCGGAAGACTTGAGGCTGTTGTGCTGGGACATAAAAGGAGTCTGGTTAACGTGAATTCGAAGTTGGGAAAGGGGCGGGTGTAGAGTTCGCGATAGCCCATGACAAGTATTTTTCGCCCACGCTCTCCGCCGAGACCTCGATCCACTGCGGGACTTGGTAAGGATGCCGCGCGTGCACCCAATTGCTCAACGCCGATGCGTTGGCGGGCAGGCACTTAAACCAGACGCGAAATTCCTCGTCCTGCGTCAGCTTCCCTTCGAAATGGTAGAACGAGGTGAGCGGGCCCTCGACTTGGGCACAAGCGGCCAGCCGGGCCTCGACCGCGCCCCGCGCCAGTCGCTCGGCATCCGCGCGTTGGCCGGTGGTCGTCCACGCGATGATCATGAGGCCAGTCTGGCGAGCGCAGGCCATTCGCCAAGCCAAAGCCGGCACCTCGACTGGGGAAAAGATTTCACCCTTGACGCACCTCCGGCCCGACGTAGGGCTATCCCTTCCTTTTCCCAAACCATGAGAGACGAATACATCAAGGAAGCCCAAAAGGTCATCCAGGACCCGAACGTGCTGATCAACGTGGTGTCCCGCCGCGTGAAGCAACTTCGCCGGGGCAGCCGTCCGCTCGTGGAATCGCTGGAGAAGCTCAGCCCCGAGGACATCGCCCTGCGCGAGGTCATCGAAGGCAAGATCAGCTACGAAGTCACCCACGCCTAAGCGGGCCGCATCCGGCTCCCTCCCAGCGAAGCGCGGCACAACGGCCGCGCTTCTTTTGTTTGCGGACCCGGCGCCGGCCGTGAAGGCTGGCCCCGATTTTTCCTGTCATGGGACACGACGGCGACTTCCCGTCGCGTTCCCGACCGCGCCACACTGACCTTTCCACCCTCATGGCCGCCAAGCCGCACGATTCCGCCCGCTTCACCGAAATGCGCAACCCGAAGGCGCTGCGGGATTTCTTCATCCACGACAAGTTCGAGGCGGGGGTGAAGCTGGTGGGGACTGAGGTGAAGTCGATCCGCGCCGGCAAGGCCCAGATCACGGACGCGTTCTGCCGGTTGGAAAAAGGCGAGGTGTGGCTCTACGGCGCCTACATCGAGGAATACTCGCACGGCGGGCTCTCGCAGCACGCGCCCCGGCGTCCGCGCAAGCTCCTGCTCAAGGCGAACGAGATCCGGAAGCTCCAGCAGGCCGTCGACACCGGCGGCCGGGTGCTTGTGGCGCTGCGCCTCTATTTCAAGGCGGCGCTGGTGAAGGTCGAGATCGCGACGGCGAGCGGCAAGAAGCAGTTCGACAAGCGCGAGGACATGAAAAAACGCGAGCAAAGCCTCGAAGCCCGCCGCGCCCTGAAGTTTCGCCGATGAAGTCCAAGCCATCCCTGCGTCTCCCCCGATCAGTCACGGTGCGTGTCCCTGGCAGCACCTCGAATTGCGGTGCGGGGTTCGACACGCTCGGCATGGCCGTGAACCTCTACAACGACGTCACGGTGCGCCGCACCAAGCAGTCGGGAGCCCGGCCCGCCACCGCGGCCGCTGCGGCGGGCACGGCGATGGCGGCGGAGGCGGCGGCGGAGTTTTTCCGGCGCGCGGGCGTGACGCCCTTCGGTTTCGTGTTCCGCATCGCGGGCGATGTGCCGATGTCGCGCGGGCTCGGTTCCAGCGTGACGCTGCGTGCCGGCATCGTGGCGGCGCTCAACGAACTCAGCGGCGCGCGCCTCGACAAACCCGCCTTGGCGGCGATCGTCACCGCGCTCGAAGGACATCCCGACAACGCCACGCCGGCCGTGCTGGGCGGATTCTGCGTGGGGCGCTGCGATCCCGCGACCGGCGAACTGGCCGGAGTGGTGCGGCAGCCGCTGGGGCGCGAGCTGGTCTTTGTGGTCGCCTCGCCGGCCCAGCAGTTGGAGACGAAGAAATCCCGCGGCATCCTGCCGAAGCGGCTCCCTTACTTCGACGCGGTGCGGAGCATCAACAGCGCGAGTTACGTCGTGGCGGCTTTCCTCACCGGCGAATACGACCGCCTGCGCCACGCGGTGGCGGATTTCATGCACGAGCCCTACCGCCTGCCGCGCATCCCGGGCGCGCGGGCGGCGATCGCCGCCGGCGTGGAAGCCGGTGCACTGACGGGTTGGCTCAGCGGCAGCGGTTCGAGCGTGATGTGCGTCGCCCGGCCGGCGCGCGCTCGTAAAGTCGGACAGGCGATGGCAGCGGCCTTCGCTACCGCCGACGTGAAGGCACGGGTCTATCTGCTGCGCACCGACAACCACGGTCTCAAGATCGTCTCCCGCCGCTTCTGAGCGTGGCCGTCCTCGCGGCAGGAGCGGACACCGTCAGCGTTTCAACGGCTGAAAGGGAAGGGCGGGCGTGAGCCCGTCCAGTAGCGCGAAATCTCCTCGGCCAGCACCGTCCACTTGAACGGCTTGCGGACGATCGCGCGCAGGCAGGAGAGCCGGGCCGCGGGGCCGGAGGAAAGTTCGATCTCGTGCGCGGTGATCATCACGGCCGGGAGGCCGGGGCGGATTTTTTCCACCTCGTGGAGGAATTCGAGACCGTCGAGACCGGGCATGTGATAATCGGTGACGATCAGGCCGATGTTCAGGCCCGGCAGGGCGCTCAGAGCTTCGCGTGAGCGCGTGAAGCTGTGGACGGGGCAGGCCAGTTGTTCGCCCAGGAGTTGCTGCAGGAGATCGAGGTAGGCGGCCTCGTCATCGACGAGCATCACCCCGAGTTCGCGGCTGATGACGGACGTGCCTTGCGGGG
>JAMPXH010000076.1 GCA_023701285.1 Candidatus Didemnitutus sp.
CTTGAGCTCGGGGGCGGTGACGAGCTCGCGGACGACGTGCTGGATGTTGTCGCCCACGATGCCTTCGGCGGCGGAGAAGTAGCCGATGCCCATGCGGATGATCCAGCGCTCGATGTCGGACACGGTCTTCGGGTCGCGCCACTGCTCGATGTCCTTGCCCATCGGGATGTCCTCCGGCTCCCAGTGGTTGGCCTTCATCGTCTTGTAGAGATCGTAGGCCCACTGGTATTTCAGGGGGAGGAGGTTGAAGTAGGGGACTTGGCGGCCGTTGATGACCTTCTTGCCGGCGAAAGCGGCCTCGGCCTTATCCTGATCGAGAACAAAAGTTTTGGAGCCGACCTGAAACGATTTGAGCATGGCTGTGGCGTGAATGAAGCGGACGTGTGTCGTGTGTGTTTGCCGACGGCAAAAGCATCCTCTCGTGGTCTGTGCGACGCGCAGAACGCCCGAGCGAACCGGAGTTGCTGGGGAAATCCTCACGCGGAGCTGACCACCACAGGATGTGGCTGCCCGGAACCAAGGGCACTACTAATTGGGGTGGGGGCACCCCCGTCAATTTTTTCGCGCGGAAACTTCCGAACTTTTTTAGTGGACAAAAAAGACGATGAAACATGCCGGGCCGGCAAGTGCGGAGCGGGCGAAAAAAGGCGGCATTTCAGAGGGAAATGCAGGGAACGCGGCGGATGTGCGGCCGAGCCAAAAAACATCTTGACGATGCCGGCGGACAAGCCTGCCGCGCGGCGCGAAAAAATAAAATCGCCGCCGGGACGCGTGGCAGCGCTGTGATCCACGACGCGGGCGGGCGCGGGTGGGCGGGCGGGCGCGGCGCTTGGGCCGATGGCCGCGCGGCCAGCGTCGTGCGGGTGCAGGGTGGGGTGATGCGCGCGTGCGCCTGTCGCGGACGGAGCGTGGCTGAAACGGGCAAAGAAAAAGGCGGCTGCGTTGCCGCAGCCGCCTTGAGCGGAAGGTGAATCGAAGCGGAGCTTAGAACAGGAGCTTCGCGCCGACCTGGATGCGCCAGCGGGACTCTCCGTTGTTGATGGAGATCGCGTCGGTGACGTTGGCGGCGGTCGGGACGATCACGCCGGCACCGTTGTAGCTGGCGTTGCCGATGCGGCGGGTGAGGCCGGTGTTGCCCGGGTTCGAGACGGTCTCGATGTAGTTGAACACGTCATCGGAGAGCCAGGAGCCGAAGTTGATGAAGTCGGCGAAGAGCTCCAGGTTGACGTTGCCCCAGGTGCGGATCTGCTGGGTGAGGCGCAGGTCGAGGCGGTTCTGCCAGGGCTGGCGGAACGAGTTGCGCGGGGCGTAGCCGGCGTCGGCGAAGCGGGCCAGACCGGACGTCGAGAAGAAGTCCATGTAGGCGGCCTGCTGCACGGGGGTGAGGACCGAGAAGTCGAAGCGGGGATCGGTGAGGCTGCGCGGAACGGCGACGAGGTCGTTGGCCGAGAAGCCGTCGCTGTTGAGGTCGTTCGAGTAGACGTAGCTGTAGGGGCTGCCCGAGCGGCCTTCGTAGTAGAGCGAGACCGTGGTCTTGAGGTCGCGCCAATACTTGAACTCCTTGGTCAGGCTGGCCTGGATGCGGTGGCGGATCTCGAAGTCGGAGGTGGAGACCTCGACGGTGTTCTGGTTGAACACGGAGTTGAACTGCCACTGCGAGCCGGCGGTCGAGCTGCCGAGCGCCTGGGCTTCCTCGGACTGGCCGTGGGTGTAGGCGACGTTCCAAGCCCAGCCGCGGCGCATCGGGCGATCAAGCGCGACGCTGACGTAGGTGGACTGGCCGACGTCGACATTGCGGAGGCGGAGGACGTTGCCGAAGGAGGCATTGACGGCGTTGGCGCCGCCGCTCGAGACGCTGCCGGCGAAGCGCTGGCGGCCATCCGCGCCGACCGTGGTCTTGCGGAGGTTCATGTTGTCGATGAACAGGGCCTGGAGCACGTCGGTGCGGACGACCTCGAGGGTGAGGTTGGCGCCGAGGCCTTCGAGCTTGTGGTCAACCGCGAGGTTGGCGCGGACGACGGCGGGCAGTTCGAGGCCGTCTTCCATCAGGTTGATGGTGGACGAGGTGCCGGCGGTGGCGACGGTGCCGATCGGATTGGCCGGGTCGAAGCTGTTGTTGATGTAGGTGACCAGGGAGCCCGGGTTGGTGGTCTGCGTGAAGCGGCCGACGCCGGTGGCGCCGTAGGAGTTCGAGAAGAACACCCAGGGAGCGCGACCGAGGAAGATGCCGATGCCGCCGCGGAGCTGCGTGAGGCGCTTCTCGTCGACCGCGTAGTTGAAGCTGAGGCGCGGGGCGAGGCGGGTGGTGCCGTCGATCGTGCCGGCGTTGGTGACGCCGAAGGCGGTCTTGAAGGCCGCGTTTTCCGGCGGGGCGATCGGGCTGCCGATCATGTCGTAGCGGATGCCGGCGGTGAGGTTGAAGCGCGGGGAGACTTCCCACTTCGCCTGGGCGAAGAGGCCGGTCTGCTCGAACTCGGAGATGTCGGCGGCCTCGAAGCCCTGCTGGACGACGGTGCGGTAGAAGGCGAACGGCACGTCATTGGTGAAGTTCGTGGTGCCGTTGAAGCCCATGATGCCGTAGGAGGACTGGCGGAAGAGATTGTAGAAGCTGCTCTCCTCGCGGTCGAAGCCGGCGGTGAAGGTGTAGTTGCGCCAGAGGTAGTCGACCTTCGTGCTGTAGTTGCGCGTGTCGACCTGGAGGATGTTGCCGTGGCGGCTGTTCTCGGTGCCGAAGGCGATGACGCCGTTGTTGATCGAAGCGCCGGTGTCGGTGCGCACGCCGGGGACGTTGTAGATGCGGACTTCGGGGAAGATGACGCGGGGGATGGAATCCTGCTTGTAGCTGGTCTCGTTGTAGGAGATTTCGCTCTTCAGGTCAGGGGTCCAGTTGCTGAAGATCTGGCCGGCCCAGACCTTCTCCTCGCGCTCGACGGAGTAGAAGTTCGAGCTGTAGGCCGTGCCGCGGCCGATGGTGGGGGCGCCGGAGAGGGGGGCGCCGCCGGAGAAGCTGGAAGTGTTGAAGGCGCCGAAGCTGGGCTGGGTGCCGACGGTGTCGCTGTAGCGGACGGCCATGCGGTGGTCGCTGTTGATGTTCCAGTCGAGCTTGATCAGGCGCTTCTCGTCCTCGGTGAGGTTGGCGCCGCTGCCGCCGAGCGTGCCGAAGTCGACGGCCTTGCTGCCGATGGCGGTGTTGATGGCGGCGAGGCGGGTGTTGATGGCCGCAGCTTCCGCGGCGTTGGGGATGAAGCCCGGGTTGGTGGCGGCGGCTTCGCGCGTGTATTTCTCGTAGTTGGCGAAGAAGAACAGGCGATCCTTGATGATCGGGCCTCCGAGGGTGAAGCCGTAGGTTTCTTCCTCGTTGATCGGGCGGGTGCCGGCGCTGTTGCCGGCGATGTCACGGCCCTGGTAGCCGGCGTCGGTGTAGATGTAGTAGGCCGAACCGCTGAACTTGTTCGTGCCGGACTTGGTGATGGCGTTCACCGAGGCGCCGGTGAAGCCGCTGCGGTCGACCGAGTAGGGCGAGAGCGAGACGCTGAACTGCTCGAGGGCTTCGAGGGCGAAGGGATTGTTGAACGACTGGAGGCCGGAGGCGTTCAGGCCGAACTGGTCGTTGATGCGCGCACCGTCGACGGAGATGCTGTTGTAGCGGTTGTTCTGGCCGAGCGCCGTGAGGGCGGAGCCGGAACGGATCGTCACGTAGGGATTGGTGCGGATGAGGTCGGCGAAGGAGCGGTTGATCGACGGCTGCGCCATCATGCGCGCGCTGTTGATCACGGTGCCGGCGCCGGTGGTGTTCGAGTCGAGATCGCCGGCCGAGGCGCTGACCACGAAGGCGTCGAGGGTGACGACGTCCTTGCGCAGGGTGACGCTCACATCGATGTCTTCACCGAGGACGGTGTAGACTTCGTTGACGGTCTGCGCCTGGAAGCCGTCCGCGTTCGTCGTGAGGCGGTAGGGACCGCCGACCGGCAAACCGCGGAAGAGGAAACGGCCGTTGTCACGCGAGATCGCGTTGAACGTCGTGTTGGTGGGCGTGTGGACGACGGTGACGGTCGCGCCACTGACGGAGGCTCCGGACGTATCCGTCACGGTGCCGTTGATGCCTGACGAGACCACTTGCGCCAGCGCGCCAGGCGTCAGCGTCATGGCGACCAAGGTCAGGGCCGCGATGACGAATTTCTTAACGAACGATTTGTGCATGGTGCAGATGCAGGTATTGGTGTTGGTAAACCCGGAGGAACCACCCCGGGCATTGAATGGCGAAGCGAACGGCTGGCCTCTGGGGGAGTCAAGCCCGCATCCCTCGCGGGAGAGTCAACCTGTGCAGGAATTAACCTGCCCGTAACGGGGCGGACACGGCCGGCTGGCCCGGGGGCGGTCGCGAGGGGGCGGGAACGAAAAAAGGCGGCCGGGCGGCCGCCTGAGAAGGGGGATGCGGGGGCCGGGCGGGTATTAGCCGCCGAAGCCGCCCATCGTGGGCATGCTGAGCTTCTGAAATCCCGCGGGAGCCGCAAAAAGCGCGGCGGGCAGGGGCCCGGGCTCGATCTTCTTGGCCTCCAGGCGGAAGGTTTCCCGGCCGCGTTTGTCCCGGCCGACGACGCGCAGGGGGAAGGCGCCCTTCCGGCTCTCCAGCGCCTTTTCCCAACCGGAGGGGGCCACGGCCTGGCGTCCGCCGCCCATCATGCCGCCGAGGGGGCTGGCTCCGGCGCCGAGTCCGGAGAAATGGCCCAGTTGGTCGGTGATCCACATCTCCGTGACGCCGTCTTGGTCGCTCGTGAGGTATTGCTCGCACACGTAGCCGAGGATGAGGGCGGTCTCGCCGGTCTTCTCGATCTTGGCCTCGGGTTCGGTGGCCGCGGCGGTTTGGCCGGCCGGGCCGGACTTGAGGGGCATCACCATATACATCTGCTGCTCGGGGATGAGCACGAGCATCTCGCGCTTGGCCCAATTCATGATCATGGCCGTGCCTTCCGCCTCGTCGGACTTGGGCTCCAGGCGCACGACGCCGTCCTTGAACGCGTAGTCGATCACCTGCTCCTTTTCCTTGCCGCTCTTGATCGCGAGCGAGACGCGTCCTTCGAAGCCGGCGAGCGCCGTGGTGAACATCAATGCCAGGCCGAGCCCGGCCCATCCGCGGAGAATCGATTTCATCGCGCCAGCTTGGGCCGTGGCGCGCCGCGCACAAGGCTGCGGGCGCCGGCCGCACCCGGACTTTCGGCTAGGCCCGCGCGTCCGTCACAAACCGAGAAGGCCTCGCGGCCGGGGCCACGCGCGGCGCACAACGGCGTTGCGTCGCGCCGGACGCGGGCAATCCTTAGACGCATGCTTTCCGAGTATTCGATCCGGCGCAGCGTCGAGTTTGTGGAGACGGACATGGCGGGGATCATGCACTTCTCGAATTTTTTCCGCTGGATGGAATCCTGCGAGACGGCCTTCTACCGCTCGCTCGACCTGCCGCAGATTTCCTTCGTGCCCGGGCAGATCGTCGGCTGGCCGCGGGTCAACGTGAGCTGCGATTACCGCGCGCCGTTGCGTTTCGGCGACACGGCCGAGGTGCGGCTGCTGGTCATGGAGGTGCGCACGCGCGCGCTCGTGCTCGGTTTTCAATTCCGCCGTTGCGACGCGCAGGGTGTGCCGCAGGGGCCGGTCGTCGCGCAGGGCGAGATGACGGCGGTGTGCGTCACGGGCGGGCCGGACGGTGTCATGCGCGCGCAGCCCATTCCCGAGGCGTTTCGCGCCAAGGTGGCGGCGGCTCCGGCCTCCGCTTGGGCGGAGTGAACGGTCGCCGCCGGGCGAACGGCGCGCATCGCGCCCGGCTCGGGCGGCGGTGCTCGCTCACGCGTCCAACGCGTAGATCTGCACGGCCTCCGTCTTGCCTTTCACGGTGACGGCGCCGAGCGGGCGGAACGTGGCGGCGGAGGCGGCGGCGTGCGCCGTGGCGGCGCTGACGATGATGCGCGTGCCGTAGGCTGGCTCCTTCGTGAGCGATTCGAGGCGCGAGGCGAGGTTCACGCCGTCGCCGATGACGGTGTAATTCAGGCGCGTCTGCGAACCCATGTTGCCGGCGATGACGCGGGCGGTGTTGATGCCGACGCCGAGCGCGAGGGTGGGTTTGGCTTCGGCGGCGAGCTCGCGGTTGAGCGTGTCGAGTGCGGCGGCCATTTCGCGGGCGACGTTGACGGCGCGGGCGGCGGCGTCGGGTGCGGCGACCGGGGCGCCGAAGAGCGCCATGATCGCGTCGCCGATGTATTTGTCGATCACGCCGCCGTGCTTCTCCACGATCGCGCTCATGCGGTCGAGGTAGCGGTTGAGCAGGGCGAGCATCTCGGCGGGCGGAAGGCTCTCGCTCAGGGTGGTGAAGTCGCGGAGATCGGAGAACAGGATGGTGACCTCGCGTTCCTCACCGCCGAGTTGGAGGTCGGACTGGAGCAGCTGCGTGGCGATCTCGGGCGAGACGACCTTGCCGAGGAGGTCGCGCACGCGGTCGCGCTCGGCGAGGCCGGCGGTCATGTGGTTGAACGACTCCGCGAGCTGGCCGAACTCGTCGGCGCGCGGCAGGTCGAGGCGGCGCGTGTAGTCGCCGGCGGCGACGGCATGGGTGTGTGCGGCGAGTTGCTGCACGGGGCGGCTGACGTTGCGGGCGAGCGCGAGGGCGGCGAAGGTCGCCAGGAGCAGCGCCGCGAGCGTGCCGAGGAGGATCATCTGCTCCAACGCGCGGGAGGGCGCGAGTTGCTCGTCGAGCGAGCGGAGCAGCGCGATCATCGCCGGTTCGCCGGTGGCGACGGGCAGGGGTTGGACGACGGCGATGTAGTCTTCCCCACCGAGCCGGAGCTGCGTCGTGCCGGGGTGCAGCTGCCGCGCGGCGAGCTCGGTGGCGCGGACGGGCGGCAACGTGGAGGCGAGCGCCTCGGGCGTGGCGCCCGCGCGGAGGAAGGCGACCTCGACGTTGGCGCTGGCCTTCAACTCCTGGGCGGCCTGCGCGTCGATCGGGAAACCGAGACCGACCCAGGCGACGATCTCCGGCGGCGGAGCGAGCAGGGGCACGAGCACGATCTGGTGCAGCTCGCCGTCGAGATAGCCGTCGCTCGCGGCGTGTTGGTGTTCGGAGGCCTCGGCGACGGTCTGCAAGGCGACGAAGGGGGCGAGGTCCGCGGCGGAGACGGCGCTGCGGGTGGCGGCGAGGAGCCGGCCCTCCGGGTCGAGCAGCACGAGGAGCGGTGCCTCGATGCGCGTCTGGTAGGTGGCGAGGGCGGAGCGGGCGGTGGCGGCGCTGAATTCCTCGGCGAGGAAGAGCTGCCGCATCGCGTAGTCGCCGGCCATCTGCTTGGCGGCGAAAAGGAGGGCTTTCTCGCGCTGGGCGACGGTGGCGGCGAACTGGCGGGCGGCGCTGGCGAGCTCGGCATCGATGGTGGCCAGGGCGGAGGCGCGGTTGGCGCGGCTGACGACGAGGTAAGTGCCGGCCTGCACCACGGCGAGCAGGCCGACGAGCAGCACGAGCAGCCGGGTGCGGAAGCGTCGGAAGCGGAACCGGCCGCGCATGACGTCAGTAGCCGCCGGCCTTGGCTTCGGGCGCGCGGCGGATGCGCCGGTCGGGTTTCAACGCGAGCGTGTAGCGGCGCGGTTCGTCGCCGCCGGACAGCGCGAGTTCCTCCTGCAGCGGTTTGGCGAGCCGCGGATGCCACAGCTCCAAGCGGTAGCGGCCGGCGGGCGCGCGCAGGGTGGCTGTGCCGGCGGCGTCGGTCTGCGCGAAATGCGGCGTGGGCAGCACGACGAGGTAGGCGACCATCCAGTCGTGGATGTTGCAGCCGATCGTGACTACACCGGGTTGGTCGAAGAGCACGGATTCGCGCGCGCCGGGCGCGTAGAGGGGTTTCTCGAAACGCTTGGCCTTCGAGACCGAGTAGATGTGGTGCTGGATGTCGTCCTGGTTGGGGAAATCGACCCGCGTGCCGACGCGCACCACGGTGACGTAGGGGATGTATTCCTGGTCGCGTTGCACGATCTCGACCGGGGCGTCCGGAGGTGGGAGCGCGGCCGCGGGATGGTCGAGCGCATGGAGCGACACGACCGCGTCGGCCACCGGCGCGCCTTTGCCGTCCTGCACCGTGAGCAGGAGTCCGGGCTCGGCGGCGAGCGCGAGCGGGGCCAGCAGAAGAGCGAACAGGAACGGGGCGGCGCGCAGCATCAGAAGCGGTGGACGAGGGCGGCGGACCAGGAGAGCTGGCGGTATTTCACGTTCACAATGTTTTTCATGAGTGTGTTCTCATAGCGCAGCGTGATCGTGGTGGTGTCGGACAGCGCGGGCGAGAGCTGCAGCCACCAGTAACGCGCCGTGCCGTGCACCTTGTAAGTGACCCAGCCGGGACCGTAGCTGTCGGTCACCGCCTGCGGCGTGATCGTATAGTATTCTTGGATGGCGGGGCCGAGCAGGCCGGTGAGGGCGCGGTTCCAGACGAAGGCGGAAGCGTTGGCCGTGAAGCTGCCGTTGAAACGGCCGTAGCCGGAACTGAGTTGCCAGCGCTCGGTGATGTCCCAGCTCACCTCGCCGAAATAGCGGCGGTAACTGATGTCGAACGCATCGGTCCGCGCGTGGTGCTTCCAGGTCTCGGCCGTGGCCGCGATGCGCCAGGATTCGGTGAGGCGTTTGCCGGCTTGGAGTGCGAGGTGCTGGGTGAGGCCGTTGTCCTGCTCGATGCCGGCGGCGCGACCCGTGAGCGCGAGGCGGCCGGCGAGGGTCGGCGCGAGCGGGCCGAGGCCGAACTTGCGGCGGGCCTCGGCGCGGAGCGTGAGCTCGCCCTGGCTGAGTTGGCTGAAATCGGGTGCGAGCTGCGCGGCGGCCTCCACCTCGGTGATGAGCGTGAGGTTGCCCGTGAGCTGGCGCGACCAGGCGGCGGTGGCGTCGGCGTGCAGCGTGAGGACATCCTGCCAGTCGCGGGCGCTGGAGGAGCGGCTGAGGTTCTCCGTCCAATCCGTGGTCAGCGACGCGCGGTAAGTGGCGGCGGGGGCGAGGCTGGGCAGCAGCAGGAGGGCGAGCGTGGAGGCAAGGCGGGTGGGCGTCATTGCAACAAGGGGGAGATCGTGGTCCACACGGTCTCGGCCACGATGCGGTGGCCTTCGGCAGTGGGGTGGATGCCGTCGGGCAGATTCAACTCGGGCACCCCGCCGACGCCAGCCAACAAGAACGGGATCAGTGCCACGCCGTTCTTCTGTGCGAGTTCGGGGTAGATGCGGGCGAAGGCCTCCGCGTAAACGGGACCCATGTTGGTGGGGATCTGCATGCCGGCGAGAACGATGGTTACGTGCGGATAACGCGTGCGGATGCGGTCGATCATCGCCTGGAGGTTGGCGCGGGTGACGTCGGGCTCGAGGCCGCGCAGGCCGTCGTTGCCGCCTAGTTCGATCACGAAGATGTCCACCGGCTGGCGCAGGATCCAATCAAGCCGGCGCAGGCCGCCTGCCGTGGTCTCGCCGCTCAGGCCGGCGTTCACGACGCGCCAAGCTAGGCCGGCGGCGTCGACCTTCTGCTGGATCCGCGCCGGGTAGGCCTCGTCGGGATCGAGCCCGTAACCGGCCGTGAGGCTGTCGCCGTAGAAAAGCAGCGTGCGCGGGGCGGCGGCGATGGCAGCCGTCGCGAGCAGGCACGCGGCGACCAGGAAACCGAGCCATTGAACCCGGAAAAACGCCGGTGGACGGAACAGCTTTGCACTTTCGGGACTCGTGGGTGTGTTGCAGCTCATCACTGCATCCATGAGTGCCCCAATCCTCCTGAAAGTCGAGCGCCTGACCAAGACCTATGCCACCGCCGCCGGCGCCCTGACGGTGCTCCGCGAGGTGGGCTTCGAGCTGCACGAAGGCGACACCTGCGCGATCGTCGGCCCCTCGGGGAGCGGCAAGACGACCCTGCTCGGCCTCTGCGCCGGCCTCGACCAGCCGAGCAGCGGCAGCGTGCAGCTCGCCGGCCGCGAGATCGGCCACCTGAGCGAGGACGAGCGCGCACTGGTGCGCAACGAGAGCGTCGGCTTCGTGTTCCAGAATTTCCAGCTCATCCCCACGCTCACCGCGCTCGAGAACGTCCTCGTGCCGCTCGAGCTGCGCGGCGACAACTCGCGCACGGCCGAGGCGGCGGAACTGCTCGCGCGCGTCGGCCTCGGCGACCGCCTCGACCACTACCCGATGCAGCTCTCCGGCGGCGAACAGCAGCGCGTGGCGCTGGCGCGCGCCTTCATCAACCGTCCGCGCATCCTCTTCTGCGACGAGCCCACCGGCAACCTCGACGGCGACACGGCGCACGCGATGGTGGATCTCATCTTCGGCCTCAACCGCGAGCGCGGCACGACGCTCGTGCTCGTGACGCACGACCTCGAGCTGGCGCGGCAGACGCGCCGCGTCATCCGCCTCCGCAGCGGTTCAGTCATAAGCGACGAGTGCGCCGCCCACTGAGAGTCGCAAAACGATTTCTGGTCACCCAGCCAACCGAACCTCATCAGGGCCCACGGAATACACGGAACACACGGAAGAAGTGACCATGAACAAGCTGATCCATGAAGAACTGACCTATAAGATCCTCGGCGCCTGCTTTGAGGTTTATCGCGAAAAGGGCTGTGGTTTCCTAGAAGGAGTTTATCAGGAATGCCTCCAGGTTGAGTTTGAATTGCAGGGATTGGAGGCGCGGGCGCTTGTGCCAATTCCACTTTCCTACAAAGGGCGGCTGCTGACGAAAATCTACATCGCTGACTTCGTTTGCCACGGGCAAGTGTTGCTAGAACTCAAGGCGGTGAGTGCCCTCACCGACGAGCACCGCGCCCAAGTCCAAAATTATCTGCACGCGACGGGTCTTCGTGTCGGGCTCCTCGTGAACTTCGGGCACTATCCGAAAGTTGAGCACGAGCGCTTCGTTCTCTGACCGGTCTGTGTGTTCCGTGTATTCCGTGGGCAATCTATCTTCCTCATGACGTTCATCCTCAAAATGGCCTGGCGCGACACGCGGGCTTCGCGGCGGCGGTTGCTGCTGTTCTCGCTCGCGATCGTCCTCGGCGTCGCCGCGTTGGTGGCGATCGGCTCGCTGCGCGACAACCTGCGCGCGGCGATCGAGGATCAGACGAAGGCTCTGCTCGGCGCCGACCTCGTCATCACCTCGCGCGCCAAGCTCACGCCCGAGGCCGACGCGTTCATCGCCTCCCTCGGCGGGATCGAGTCGCGCGAGATCTCGTTCAACTCGATGCTCATCGTGCCGGGTGGCGCCACGCGGCTCGTGCAGGTGCGGGCGTTGGAAGGCGATTTCCCGTTCTACGGCGAGTTCGACACCGCGCCGGCCGGCGCGCGCGCGGAGCTGCGAGGCGGCACGGGCGCCGTGATCGAGGAGAGCCTGCTCGTGCAATTCGGCCTCAAGCCCGGCGACCGGATCCGTCTCGGCGCCGCTGAGTTCACCCTCGCGGGCGGCCTGCTCCGCGTGCCGGGCGAATCGGCGGCCGTCGCCACGATCGCGCCGCGCGTGTTCATCCCGCTCGCCACCGCCGAGTCCACCGGCCTGCTCAAGGCCGGCAGCCTGGCGCGCTACCGGGTCTATCTGCAATTCGCGCCCGGCACCGACGTGGAGCAGCTCGTGCGCGATCTGCGCGACCGCTTCCGCGAGCTGCGGCTCGGCTTCGACACGGTGGAGGAACGCAAGCGCGAGCTGGGCAACTCCATCCGCAACGTGAATTCGTTCCTGATGCTCGTGGGCTTCGCCTCGCTCTTCCTTGGCGCCATCGGCGTGGCGAGCGCGATCCACGCGCACGTGCGGCAGAAGGTGCCGACCGTCGCCGTCCTGCGCTGTCTCGGCGCGTCGGCGCGCACGAGCTTCGCGATCTACCTCGTGCAGGGCGTCGGTCTCGGGCTGGCGGGCGCGCTCGGCGGCGCGGCGCTCGGCGTCGCGGCGCAGCTCGCGCTGCCGGGCCTGATGAAGGATTTCCTGCCGTTCGCGTTCGAGTTCGCGGTGTCGTGGCCGGCCGTCGCGCGCGGCATCGGCGCGGGCGTCGTGATCGCGGTGCTGTTCGCGCTGTTGCCCTTGCTCGAGGTGCGGCGCGTGTCGCCGTTGCTCGCGATCCGCTCGGCGTTCGCGTCGGCGCCCGGCGGGCGCGATTGGCTGCGCGTCGCGTTGCTGGGCACCATCGTGGGCGCGATCCTGGCCTTCGCGATCTGGCAGACGGGACGCTGGCAATGGGGCGTCGGGTTTGCGGGGGCGTTGTTCCTCGGCTTCGCGGTGCTCGCCGGGCTGGCGCAGCTCATCGCCCTCGTGGCGCGGAAGCTCAACTTGCGCGCGTTGCCCTTCGCGTGGCGGCAGGGCGTGGCCAATCTCTACCGGCCGAACAACCGCACGGTGTTGCTCCTCGTTTCGCTCGGCATGGGCACGTTCCTGATGATGTCGCTCTATCTGTCGCGCGACACGTTGCTCGGCCAGTTGCGCATCATGGGCGCGGAGGACCGGCCGAACCTGATGCTGTTCGACATCCAGGACGACCAGGTCGCGCCGCTCACGCAGCTCCTCACGACCAACGGCGCGCCGCCGCGTCAGGGCGCGGCCATCGTCACCATGCGCATCAGCGCGCTCAAGGGCCGGCCGGTCGCCGAGGTGCTCAAGGACAACACCGTGCGCGTGCCGGCGTGGACGTTGCGGCGCGAGTATCGCTCCACCTACCGCGGCGCGCTCAGCGACACGGAGAAGGTCGTCGCGGGCGAATTCACCGGGCGGGTGCCCCCGGGCGCGGCGCGCGTGCCCATTTCGATCGAGGACAACCTCGCGCGCGACCTCGGCGTCGCCGTCGGCGACGAGATCGATTTCGACGTGCAGGGAGTGCCGGTGCAGACGGTAGTCGGCAGTCTCCGGCAGGTCGATTGGCGGCGCATGGCGGCGAATTTCTTCGTCGTTTTCCCGGAGGGCGTGCTCGAGGACGCGCCGAAATTCCACGTCATGGCGGTGCGCGTGCCGGATGCGGCGGTCTCGGCCCGCGTGCAGCAGGCCGTGGTGCGCGATCACCCGAATGTCTCGGCGATCGACCTCGCGCTCATCATGGAGACGATCGACCGCGTCTATTCGAAGGCCTCATTCGTGGTGGAGTTTCTCGCGCTCTTCACGGTCGTGACCGGCGTGATCGTGCTGGCCGGCGCGGTGTTGATCGGCCGCCACCAGCGCGTGCGCGAGAGCGTATTGTTGCGCACGCTCGGGGCGACGAAGCAGCAGGTGAACCGCATCATGCTGGCCGAGTATCTCGCGCTCGGCACGCTCGGCGCGGCGGTCGGTGCGGTGCTGTCGATCGGCGCGAACTGGGCGCTGGCGAAGTATGTGTTCCAGATGAACTGGGTGACGCCCTCGCCGTGGGTCCTGCTCGGTGGTTGGGCCGCCGTGAGTGCGGTGACCGTGGTCACGGGCCTGTTCTCCAGCCGTGGCATTTGCGACCATCCGCCGCTCGAGGTCCTGCGCCAGGAAACCTGACGGCGCGGCTTGGTCTGCGCCTCCATGCCTTCCTCGCCCTCGCCCTTGCGTCACTCGCTTCGCGCGGCGCGTTTGGCGCGTTTGCTTGGTAACCTAATAGGTTACCAAGCGAGTGGGGCACTGCCGTTTGTTTCACTGGTGCGTGGCGTGAGCAAAGTAACCTATTAGGTTACCAAACGGTGAGCGCGGCAGGCGGAGAGGCGGGGGAATAGGCTTGTGTCGGGGCTGGGCGGGGCGGTGGAGTGGCGGGCTCATGGCGTCCTCCCGGCATCTTACGTTTCACTACACGTTGCGCGATGCGGATGGCCGCGTGCTCGACACCTCGCGCGGCGCGGAACCGCTGGTCTGCATCGAGGGCGCGGAACAGATCGTGCCGGGACTCGAAAAGGCGTTGCGCGGCATGCAGCCGGGCGAACAGCGCAAGGTCTCCGTGCCGCCGGAAGAGGGTTACGGTCCGAGGAACGAGGAGATGATCGGGCGGGTGCCGCGCGCCCAGCTGCCGATCGAGGGCGAGGTGCAGGTCGGCGACCAGTTCCGCACGGGGGCCGATCCGTATGCGCCGATCGTCACGGTGGTCGCGCTCGAAGGCGCGGAGGTGGTCCTCGATGCCAACCATCCGCTGGCGGGGGCGACGCTGCATTTCGAGGTCGAGTTGACGGCGGCGCGCCCGGCGACCGCGGCGGAACTGCAGGCGGCGCGAGACGCAGCGGGCGGTTGACGCGCGGGCGGCGGGGCCTAGCGTCGCCGGCTTTTCCGATGAAAGTTCTCGGCATCGATATCGGTGGCTCGGCCTTCAAGGCCGCCCCCGTGGACACCAAGACCGGCAAGCTGCTGGCGGAGCGCTTCCGCGTGCCGATCTCGAGCCCTTGCGCCAAGGGCGAAGGCCTCGCCGCCGCCCGCCAGATCGTGCGGCATTTTCGTTGGAAGGGGCGCGTGGGAATCGGTTTTCCCGGTATCGTGCAGGAGGGACGCATCGGCGCGGTCGGCAACCTCGGCGAGGAATGGGAGGGTTTGAACGGGCGCGCGATTTTCACGCGGGCGACGGGCTGCCGGGTCGGTCTGGCCAACGATGCCGATGCGGCCGGGCTGGCCGAGATGCGTTTCGGTGCAGGCAAGGCGCGCAGCGGCACGGTGCTCATGCTGACCTTCGGCACGGGGATCGGTTCGGCGCTCTTTCATCGTGGCGCGCTTTATCCCAACGCCGAGCTCGGGCACATCCCGTGGGGAGGCGAGCCGATCGAGCGCTTCGCGTCCGCGGCGGTGAAGACGCGGCTCGATCTCGATTGGAAGGAATGGACCGACCGCGTGAACGTTTACCTGCGCGTCGTGGAGCGGCTGCTGTCGCCCGAGTTGATCATCATCGGCGGCGGCGTGAGCCAGGATCACGGGCAGTGGTTCAAGTTCCTCCACACGCAGGCGAAGGTGGTGCCGGCCAAGCTGCACAACGACGCGGGCATCGTCGGCGCCGCGCTCGCGGGCGAGTGAGATGAACGGGCGCGTGTTGATCGTGGGCCAGGGGCTCGCGGGCACGGCGCTCGGGCTGGAGTTGGAGGCGGCGGGCATCGATTGCACGATCGTCAGCGACGGCCACGCGACCGCGGCCTCGCGCGTGGCGGCGGGCTTGATCAATCCCATCACGGGCCAGCGTTTCGCGCGGACTTGGCGCGTGGAGGAACTGGGTCCGCTCGCGCAGGCGGCCTACCAACGCTGGGAAACCCTGCTGGGGGTGCGGCTCTGGCACGACTTGCGGCTGGAACGGCGCTTCCGCGACGCGGTGGAGCGCGAGCGGGCGGCGCGGCGCTTCGCGGCGGGAGAGCTGGCGCCGTTTGCCCGGGCGTTGACCGATGAGGCGCTCGTGCTCGATGGCGCGGCGCGGGTGGATTTACCGGCGTTGCTGACTGCCGCAGCGCAACGCTGGAGGAGCAGCGGCCGGTTGCGCGAGGCCCGGGCCGAGGCGGAAGAATTTGTCTGGCCGGCGGACGGCGGCGAGGTGCGTTGGCGAGGCGAGGCGTTCGCGGCGGTCATCTGTTGCACAGGGCACGGTGCGTTGGGGCGCGCGTGGTTCGCTGGTTCGCCGTTCGCCGCGATCAAGGGGCAGATTCTCACCGTGCGTGCCGCAGGGCTCGCAGCCGACACCGTGCGGCATGACGGCATGTGGCTGATCGGCGAGCGCGACGGGCAGGGCAGGGTGGGGGCGACGTTCGAACGCGACCGCGAAGACTTGGACGCGACGCCGGCTGCGCGGGAGCAGCTCATCGCGGCGGCGCGCCGCTTGGCTGGCGGCGAGGTCGAGGGGGGCGAGCAAGCGGCGGGTGTGCGGCTGGCCCTGCCGGATCGGTTGCCGGCGATCGGCTGGCATTCGCGCCGGCCGGGCTTGGGATTCTTCGGTGCGCTTGGCTCGAAAGGGGCGCTTTGGGCGCCTTGGCTCGCGCAGCAGTGGCGTGAGGTGCTGCTCCGCGATGCCGCAGTGCCACTGGAGGTCGCGATGACACGGTTCGCTTTATGACTTCGGCGACGCGGGAGCGGGGCGATTGGTCGCCGAAAACCAGCCATTCGTCCCATTTTTGGGACAATTAATCGGCTTGAATCCGGCCAGTCGCGGGCGCACAAGGCCAGTCGCGTGCCATGCCCCCCGTAAACGCGCCTACGAACAAGATCCGCACCTGCGTCGTGGATGGACAGTTGTCCGTCCGCCGGTCTGTCGCGCGGTGGTTGGAGAGCGATGCCGACATCGAGCTCCTCGCCCAGCTGGCGAACGGGAGCGAGGCGGGGCGTTTGCTGGCCAAGGAGCAACCGGACCTCGTGATCGTGGGGACGGACCTGCCGGACATGCGCGGCTTCAAGCTGGTCGAGACGATGAACGCCGGTCAGCCCCCGGTGGTGGTGATGCTGGCCGCCAACCCGCAGGATGCGCTTCGCGCCTTCGAGGTGGCGGCGGTCGACTGCCTGCTGAAGCCGCTCGACGAGACGCGGGTGGCGGCCGCGGTGCGGCGGGCCAAGGCCGAGGTGAACCGCCGGCGCACGGAGGCGCTGGGCAGCAAGATTTCCCACCTGCTGACGCACTTGCAGGCGATGGAGGCAGGTCGCGCGCTGCCGGCGGCCGTCGCCGCCGCCCCGGCTGTGCCGGCCGAAGGCGAGACGATCACGCGCGACCGCATTTTGCTCAAGACGGGCGGGGAGATCTATTTTCTCAAATCCGAGGAGATCGATTGGATCGAGGCCGAGGGCGATTACATGAAGTTCCACGCCGCCGGGCGCGTGCACCAGTTGCGCGAGACGATGGGTCGGCTCGAGGAGCGGCTCGATCCACGGCGCTTCCTGCGCATCCACCGCTCGACCATCGTGAACATCGACCGGGTGAAGAAGCTCAGTCCGGACTTCGCCGGCGAATACGCCGTGGTGTTGCAGGACGGCACCAAGCTGCGGCTGAGCCGGGGCTATCACGGACGCCTGCAGGAATTGATGCGCGACGCGCTCTGAGCCCCGGCGCCCCTCCACGCCGGGCCGGCCACGCCACCGCGGCCCGTCCATCCCGCCCGCCACCCGTTTATCCCAAAACACCTGCGACTCCACCGCTTTGTCCCGTGTAATGCCGCTGTTCTTTGGCACCGTCCCGGCCGATTCGCGGGCAGACCCGGTCTGCGCGCTCTTGGCCGTCGGGTTTGCGCCTTTCGTCGTTCCGCCGTTCCATTTTCTGCCGTCGGTCCCGATGCTCGCAACTGTTCGTAGTCAGTTGTGTTGCAGGGGGGCCCTTGGTGGGGCCCCTCTGTGTTTTGCGGACGAAGCGCGCTGCCAAGCACCGGCCCGTCCCTTTACCGTCTCCTCCTCCCTGCAACCCACCTGATCCACATGCGCACCGAAGATTCCCCGCGCCCGCCTGTTCCCGCCTCCACGCCTGCGAAAGCCAAGTCGAAGAAACGCCTCTGGCTCATCCTCGGCGGCGTCGCGGTCATCGCTCTGCTCGCCTTCGCCGCGGCGGCCAAGAATCGCGGCCAGGAAAAGCCGATCCAAGTCACCACGGAGAAGGCGGTCGTGAAGACCATCACCCACGTCGTCACCGCCACCGGCAAGGTGCAGCCCGAGACCGAAGTGAAGATCTCCCCCGAAGTCGCCGGTGAGCTGATCGAGATCCCGGTGTCCGAGGGCCAGACCGTGAAGAAGGGCGACCTGCTCGTGCGCATCAAACCCGACTTCTACAAGGCGCAGCTCGAGCAGCAGGAGGCCGCTCTCGCCTCCGCCCGCGCCGCCAGCGTCCTCAGCCAGGCCCGCCTCACCAAGGCCGAGCAGGACTTCCGGCAGGCCAATGATCTTTACCAGAAGCAGCTCATCTCCGACGCCGAGTTCATCGCCGCGCAGACAAATCTCAACGTCGCCAAGGCCGACTACGATTCCTCCCTCGCCCAGATCCGCCGCACCGAAGGCTCCGTCGACCAGTCGCGCGACCAGCTCGACAAGACCACCATCTACTCGCCGATGGACGGCACCATCAGCTCCCTCACCAGCGAGGTCGGCGAGCGCGTCGTCGGCACCAACCAGTTCGCCGGCACCGAGATCATGCGCATCGCCAACCTCGATGCGATGGAAGTCCGCGTCCGGGTGAACGAGAACGACATCGTCAACGTCAAGGTCGGCGACCGCACCGTCGTCTCCGTGGACGCGTTTCCCGGCCGCAAGTTCGAGGGCGCCGTGGCCGAGATTTCCAGCTCCGCGCTGAGCACCGGCGGTCAGAGTGCCGCCGCCCAGATCATCGCCTCCGCCTCCGACGAGGTCACCAACTTCCTCGTTAAGATCCGCATCAAGGAGCGCGATCTCCGCCTGCGCCCCGGCATGAGCGCCACCGTCGACGTCGAGACGCAGACCGTCGAAAACGTCATCGCCGTGCCGATCCAGTCCGTGACCGTGCGCGCCGCCGGTGGCAAGACCACCGAGGAGATCGCCGCCGCCGCCGCCAAGGAGGCCAAGGAACGCTCGGGCAACGACCTCGATGTCGCCAGCGAGCGCGACGAGGCCCGCCGCAATCGCGAGAAACTCCAGCGCGTGGTCTTCGTGAAGGACGGCGACAAGGTCGTTCTGCGCCAAGTCGAGACCGGCATCGCCGACAATTCCCACATCGAGATCAAGAGCGGGCTGAAGGAAGGCGAGGAAATCGTCTCCGGCAGCTACGCCGCCATCAGCCGCACGCTCAAGGACGGCTCCAAGGTGATGATCGAAAAGCGCAAGAAGGAGGAGGCCAAGTAACCCGGCGGCTCCGGCCCACCGCCCGAGCCACCCCGCCCGCCCGCCCTCCGATCCTCCCC
>JAMPXH010000077.1 GCA_023701285.1 Candidatus Didemnitutus sp.
GGTGCGGGTAGAGGGAGTCGAACCCTCCTCTCAGCTTTGGGAAAGCCGCATAATAGCCGATATACTATACCCGCGACGAAAGAACGCGCCCAGTTAGGCGGACCGGCCGGCGGCCGGCAAGTCACGAATAGGAACGCCGTCCCTCCAGCGCGCTCTTCAGCGTGACGGGGTCGGCGTAGAGCACGCCGCCGCCGCTGGGCAGGCCGAAACCGATGCGCGTGACCTTCACCGCGCCGCCGGGCGGGAGACGGTCGGTGAGATAATGGCAGGTGGCCTCGCCCTCGACGTCGTTCGACAGCGCGAGGATGAGCTCCGTCACCTCGCCGCTCGCGAGCCGCGCGAGCAACGCCGGCAGGTTCAGGTTCTCCGGGGCGACACCGCGGATCGGAGAGAGCTTGCCGTGCAACACATGGTAGCGGCCGCGGTAGGCGCCGGAGCGCTCGATCGCCGCGAGGTCGGGCACGTTTTCCACGACGCAGAGCTGCCCCGTGGCGCGGCGCTCGTCCGCGCAGATCGGGCAGCACTCCTCTTCCGCGAGATTGCCGCAGCGCGCGCAACGCCGCACCGAGCCCGCCGCCGCCTGCAACGCGCGCACCAGCTCCGGGAGCTTCTGCGGCTGCTCGACGAGGAGGTGCAACGCCATGCGCTCGGCCGAGCGGTAACCGACGCCGGGCAGCTGCTTCAGCTGTTTCTGCAGGTGCTCGAGCGCGGGCGTCATGGGATTTTCGATTTTGGATTCTCGATTTTCGATTCCGGCATTTCGACTCCGCAGTTACCGCGAACTTTCCCGCGTGCTTCGTTGAATCGAAAATCGAGGATCAAAAATCGAAAATCTTCAGAACATCCCCGGCATCTGGAACGCCGACGAGACCTTCTGCATCTCGGAATCGTTCAGCTCCTTCGCCTTCGTGGCGGCCTCCTGGATCGCGCCGAGGAGCGTCTCCTCGATCAGCTTCGGGTCCTCCTTGAGGAACTCGGGGTCGAGCTTCAGCGCGAGGAACTTGCCCGCGCCGCTGATCTTCACTTGCACGGCGCCGCCGCCGCTGGAGATGTCGAGTTCGCGCACTTCGAGGGACTTTTGCAGTTCCTCGATCTGCCGCTGCATTTTCTGCGCTTGTTTGAGGAGTTTGCCTACACCGGCCATGGAATTTGCGGGGGTTGGAGAGTGAAAAACGCGATTGGGCCGCGCCGCTTTCGTCGAGGCAAGGCTAGACTTCGCGCCCGAGGATCGCGCGGTAGCCGGCGCGGAAATCCGCGTGCCGCGGCTGCCATCCGACCAAGCGGCGCAGCTTCTCGCTGCGGATGATGCGGTCGGGCGTCGGATCGCCGCCCTTGCGCGCACTGCCCGTGGCCGCGCCGTCGAAGCCCGGTGCGGGCGCGCCGATCTCGTGCGCCAGCCACGCGAGCAGGTCCTGCTTCGTCGCGGGCGCGCCGTCGCTGACGTTGCAAGTCTCGTTCGCCACCGTCGGCGGCGCCTCGGCGCAGGCGAAGAGCGCGGCGACGATGTCGTCGCGGTGCGCGAGGTTCATGCGGAACGCGGGCGAGCCGCCGAACTGCGTCGCGCCCGCGCGCAACGCATTCAACAAGTAGTGCCGCCCCGGCCCGTAGATGCCCGCCAACCGCAGGATGAACCAGCGCGCGACCGCCGTCGCCGGCGCGGCGCGCAGCAGATCCTCCGCCTCGACGAGGATGCGGCCCGTGACCGATGCGTGCGCGGTGGACGCCGTCTCGTCGACCTCCACGCCGCCGCCCTGCGGGTAGACGCCCGTGCTGCTTGTGTAGAGAAGTGTCCCGATCGGTCGCTCCAAACCCGCCGCCCACGCGAGGATCGAGCGCATGCCGTCGACGTAGGAACGACGGTAGCCCTCGGGCGTGGGATCGGCGGCGCTGACGGTGTTGAGCACCCAATCGGCGTGCGCAATCCGCGGGTGCCAGGCGTGGTCCGCCAATTCGCCTTCTATCACGTCGAGACCGAGCGCCCGCAGCTCGCCGGCGCGCGTCGCGTTGCGCGTCAACGCCGTGACGCGCATCCCACGGCGCAAAGCCTCGCGCGCGAACGCCGTGCCGACATAGCCGCAGCCGAAGATGACGAGGTGGGAGGACGCGCTGGTCTGCATCATGCCAATATCAAATCACAAGTCGCCAAGTCACAAGGGGAGAACCCGGGGGCGGCCCGCGGGGACACCCATCCGACATCCGCTCGCGGCAGCCGGCCGCGCTGCACTCTTGTCACTGTCCCTTGCCGCGCGTTACTTCCTTGCGCATGCCCACCGTGCTCACGCTGCTGGCCGAAGGATTCGAGGAGATCGAGACGTTCACGCCCGTGGATCTGCTGCGCCGGGCCGGAGTGGAAGTCACCGTCGCCTCGTTGGCCGAGAACCGTCACGCGACGGGCCGCAGCGGCATCACGGCGCACGCCGACGCGGCCTTGAGTGCGGTCGAGCACGGGCTGTTCGACCTCGTCTTCGTTCCCGGTGGGCCGGGTGTGAAACACCTGCGCGCCGACCCGCGAGTGCCCGCCCTGCTGCGCCGGCACGCCGAGGCCGGGCGCTGGGTTGCCGCCATCTGCGCCGCGCCGACCGTGCTGGCCGATGCCGGATTACTGGCCGGCAAGGCCTGCACCGCTCATTTTTCGGTGGCCAACGAACTACCGGATATAAGGCTGGGCGAACGAATTGTGACAGATGGCCGCATCACGACCTCACGCGGTGCCGGCACGGCGCTCGACTTCGGCCTGCACTTGGTGGCCTTGCTCACCTCGCCCGCAAAAGCCGAGGAAATAAGCAAAGCCATTTGCGCGTAAGGTTTTGCGCCAAAAAGCCGTTGCCTTGTCCGATGCCATGCGGTGGACTTTTCGAGAGCCGATTCGGCCTGACGATTGCCCCGTCGAAGCCACCCATGCCCGCCCGCTTGCCGCTTCATCACCGAAGTGACCCGGCGAAGCATTTAGTGGTTTCACCCTAGTCCCATTTGAGGAACCCATCCGCATGCCCTCGCCGGACCAAACCCTCGACGACTCTGGCCTGATCATCGAGGCCGGGCGCACGGAGCGCCATTACTGGCGCGACGTCTGGCGCTACCGCGAGTTGCTCGGCTTCCTCGCCTGGCGCGACGTGAAGGTGCGCTACAAGCAGGCCGTGCTGGGCGTGGCCTGGGCGTTCATCCAACCGGCGATCACCACGGCGATCTTCGTCTTCATCTTCCAGAATCTGGCCAAGATGCCGGCGGGCGGCGTGCCCTACCCGCTGCTGGTGTTGTCGGGCGTGATGGCGTGGCAGCTGTTCTCCAACGCGCTCTCCGGCTCCAGCGCCAGCATCGTCTCCAACTCCAGCCTGGTCTCGAAGGTGTATTTCCCCCGCATGATCGTGCCGCTCTCGTCGCTCGCGGTCGCGCTGGTGGACTTCGCGGTGGTGCTGGCGATGTTCGCCGTGCTCAGCGCGTGGTATGGGCAATGGCCGACCTGGCACTGGCTCCTGCTGCCGGGCTTCGTGCTCATGGCGCTGGGCGTGGCCTTCGGCACGGGATTGTGGATGACGGCGCTGACGGTGAAGTATCGCGACTTCCGCTTCATCGTGCCGTTCGTGCTGCAGATCGGCATCTTCGTCTCGCCGGTGGGCTTCCGCACGGACTTCTTCCCCAACTGGCGCGACCTGATGTCGCTGAACCCGCTCACGGGCGTGATCGACGGCTTCCGCTGGTGCCTCCTCGGCGGCCAGCACCAGCTCTCGGCCTGGAGCGTGGGCAGCTCGGCGGTGGCGATCCTGCTCCTCGTCGGGAGCGGCGTGTGGTTCTTCCGCCGCACGGAGAAAAAATTTGCGGACATCATCTGACCCCGCGCCCATGAGTGCTTCCGCATCGCCTGCCATCCGTGTCGACCGCGTCTCGAAACGCTACGTCATCGACCACGAGAAACGCCCCGACACGCTGCGCGACGCCCTCACGGGCGGCGCGCGGGCGCTGTTCTCCCGACTCCGCGCGCAGCGGACCGAGGAGGAGGAATTCTGGGCACTGCGCGACGTGAGCTTCGAGGTGCAGCCCGGCGAGGTCGTGGGCATCATCGGCCGCAACGGCGCCGGCAAGTCCACGCTGCTCAAGATCCTCTCCCGCATCACCGAGCCCACGCAGGGCCGCATCGCCCTGCACGGCCGCGTCGCCAGCCTGCTCGAGGTGGGCACGGGCTTCCATCCCGAGCTCAGCGGCCGCGAGAACATCTTCCTCAACGGCGCCATCCTCGGCATGCGCCGCGAGGAGATCCGGCGGAAGTTCGACGAGATCGTCGCCTTCGCCGAAGTGGAGCGGTTTCTCGACACGCCCGTGAAGCGCTACAGCAGCGGCATGTATGTGCGGCTCGCCTTCGCCGTCGCCGCGCACCTCGAGCCCGAAATCCTCATCGTCGACGAGGTGCTGGCCGTGGGCGACGTGCAGTTCCAGCAGAAGTGTCTCGGCAAGATGCGCGAGGTCTCGCGCAACCAGGGACGCACCGTGCTGTTCGTCAGCCATCAGATGGGCGCCGTCCGCGAGCTGTGTTCCCGCGCGATCCTGCTCAAGCAGGGCAGCGTGTCGCGCACCGGGCCCGTGGCCGACGTCGTCGCCGAATACCTCGGGTTGGCCGGCGCCGAAGGTCACGGGTTCTCGCAGGCGCGGCGCCTCGAGGGCACGGGCGAGGCGCGCATCTGCGACGCCGCCTTGCTCGTTCACGAGAATGCCACCAGCGAGCTCCTGTCCCGCGATCCGCTGATCGTGTGCCTCAAGGCGGAGGTGCAACGCGAGACACGCGTCGCGGCGGAGTGCCTGCTGCGCGGCCCGGACGGTTTGCCGCTCGCGCTGCACGCCGGCGGCCTCGTCGAGGGGCGGGATCATCGGCTGACTCCGGGGAAGTATGAATTTCGTTTCGAGTTGCAGCTGCCTCAGCTGGCCGCCGGTCGCTACACGATGGACCTGATGCTCGCGGACAGCGGCGTGCGGTTCCACGACTACCTGGAGCACGCGTTGCGCTTCGAGATCACCGCGGGGCAGAACGAGCACGCGGGCTGGCAATTCCAGCAGCAGGCCGGCCAAGGCTCCTTCCTCCTGCGGGCTCATCACCAAGAACCACGCCGCCTCTCATGACGCGCATCCCCTTTCTCATCCTCGGCGCCGGTCCCACCGGCCTCGGTGCCGCCCGGCGCCTGCAGGAAATCGGCCACAGCGACTGGTTGCTGCTCGAAAGCGCCCCGCACGCCGGCGGCCTTTCCTCGTCGTTCGTCGACGAAGCCGGCTTCACGTGGGACATCGGCGGCCACGTCCAGTTCTCCCACTACGACTACTTCGATCGCGCCATGATCGAGTTCCTCGGCGCCGACGGTTGGTTGCGCCACCAGCGCGAATCGTGGGTCTGGATGCGCGACCGTTTCATCCCCTACCCGTTCCAGAACAACATCCGCCGCCTGCCGCCGGCCGACCTCGACCGCTGCCTCCAAGGCTTGGTCGAGATCACGCGCCACCCGCGTCCGCGCCCGGCCGATTTCGGCCAGTGGATCGATGCCAACTTCGGCCCGGGCATCGCCGAGGTTTTCCTCCGGCCCTACAATTTCAAGGTCTGGGCCTACCCGCCCGAGAAGCTCAACGCCGTCTGGGTGGGCGAACGCGTCGCCGTCACCGACCTCGGCCGCGTGCTGCAAAACCTCGTCCACGCCCGCGACGACCTCTCGTGGGGCCCGAACAATACGTTCCAGTTCCCGCTCCGCGGCGGCACCGGAGCCATCTGGCGCGCGTGCGCCGCCCGCCTGCCCGCCGACCGGCTGCGGCTGGGCACGAAGATCGTGCGCATCGATCCGGCACGCCGCGAGGTCCACACGGAGCGCGGCGAGGTCTTCGCCTACGACCGCCTGATCTCGACCCTCCCGCTGCGCGAACTCATCCGCCTCACCGGGCGCCACGAATTCGACGCGGTCGCCGGGGAAGGGCTGCTCTATTCCTCCTCGAACATCTTCGGCCTCGGCCTGCGCGGCCAGCCGCGTGCGGAGCTGAGGACGAAATGCTGGATGTATTTCCCGGAGGACAACTGCCCGTTCTACCGCGTGACGGTGTTCAGCAACTACTCGCCGCAGAACGTCCCCGATCCCTCGCTCCACTGGTCGCTGATGGCGGAGGTTTCCGAGTCGCCCGACAAACCCGTCGACCACACGCGCCTGCTCGATCAGGTCATCGACGGCGCGATTGCGACGGGTCTAATCGCCAGCCGGGATGAGCTCGTGTCCACCTGGAGCTACCGTGCCGCCTACGGTTATCCGACGCCGGGGCTGCACCGCGACCGCGCGCTCGCGGAGATCCTGCCCGCCTTCGAGCAGCAGGACATCTATTCGCGCGGCCGCTTCGGCGCCTGGAAATACGAGGTCAGCAACCAGGACCACTCCTTCATGCAGGGCGTCGAAGTCGTCGAGCGCCTGCTCCACGGTCGCGAGGAAATCACGCTCCGCGCCCCCAACCACGCCAACAGCCGCCGTCACCCCTGGCCCTTCGAACGATGGAGCTGAAACCACCCGCCATCGACCCTGTCCCCGCCGCCACCGCGCGCCCGCGCTGGTCGGTGATGATCCCCACCTACAATTGCGCGGACTACCTGCGCGAAACGCTCACCTCGGTGCTGGCGCAGGACCCCGGCGCCGACCTGATGCAGATCGAGGTCGTCGACGACTGCTCCACGCGCGACGACCCGGCCGCGGTCGTCCGCGAACTCGCGCCGGATGGACGCGTCACCTTCTACCGTCACCCGGCCAACGTCGGCGCGATCGCCAACTTCAACGCCTGCATCGCCCGCTCCCGCGGCCATCTCGTGCACATCCTGCACGGCGACGATGCCGTGCTGCCGGGATTCTACGCCGCCCTCGACCGGCTGACTGAAACCCAGCCCGACTGCGCCTTCTATGCGACGCGCGCTCTCGTCATGGACGAGCAGGGCGTCGCCTACACGGTGTCGCCCGGCTTCCCGAACGACGGGCGCCTCGCGCTGAGCGACGACGTTTTCTACACGAATCCCTTCGTCACCCCGACCATCGTCCTGCGCCGGGCCTTCTACGAGCGCCACGGCGGGTTCGATCCGCGCTTCCCACACGTGGCCGATTGGGAGATGTGGCTGCGCGCGCTCCAACACGGCGGTGGCGCGGTCAGCCGGCAGGTCTTGGCCGCCTACCGGCTCCACCGCAACAACGACACCAGCCGGCTCGTGCGCAAGGCCGGCAACCTCGCGGACTATCACCAGCTTTTTCTCCACGAGCTGCCCCGGCGTCCTTCGCTGGATGAGCGCCGCATGCGCCGTCAGCTCGGTCTGCTGGCCTTCGAACAGGCCGGCCGTTTCCTCGCCCCGGCGGACCGCGAAGCCTTCTCAGCCAACCGGCGCGTGTTCTGGGCGATGATGGGCCGCCGCGCGGGGTTCCTGCACCTGCTGGGCCAGCGTCTCGGCCGGCAATTCACCGCCGTCGCCGCACGCCAGGTGCCCGCGACGCTGCCGCGCGATTTCCCGGCCCACTGACATCCCGAGGACGTTTGCGCCTGCTCCGATGAAATTCGCCTTCGTCTCCAACATGGATGGCTCGCCCTGGGGCGGGAGCGAGGATCTGTGGGCGGGCGCCGCCGAGCGCTTGCTGCGGCAAGGACACGAGGTGCACGCGAGCACCATCGATTGGGGCGAATCCGAGGCCGAGCCACTGCGCCGCCTCGTCGCGCAGGGCCTGCAGCTGCACCGCCGCCCCATCCCGCGCGCGCTCACCGTCCCCGCCCTCGTGCGTCAGCGGCTGGCCTGGCGCCTCGGCCTCGCCCGGCCCGCCCCGCACGCCTGCGACGTCATCGCCGAACTCCGTCCCGACCTGACCGTCTTCTCGCTGGCCGGCGGTTTTCCGAACGCGGACCTCTGCGAACCGTTCGCGCGACGCGGCCTGCCCTACGCGCTCGCCTACAACTGCGCGGCCGAACACTGGTGGCCGGCCGACGAACACCGCCGCCGCGCCGCCGCGCTGACCGAGGCCGCGCGCGCCGTGTATTTCGTCAGCGACGGCAACCGCCGGCTCGTGGAGCGGCAACTCGTCTGCGCGCACCCGCACACCGAGATCGTGTGGAATCCCTTCCGCGTCCCCTACGACGCCGCACCGCCGTGGCCGACCTCCGCTGCACCGCTGCGCCTCGCCTGCGTCGGCCGGCTCGATCCCGAGGCCAAGGGCTGCGACCTCGCGCTCGAGTCGCTGGCCCGCCCGGAGTGGCGCGACCGCGACGTGACGCTGACGTTCTTCGGCACCGGCCGCGCCACCGAGGGCACGCAACTCCTCGCGCGCCGCCTCGGGCTCGAGGGACGCGTCCGCTTCGCCGGCCATGTGCCGGATGTCGTGGGCATCTGGCGCGATCATCACGCACTGCTCCTCCCGTCGCGCTACGAAGGCATGCCGCTCGCCATCGTCGAAGCCATGCTCTGCAGCCGCCCTTGCATCGTCACCGCGGTCGCCGGCCACGCGGAATTCGTGACCGAGGGTGAAACCGGTTTCCTCGCCGCCGCCCCGACCATCGACGCCTTGGCCGCCGCGCTCGAGCGCGCCTACGCTGCCCGCGCCCGCTGGCGCGAAATGGGCGCCGCCGCGGCACGCGCGGTGCGGGCCCGCGTGCCGGCCGATCCCGCCGCGGCATTCGCGGAACGGATGCTCGCTCTGGCCCAGTCCCGATGACGCTGCCCCGCCTCGACCCGCCGACCGCCGACGAGCGCGCCCGCGCCCTCGCCGCGATGCCACCGGTGCGCGGACCGCGCCGCCCGCCGCTCACGCCGGGCCGCCTGTTCTACCTCGCGCGGCACGAATGGCCCCAATGGTTCGTCCCGGGCTCGCCGCTGCGCCGCCGCTGGGTGCGCCGCCGCGAACTCCGTGCCGCCGAACGCCGCCTCACCTTCGCGCCGCGGCCCGCGCCGACCGGCCAGCAGCCACCCCTCAACGTCGTGCTGCTGACCGGCGCCGACTACGTCGTGCAGACACTTTATGCGATGAAGTCCTGGCGGCGCCACGCCGGGCGCCCGGTGGCCTTCACGCTGATCGACGACAGTTCGCTCGACGCCGACGCGCGCACGCGGCTGCTCCGCGCCGGCGGCCATATCGCGATTCAGGACGCCGCGAGCACCGAGCGCCTGCTCGACGCGCAGTTGCCGGCCGCCCGCTACCCGGTGCTGCGGCGGTTGCGACTCGCCTATTTCCACCTGCGGAAACTCACCGACACGTTCCTCGCGGGCGACGGTCCGCGCATCGTCGTCGACACGGACGTGTTGCTGCATCGTCCGCCCGCGGAGTTGCTCCATCACTTCGACCACGGCCGGCCGTTCTACTTCCGCGATTGCACCGAGTCATATGGCGTCACCGCCGCGCAGCTCTCGGAGCTGGCGGGCGTCGCCGTGCCCGCGCGTGTGAATTCCGGCTGCTTCGCCTTCCGTCCCGCGCAGCTCGACTGGGATTATCTCGAGGCCGTCTCCACCCGTCTGCTCGCGCGCCACGGTTACTCGTTTTATCATGAGCAGGCGCTCGTGGCGGTGCTGTGCGGCGCGCATCTCGCGGCCGAACTAAGCGATGCCTACCAGGTCTTCCCCGACGAGGCCGAGGCGCGTCACCCGACCCGCACCGCGCTGCACTACCTCGATGGAGCCAACAACCCGCGCATGCTCCTAAGCTGGCCGTTGCTGGAGAACTGATCCCGTGCCCTTCCGCGTCAGCGTCATCATCCCCACCTACAACCCGCACCGCGGCCGGTTGGAGCGCACGCTCGCCGCGTTGCAGGCGCAGACCCTGCCGCGCTCCGAGTGGGAGCTCTGCATCGTCGACAACCACTCGCCGGCCGACAACCGCGTGCCCGCCTCCGACGCGGCCTGGCATCCCGCCGGACAGGTGATCTTCGAGCCGCGCCGCGGCAGCGCGCACGCCCGCCGCGCGGGCTTCGCCGCCACCTCCGCCCCGCTGATCGTCTGCGTGGACGACGACAACGTGCTCGCGCCCGATTACCTCGCGCAGGCGCTGGCCATCGCGGAGGCGCATCCCACCTTCGGTGCGTTCGGCGGCATCACGGAGCCGGAGTGGGAGGTCACGCCCCCGGCGTGGACGCGCGAGTTCCACTCGTTCCTCGCGATCCGGGATTACGGCCCGGAGATCCTGCACGAGCGCGGCGACCGTTTCGGCCCCGAATACACCCCGAACGGGGCCGGCATGGTCGTGCGCCGCTCCGTCGCCGCGGCCTGGTGCGAGACGCTCGACCTCGCCCCCGAGCGCGCGAGCCTCGGCCGCGCCGGCCGGGCGCTCGGGGCGCATGAGGACCTCGACCTCGCCTGGTCCGCCTTCCCGCTGGGCCTCGAGGTCGCCTACGTGCCGGCCTTGCGCATGCGGCACCTCATCCCGCCGCAACGCCTCACGCGCGACTACCTCGGTCGTCTGCTTCACGGCATGGCCTACTCCGGGCAATTCTTCAAAGCCGCGCGCCTCGGCGAGCCGCCGCCCGTGCCGCGCGGCCTGCACCCGCTCCGCAAGTTGCGCCGCTACCTCGTCACCGGAGCCGCCTTCAGCCCCGCCGCGTATGTGCGGTGGCGCCACTATTGCGGCAACCTCGACGCGCAGGAGGCGTGGCACCGCGACGCCACGCGCGACGCCACCCCGACGACACCCGGCCGCTGAGCCGCCATGAGCCGCACCGCCCTCCTCGTCCCTTGCTACAACGCCAGCCGCTTCCTCCCGCGACTGCGGGCGCAGGTCGATCGGCTCGCGCCGGCATTCGACGAGGTGCTGCTCGTCGACGACGCAAGCCGCGACGACACGGCCGCGCAGGCGGAGGCGCTGGGTTTCCGCATCCTGCGCCTGCCGCACAACCTCGGCCCCGGCGGCGCGCGCAACGTCCTCGCGCACGCCAGCACCGCCGCATGGATCCATTTCCACGACGTGGATGACGAACTGGCACCCGATTACCTCTCCCGCGTGCGTCCCGCCAGCGCCGGGGCGGACGCGGTGTTCCACACCGTCGACTTCATCCGCGAGACCGACCGCGCTCCCATCATCCGCTGGCAACTCTCCGCCGACGCCCTCGCCCGCGATCCCGCGCGCACCCTGCTCTGCTCGCCACTCCCAACGATGGCCAGCTTCCTGCGGCGCGATCTTTTCCTGCGCCTCGGCGGCTTCGACGAGGAGCATCGCTGTTTCGAGGACGGCGATCTGCATTTCCGCGTCGCGGCCAGCGGCGCGCGCATCGCGTGGCTGCCGGAAGTGCTCGAATGGAGCCTGCGGCACGACCACGGCGCCGGCGCCAACCAGCACTACTGTTTCCGCTGCCGCCTCGCGTTCCTCGAACGCTACGCCCTCAGCCAGCCCGCCTCGTTGCACGGCGCCATCGCCGAGCAGGCCGAGCGCGCGGCCGTCATGCTGTTGCGGCACGGCGACAAGCCCGCCGCCCGCCAAGCCATCGCGCTCGCCGCCCGCTTGGGCCGCACGCTGCCCGTGACCGCCAATCCGTTCCTCAAGCTCGCCTCCGCTTTCCTCCCCGCCACCACCACGCTCCGGTTGCAGGACCGGATGCGCTCGGACTGAAGCCATGCAACAAACCCTCCTCTTCCGCTATTGGCTCAAACACTGGCGCGCCTTCCGTCTCCGCGCCTCAGGCATCACGCTCGGCGACCACGTGAAGATCGGCCAGTGCGTCAACCTTCACCGCACCTTCAACCGGCAGGGCCGCGGGGAGATCGCGATCGGGGCGGGTTCCATGCTCGAGGACGGCGTGGTCTTCGACACCTACGGCGGCTCGATCCGGTTGGACGCGAACGTCATCATCGGTCCGCACGTCGTCATCTACGGCCACGGCGGCGTCACGATCGGCGAGCACGCGCTCATCGCGATGCATTGCCGCATCCTGTCGTCCAACCACGCGCTCGCCCCCTTCGACACGCCGATCCGTTCGCAGCCCGACACCCTGCTGCCCACCCGCATCGGCCGCGACGTCTGGCTCGGCGCCGGCGTGACCGTGCTCGGCGGCGTCACGATCGGCGACGGCTGCATCGTCGGCGCCGGCTCCGTCGTGACGAAGGATCTGCCCCCCGGCGCCATCGCCTACGGCGCGCCCGCGACCGTGCGCGGCTGGCGCGAAGGTGCCCCCCGCTGATGGAGCTGTCCGTCTTCATCCCCACGCACAATCCGCACCGCGGCCGCCTCGCCCGGACGCTCGCCGGCCTGCGCGCGCAGACGCTGCCCGCGGATCGCTGGGAAACCATCCTCGTCGACAACGCCTCCACGCCCGCCCTGGCCGCCGGCGCTCTCACCGAACCGATCCCTTCCAACCTCCGCATCGTGCGCGAGGAGACACTCGGCCTCACCGCCGCCCGCCGCCGCGGTTTCGGCGAGGCGCGCGGGGCGTTCATCGTGATGGTGGATGACGACAACGTGCTCGCGCCCGACTACCTCGAACGCGTGCTCGCCCTCTTCGCCGCGCACCCGCGCCTCGGCGCCGCCGGCGGCAGGAGCACGCCCGAGTTCGAGGCCGCGCCCGAACCGTGGGTGCGCGAATTCGACGGCCTGCTGGCCTGCCGCGATCTCGGTGAACGCGAGATCGTCGCCACGCAGCTCTGTGACGACACCCGCGGCCGCAACGAATACCCGCCCTGCGCCCCCATCGGCGCCGGCATGGCGCTGCGCCGCGCGGCCGTCGAGCCTTGGCTGGCGCGACCGAGTTCCACGCTCACCGACCGTCGCGGCGCCGAGCTCACCTCCGGCGGCGACAACGACATCATCCTCACGCTCCTCGCGCAGGGCTGGCACGTCGGTTACTTTCCGTCCCTCGCACTCACGCACCTCATCCCCACCGGCCGCGTGCAACGCGACTACCTCGCCCGCCTCAATCGCGGCATCGCCAAGTCCTGGATCCAAGTCCTGACCCAACACGCCGCGTGCCCGTGGGGGGCGATCGCGCCGTGGACGGTGCCGCTGCGGAAAGCGAAAGCGTGGGTCCACTATCGCGCCTGGGCCGGCCCGGTGCAGTTCATCCGCTGGCAGGGCGCGTGCGGTCATTTCGAAGGTCAGGCATCCGTCCGGGCAAAGAGCCCGGTTTCCCCATGAAACCAAGCCGCGGATACGTCTACGTCGCCACGGGCGAAGGCTACGTCCGGGAAGCCGAGGCCTCGGCGCGGTCACTGCGCGCCGTGTCGCCCGACGCCGCCATCTGCCTCATCACCGACGTCCCACGGGCCGAACCTGCGCCCTTCGACACCGTGCTCGTGCGCACTGACGTGCAGCGCAACGTGGCGGACAAGCTGCTCGCGCTCGCGGCTCCCTACGAACACGTCGTCTTCCTCGACACCGACACGCACCTCTGTGCGCCCATCGAGGACATCTTCGACCTGCTCGAGCGTTTCGACCTCGCGCTGTTGCAGGAAAACCAGCGCGGCTGGGACTACACGCTGCCCGGGGTGCCGTTGAGCTTCCCCGAATACAACACCGGCGTGATCGCTTTCCGCCGGAGCGCGGAGCTGCGGGATTTCTTCGCCGCCTGGCGCGCGGCCTACGACCGCCTGCGCGCCACGCAAAACCTGAAGAGCGACCAGCCCGCCTTCCGCGCCGCCCTGTATGGGTCCGCGCTGCGCGTCGCTCCGCTGTGCAGCGAGTTCCACTTCCTCGCCAACGTGCCCAACTACGTGATGTGGCAGGTGCGCCTGCTCCACGGACGCGGCGACCTGCCGTCCATCGCCCGGGTGGTGAACGCCCAACTCGGCCCGCGCGCCTACGTGCCCCACGCCGGCATCCTGCGCTCGTTCCACGGCCGCAAGGCCTGGGGCCGGAGCGTCGTGCAGCTTCTCGGCCGCATGCTCCGCACGCTGCTGCGCCCGCCGCGCGCTGCAGCCGACCTCGCTCCGCACAAATGGTGGCTTTAACCCGACCCTCATGTCCCTGACCGCCAATCTCCGCCAGCGCCTGCAACTCCTCCGCATCGCCTGCACGCAACGCTACATCTGGAAGGACCTCACCGCGCTGGTGCAGTCACACGGTTTCGAGCTCCGCGACATCCGCGCCAACACGCACCCGCTGCGCTTCGCGCGCGATCTGGCCGGCGCCGCCCCGCTCGCCTCGCCGCCCGACTTCGCTAGCACGCTGGGTGACGGCGCGGTCTTCGAGCTGGCGCCCACGCACGCGTGGAACTCGGAGCCGTCCGTGAGCGAGTTCCTCGGCGAACTGGCGTTCCACACCCGCGCCCGCACCATCGTCGAGCTCGGCTGCTACGTCGGCTGGACCTCCGCGCATTTCGCGCTCGCGCAACGCGCCGCCGGCGCGGGCGGCCGGCTGTGGTGCCTCGACTCCGACGAACGTTTTCTCTCCGCCGCGCGCCGCAACCTCGCTCGCCTGCAACTCGCCGAGGCCACGACGTTCGTGCAGGGCCTCTCGCTCGACGCTGCCGTGCTCGCGACGCTGCCGCAGGAGATCGACCTGCTCTTCATCGACACCTCGCACGAATACCAACCCACGCTGGACGAGATCGCCACCTATGCCCCGCGCCTCGCGCCGGGCGGTTTCATCCTCCTGCACGACACCATCAGCCAGGACGGCTGCCGCCGCGCGCTGCGGGATCGCTGGGCCGATTTCGCGACCCTGACCTTCGCCACCGAGTTCGGCAACGGCCTGACCGTCCTCCGCCGCAAGTCCTGAGCCTCGCCCGGGCGACCTCCGCTCTCCGCGCCGGTCAACCGCATGGATCTCTCCGTCATCATCGCCTACTTCAACCGCGCCGACACCGTCGGCCACACGCTCGCCAGCATCGAGCGGGCGCGCGGCGATCGGCGGATCGAGATCATCCTCGTCGACGACGGCTCCGAGCCGCCGGCGGCGGACACGATCGCACCGCTGCTGCCACCGCACGCCCGGATCGTCCGGCAATCCAATCAAGGCCTGCTCTTCGCGCGGCTGGCCGGTCTCCGCGAGGCTCGCGGCGAGCACGTGCTCTTCCTCGATTCCGATGACTGTGTCGGCCCGGAAAAGCTCGCCACGCATCTTCGCGCGCTGCGCGAGACCGGAGCCGATGTGGTCTACAGCGACTCCATCGCCGGACCGCTCGGCTTGCCGTGGGCGGAGTTGCGGAAGCCGCCGCAGTGGGAGGCAACCGAAGAAACAACCGATCCCGCGGTCTTCTTCATCCGCGCACAACCGCCGCCGCACGCACCCGTGTTTCGCACCGCGTGGCTGCGCGGCGTGCTGGAACGTCCGCTGTTCCCGCCCTCGCCGCTCTACAACGCCGTCGCCGAGATCTGGTTCTACCACGTCGCCGCCACCGCACCCGCCCGCATCGTGAAGGTGCCCGGTATCCACAACCTCGTCGGCGAGCACGACGGCGCGCGGCTCACCGGCTGCTGGGAGAGGATGGCCGTCGCCTCGCTCGCCGTTGTCGAAGCTTTCATGCGTGCGTGCCCACGCAACGCCGCAACCGAAGCCGTGCGCCGGCTCGTCGGCGAAAAGGCCTTCAACGCGTGGCGCGGACTGCCCCACGACTTCTTCCCCGTCTACCAACAGCGCCTGCTGCAGCTCTGGCGCGCCGCCCCGCGCGGCCCGCTCGCCGCGCTCGGCGGACGCAATTTCCAGCGCCTTGCCCGCGTGCTCGGGCCGGTCGCCGCCGGACGCTTGCTGCGCCGCCTGCGTGGCAGCAGCTACGCTTCCTGTCGCTCGCCCCACGGGCCGGAGGAATTCGCCCGCCAACTCGCCCTGCTCGACGCCGCCACCGCGGCCACCCGATGACCGCCCTGCCCCGCCAACTCGGACTCGGCAAACTGCTTTACCACACGTGGCACCGCCCGGCCGGCTGGATGCGCGACCTCATCGCGGACGGCGGCCCCTGGGAGCGCCGGCGCACGCGCCACGGCCATGCCGCGATGGCCGAGGCCGCCCGCACCCTGCCGCTCCCGCCGGCGGGCTCCGGCACGCCGATCGCCCTCCATCTGCTCACCGGCCGCAAATTCTGGGACCAGACCGCGTTCTGCCTCTGGACCTTCGCCTGCCACGCCGGACGACCGCTGGCGCCGATCATATACGACGACGGCACGCTCACCGACGAGCACCGTGCGCCGCTCGCGCGCCTGTTCCCCGCCGCGCGCTTCGTCCCGCAGGAGGAAACGCTCGCCCGGCTCGACGCGTTCCTGCCCGCCAATCGCTTTCCTACGCTGCGCGAGCGCTGGCTCAACTACCCCAACATCCGCAAACTCACCGAGCCGCACCTCGGCGCCACGGGTTGGAAACTCGTCATCGACTCCGACCTGCTCTTCTTCCGCCGTCCCACGCTGCTGATCGACTGGCTCGACCGGCCCGTGCAACCGCTCCATGCGGTCGACTGCGTCACCTCCTACGGCTACTCCCGGCCGCTGATGGAGGAACTCGCGGGCGCCCCGGTGGCGGAGCTCGTCAACGTCGGCCTCACCGGCCTCGATGGCGGCGCGCTCGACTGGGAGCAGCTCGAACACTGGACGCGCACGCTGATCGCGCGCGAGCGCACCAACTATTACCTCGAACAGGCCTTGATCGCGATGCTCGTCGCCGGCCGCTCGTGCACGGTCGCGCCCGCCGGCGACTACGTGACACTCCCGCGCCTGCCCGAGGCGCACGACTGTCGCGCGGTGATGCATCACTACGTGGCGAATTCGAAACGGGCCTACTTCCAACACTGCTGGCGCGTCGCGATGGCGCGGGCCGGCGTCTCCTCCTGATGCACGCCGACCCCGATCTTCCTGCGCCCATCCACCGCCGCTCCCGCTGGCGCACCGCCGAAGGCGCAGCCCTCACGTGGCGCGAATGGGCCTCGTTTCCCGTGGCGGGCGTGCAATGGATCTTGCTCAAGACGCTCGGCCACCGCGTGGAGCGCCCCTGGATACCGCCCTCCGCCACGCGCGCGCTGGCCGCATACCTTCCGCCGGATGCCCGCGTGCTCGAGATCGGCTCCGGGTTCTCGACGCTGTGGCTTTCCCGCCGCTGCGCCCGGCTGCTGTCGATCGAAGCCGACCAAGGCTGGTTCGAACATCTCCGCGGGACGCTGGCCGCGCGAGGTCTGACGCACGTGGATTTGCAGTTCCGCTGGGTTGCGGACGAGATGGCCGACTTTTCGCAGATCCCCGACCGTTCTCTCGATCTCTGCGTCGTCGACGGCGGCCCGCGCTGCGCCTGCGCCCAAGCCTCCGTGCCGAAACTCAAGCCGGGCGGCTGGCTCTACCTCGACAACTCCGACTCCAATCCCGAAGCGAAGGCGTTTCTGCGCCAACTCGCCGCCGAGGGGAAATGCACGCTGACCGCCTACCGGGGATTTCCCCCGGCATGCCTCTATGTCAGCGAGGGTCTCGTCGCGGTCTTTCCTTCCTAGCGTGCCCGATCCGCTCGTCAGCATCCTGATCCCTTGCCACAACGCGGGCGCATTCCTCGACGCCACGCTGGGCTCCGCGTTCGCGCAAACCTGGCCGCGCTGCGAGATCATCCTCGTCGACGACGGTTCGACCGACGACAGCGTCGCCCGCGCGCGCGCTTGGGAATCGCGCGGCCTGCGCATGTTCACCCAGCCCAACCGCGGCGCCTCCGCCGCCCGCAACGCCGCCCTGCGCGCCGCGCGCGGCGAGTTCATCCAATACCTCGACGCCGACGACCTCCTCGCTCCCACGAAGATCGAGCGCCAGCTCGCGCGAGCCCGCTCCGCGCCGGCCGGCGCGGTCTTCACCGGACGCTGGGGCCGCTTCACGGCCCGCACGGAGGAGACCGTGTTCCCCGACGCCAACCCGCTCTTCGCCGACCTGGCACCGCGCGACTATCTCCTGCGCTACGGCTCGCAGGACTGCATGATGCACCCCGCCGCGTGGCTGCTCCCGCGCGCGCTCGCGGAAAGAACCGGCCCGTGGGACGAGCGGCTTTCGCTCAACGACGACGGCGAATACTTCGCGCGCGTCGTCACCCAAGCCACCGCGATCGTGCACTGCGGCGACGCCGTGTCGTATTATCGCTCCGCGCTTTCCACCAGCCTCAGCGCGCAACGCCGGCGGCGGCACCTCGACTCGGCCTATCTCTCGCTGACCAGCATTACGGAGAAGATGCTCGCCTTCGAAAACACCGCTGCGATGCGCCGGGCCGCGGCGGACCTGCACCAGCGCTTCGCCTACGACTACTATCCGGCCGCACCGGACCTCGTCGAACTCGCCCTGCGCCGCGCCGCCGCGCTCGGCGGCTCCTCGCTGCGCCCACTCGGCGGCAAAGTTTTCCAGGCGCTCAGCCGGATCATCGGCTGGCGCGCCGCCCGCCGCTGGCAGGTGCGGCTCGGCAAATTTCCCGCCCCCGCGGCGGACGAACCATGAGCGTCCGCCTCTTCCATCCGATGGTGGCGCCGCACATCCAGCAGGTGGCGCGCGCCCTGCACGAAGCCGGACAGCTCGACCGCTACGTCACGACCATCACCGACCGACCGGCCGCCCGCGCAC
>JAMPXH010000078.1 GCA_023701285.1 Candidatus Didemnitutus sp.
CGAACAGGTGGCCCGCGCCATCTATGCCGCACTCCCCTCCCGCATGCGGATCGGCAGCCAGTATAACTTCAACCCGCAGCTGACCGGCACCGGCCCGACCCTGGCTTGGAATACCAGCGAACTCATCACCAACTTGGTTTCGACGAGCAACACCCGTTCCTCCGGCACGGAGTTCGAAGCGATCGTCAACCCGACCCGTGGCTGGCGCATCGCGTTCAGCGTGGCCAAGAACGATGCGGTCAAGGAAAACGTGGCCAGCGAGGAACTCGAGTTCGCCCGGCAGTGGGTCGAGAATATCCGCGCCGCGGACGGTGGCGCGCTCATCCGCGGCGATCGCACCCCGGGGACCAACCCCGGATTAACTTTCCTGAGCCAATACGATTCCGACCATGTCAGCTGGCTCCGGGTTTCCGCCGCCCAATCGGGTTCTTCCTCGGCCGAGATTCGCAAATGGCGCGCCAATCTCGTGACGCGTTATGAGTTCCAGTCCGGCCTGCTCCGGGGCCTCAGCATCGGCGGCGCCGTGCGCTGGCAGGACAAGGTGGGCATCGGCTATCCGGACCTCGATCCCCTCGCGGGTCGCTATCAGCCGGACATCAGCAACCCGATCTACGGTCCGTCCAACACCCAGATTGATGCCAGCATTGGCTACAAGCGAAAGCTCAAGTTCCTCGGCAGTCCGGTGCTTTGGACCGTCGGCGTCAATGTGCGCAATCTGAACGCCAAGGACGAGCTCATCCCGATCCAGGCGAACTCCGATGGCTCCTGGGCCACCTTCCGTATCCCGCCCGAGCGCACGTGGAGCATCTCCAACTCGATCGCGTTCTGATCAGCCGGCCACGCACGCGTCTTCCCCCATGGACCCAACGTCTGATTCTTTGCCGGCCTCGGCCATCATGCGCAGCACGCGGAGACTCCAGCTCACGATGGTTGCAGGGGCGCTGGGGCTTTTCTCCCCGGCGAAGATCCATGCCGCTGAAGCCGCCGCCCCGTCCCGGCCCAACATCGTCTTCATCGTCGCCGACGATCTCGGTCTCGGCGACCTCGGCAGCTACGGCGCGACGCGGATCAAGACGCCCGCGCTCGACCGCCTCGCGGCCGGAGGCGTGCGCTTCACGCACGGCTACGCGCCCTCGTCCACGTGCACGCCGACGCGTTACTCGATGTTCACCGGCGAATACGCCTGGCGCCAGTCCGCCAAGCGCACCGGCATCCTCCCCGGCGACGCGCCGCTCTGCATCGAGCCGGGCCGTCTCACGATGCCGGAGGCGCTGCGCCGCGCCGGTTACCGCACCGGCGCCATCGGCAAATGGCACCTCGGGCTCGGCGACGGCGTCACGCCGGTCGACTTCAACAGCCGGATCGCGCCCGGTCCCCGCGAGGTCGGCTTCGACTACAGCTACATCATTCCCGCCACGGTCGACCGCGTGCCTTCCGTCTGGGTCGAGAACCACCACGTCGTCGGTCTCGATCTGTCCGATCCGATCAAGGTCGATTACAGCGAGGATTTCAGCGACGAACCCAACGGCCTCGAGCGCCCCGATCTGCTCCTCCAGCGCGCCGACAAGCAGCACTCCGGCACGATCATCAACGGCATCAGCCGCATCGGCTTCATGCAGGGCGGCAAGGCGGCGCGCTTCAAGGACGAGGAACTCACCTCCACCGTCGTGCGGCAGTCCGTCCAGTTCCTCGAGCAGGCGCGCGACCAGCCTTTCTTTCTCTATGTCGGCCTGTTCGAGCCGCATGTGCCGCGCGTGTCCGAGCCGCCCTTCGTCGGCACCAGTGAACTCGGCGTGCGCGGCGAAGTCATCCAGCAGATGGACTGGGCCGCGGGCGAGATCCTGCAGGCGCTCGACCGCCTCGGGCTCGCCGAGAACACGCTCGTCATCTTCACCAGCGACAACGGCCCGATCCTCTTCGACGGCTACTTCGACGGCGCGGCGGAGAAGAACGGCGACCACCAGCCCGCCGGCGGCCTGCGCGGTTGGAAATACCTCGTCTTCGAGGGCGCGTGCCGCGTGCCGCTGATCGCCCGCTGGCCGGCCCGCATCGCGCCGCGCGTCTCCGAGCAGATCTTCAGCCTCGTCGATCTCCCGGCCACGCTCGGCCGCCTCGCCGGCGCCGAGATCTCGCCGGTGGCTTCGCCGGACAGCCTCGACCTCAGCCCGGTGCTCCTCGGCGCGACCACGGAAAATCTCCGTGACCACACCGTGTTGCACGGCATCTCCGACACGCTCGCGCTGCGTGTGGGCGATTGGAAATACATCCCGGCCACGGCGCGCAAGCGGGCCACGAACACCGGCGGGGCCAATCCCTCCGACGCGCGCTTCGTCGAGAGCCTCTTCAGCGAACCGCTGCTCTTCAATCTCCGCACCGATCCGGCCGAACGCGAGAACGTCATCGCCCAATTCCCCGAGAAGGCCGCCGAGCTCCAACGCCGGCTCGCCGAGATCCGGCGCAAATCCGCTCCGCCGTCCGGCGACTGATCCGGGTTCGCATTTTGCGCCCCGCCGCCGCCGCTCCGACTCACTTCCTCATGTCGCTCCCGCTGCGCTCCGTCGTCCTCCTGTGCTGGCTGGGTGCGGCGACCTTCGCGTCGGCGGCGACGTTCCATGTCGATGCGTTGAACGGCGACGACCGGGCCGCCGGCACGAGCAGCGCGCAGCCGTGGCGCACGTTGCAACGCGCGCAACAGGCCAAGCTCGCCCCCGGTGACCGGCTCCTGCTCGCGGCCGGCATGCGGCACTCCGGCCGCTTGCACTTCGCCGGTCTCGCCGGGACTGCGGAGGAGCCCATCGTGATCGGCAGCTATCGTTTGCCGGGCCAGGACGAGCGCAGCGTCGCGCAGATCGATGGCACCGGCACGCCCGCCGCGCTCAGCCTGAAGAACAGCCGCCACGTCCGCGTCGAGGGCCTCGCCCTCACCGCCGACGGCGGTCCGCTCACCGGTCCGATGCGTTGCGGCGTGGTCGTCGAGGCCGACGGCACGCACGAATCCCACGACATCACGCTCGCGGGACTGAACGTGAAGGGCGTTTCGTTTCACCCGCCGGGCTTCGTCCGCCCCGAGGCCGACGTGAAGACCGCCAACGGCACCATCCGCTACGGCTGGGGCATCCGCTTCATCGTCACGGGCAAGGAGGCGAAGATGCACCGCCTCACCGTCACCGAGTGCCGCATCGAGCGCGTCGACCACACCGGCCTGAAATTCACCGCGCCCGCCGGCGGCATCCAGGACGTGCTGGTGGAGAACATCGTCGTGTCCCACTCCGGCGGCCCGGGCATCCAACTCTCCGGCGTCGACCGCGCGCGCTTCACGCGGATGACGGTCGACCGCTCCGGCAGCACGGCCGATACCCGCAACTGGGGCCGCGGCAGCGGTCTCTGGACCTGGGGCTGCAACGACATCGTCATCGAGCGCAGCCGCTTCACCAACGCCAACGGCCCCGGCGACTCCGCCGGCGTGCACATCGACTACCACTGCCGCAACGTCGTCGTGCAGTATAATTTCAGCGCGAACAACGCCGGCGGCTTCGCCGAGATCCTCGGCAACAACCACAACTGCGCCTACCGCTACAACATCAGCGTCAACGACGGCCACCGCGTGAAAGGGCAGGGCGGCGCCTTCCAGGAGGGGAAACTTTTCTGGCTCAGCGGCTACGTCGGCAACGGCGTCAAGCCGCGTGGTCCGTTCAATTCCTATTTCTACAACAACACGATGTATGTCCGGGAGGACATCGTGACCAAGTTCACCGTCGCCGCCTCCGCGCAGGGCGTGCTCGTGGCGAACAACATCTTCCACGTCGTCGGCCCGGCCAAGCGCGTGGCCAGCGACCAGGCGAAGATCGAAGGCACCGAGACGCGCGACATCGAGCGTGCGGTGGTGACGAACAATCTCTTCCTGCGCACGGACACGTGGCCCGAAAATCTCGGTCTGCCGAACGATGCGCCGCTCTTCGGCGATGCCGGTTTCGCGCAGCCCGGCGGCGACCGCCCGGTCGATTACGTGCCGGGCAATATCGCGCTCGTGCAGGATCGCGGCGTCGTATTGGCGCCGATTCCCGGCGACGCACTCGGTCTGGCCATCGGGTTGCAGGTGACGGAAGACATCCTCGGCCGCCCCATCGTCGGTATGCCCGATCTCGGCGCGATCGAGTTGCCGTGAGGCGCCGCCGTTCCCAACCCTGCGATTCCACCCTAATGGGGGGTATGACTCGGCGTGCGTGGCTGGTATTGTTTCCCGGACCGCGCGCGGGATTTTCCCGGCGCGTGCTCCTCGACGCTCCCGCGTGCTCCTCTCCTTGTCCGTGATCACCCCGTCATGAAACGCCTCTCGCTCTTCGTTCTCATCTTGGCCGGTCTGGCCGCGCTCGCGCTGGCGCCGCACGCCGCCGCCGGATTCAAGCCCGGCGCCGTCTGGTGCGATACCGACGGGCGCCCGATCAACGCCCACGGCGGCGGCATCCTCTTCCACGAGGGCGTCTATTACTGGTATGGCGAGATCAAGGAAGGCCGCACCTACCTGCCCAAGGTCAACCAAGCCTGGGGCGGCACGCGCGTGCTCGCGGCGGGCGTGTCGGTCTATTCGTCGCGCGATCTCGTGACGTGGAAGAACGAAGGCGTCGCGCTCGCGGCCGTGCCCGAGAACCCCGACCACGATCTCTCGCCCGAGAACGTCATCGAGCGTCCCAAGGTCATCTACAACGCCCGCACGAGGAAATTCGTGATGTGGTTTCACCAGGACAGCCCGAACTACCAGGCCGCGCGCGCCGGCGTCGCGGTGAGCGACACGCCCACCGGTCCCTTCGCCTACGTCGGCGCCTTCCGGCCCAATGCCGGCGTCGCGCCGCTGAACGCCTCCGCCGAAGACCTCGCGCCCAATCCGTCCAACCTGCTCGCCCGCGATCTTGCCGGCGGCCAGATGGCGCGCGACATGACGCTCTTCGTCGATGAGGACGGCACGGCTTACCAATTCTATTCGTCGGAGGCGAACAAGACGATGCACATCTCGCAGCTGAGCGACGACTACCTCCGCCCTGCGGGCCGCTACGCGCGCGCCTTCATCGACCGCTCGATCGAGGCTCCTGCCGTCTTCAAGCACGGCGGCAAATACTACCTCATCGGCTCGGGCTGCACCGGTTGGGACCCCAACCCCGCGCACTCGGCCGTGGCCGATTCCATCTTCGGCCCGTGGACCGAGCTGGGCAACCCGTGCCGCGGCGAGGACGCCGAGATCACGTTCTCCAGCCAGAGCACCTTCGTGCTCCCCGTCGCCGGCAAGCCCGGCCAGTTCATCGCGATGTTCGACCGTTGGAACAAGTGGGACCTCGCCGACTCGCGCTACGTGTGGCTGCCGCTCGAGTTCGATGCGGAGGGGCACCCCGTGGTCCGCTGGACGGAGAATCCCGAGTTCGCCCAATAAGCCTGCGCACCCGTTGCGATGAGCGTCCGGGAATTCGAGGCTCCCTTGGCGCGAGGTTGCTTGCTTCCTTTCCCCGAAGCGAAAACTCCCTCAGCCTCGCAACCATGAAAGCCGGCCGCGCTCGTATTTTTTCCTCGTGGTGTGCCCGGCGCAGCTGGCGCGCGATCTGGCCGCTCGCGCTGACGCTGTCGGTTGGCGCACGGACGATGCACGCCGAGCCCGCGCCTGCCGTGCCGCCCGGTTACCGGTTGGTGTGGGCGGATGAGTTCGAGGCCGACGGTCCGCCCGATCCCGCGAAGTGGACGTTCGAGCAGGGCTTCGCCCGCAACAAGGAGCTGCAGTGGTATCAAGCGGAGAACGCGCGCTGCGCGGGCGGCCGGCTGATCATCGAAGCGCGGCGCGAGTCGCGGCCCAATCCCCGGCACGAGCCCGGCAGCCGCGACTGGCGGCGGTCGCGGCCGACCGTGGATTACACGTCCGCGTCCGTCACCACCCGTGGTCTGCACGCGTGGCTTTATGGGCGCATCGAGGTTCGGGCGAAGATCGATGTGCGCGCCGGCATGTGGCCGGCGATCTGGACGCTCGGGGTGGAGAACCGTTGGCCGGCCAATGGCGAGATCGACGTGATGGAATACTACAGCGGCAAGGTGCTCGCGAACACCTTCTGGGCGCAGGAAGGCCGCAACCAGCCCGCGGGCGTGGTCGTGAAGAAATCGCTGGAGGAGCTTTCCGGTCCGCAGTGGGCCGAGGATTTCCATGTCTGGCGTCTCGATTGGGATGCCGCGGAAATCCGCATCTACGTGGACGACGTGCTGTGGCACCGCACGCCCATCGCGGAGGCGCAGCGGTTCAAACCCGAGCAGGCGCACCCGTTTCAGCAGCCCCATTACCTGATTCTCAACCTCGCCGTCGGCGCCAACGGTGGCGATCCGTCCGCGGCGGAGTTCCCGGCGCGTTTCGAGGTCGACTACGTGCGCGTGTATCAGCGCACGGATTGACGCGGCCGGACGGCGCGCCTCACGGCGCGCACACGTCCTCGCCGAGAGTGATGGCCAGGATCGTGACCGCCGGGTGCAGCGTGTAATCGACGTCCCGGATCGTGAGGGTGCGGTCCGCGTTCATGCTCCACGGCAGCGCCCGGCCCGTCAGCAGGTCCCTGACGCCTTGCACGGATTTCGTGCCGAGGGAATGCGTCGTGAACGTGCCGCTCCCGCGTTCGCGATAGCCGGCGAAGACATGGGCATAGATCTGGTTGGCGCGGTAGGTGAATCCGTATTCGCCGAACTGCGGCTGCCAGGGGCCGCCGTGCGTCCCGTGGATCGATTCCCCGACCTGGTCCATCCAGCGGCCGACCTGCTCCAGCACCGCCCGCTGGTTGTCCGGGATCCGGCCCTCCCGGTCGGGCGAGACGTTCAGCAGGAAGTTGATGTTGCGCACGACACAGGCGGAGAGGTGGACGGAGATGTCCTCGAAGCTGAAGACCGGGCGGTCGGGCCGGTAGCCCCAGCCGCCCTTCATCAACGGCATGCATTTCTCCGTCGGCTGGACACGGATCGGACCGGCCGGGGCGGAAATGCCTTCCTCGCTGTGGATGTCGCCGACCCAGCCGAAGCGTTCATTGACGAGCAGCCGGGGCTGGAAATGGCGGACGAGACCCATGATGCCGAGCGCGCGGCCACTGGTGCCGTCGCGCACGAGGTAGCGCTCCGCGACGGGCCATTCGTTGGCGGGATTCTGGAAAAGACCCGTGTCCCAGAACCGATCCTCCATCTCCGCGTCGATGCTCTGGCCGAGCCAGCCACCATCCCAGAACAGGTATTCGAGGGGGCCGTAGTCGGAGAGCAACCGGGTGACCTGCTCGTAGACTTCCTCCTTCATCACGCGGGCGTTCTCCTTGTTCTCCGGGGCCGTCCCGTAGCCCCAGACGTTGGGTTTGGCCCGCTGGCCGGTGACGTCGTAATAACCCGGATAGCGCCAGCTCATGGGCGAGTAATAGAGGCCCACGTGCAGCCCCGCCTCCCGGACGGCCGCGACATAGTCGCGGATGAAATCCCGGCCCAGATGCTGCACGCTGGTCCAGCTGTTCTCGTGCCGGCTGTCGAACAAGGCATAGCCGTCGTGATGCCGCGCGGTCAGCACCACGTAGCGCATGCCGGCGCGTCGGGCGAGTGCGGCCCAATCCGCCGGCCGGTAGCTCGCGGCGGTGAAGCCGTTGACCGGGTCTTCCGCCCGCCGGCGGTAGGTTTCCGGCGGGTAGGCCCGCTCGTGCATCACCCATTCCGCACCTTCGTCCATCGCCGCATAGACGCCCCAATGGATGAACAGGCCGAACTTCGCGGCTTGGAACCAGGCCAGGACCTCGTCCGGCTGTTGCGCCGCGCCGCCTTCCTCCGCGAGTATGCGTCCGGCGGGCACCAACATTTCCTGCACCTGAGGCGGAGGCGCCGGGCCCAGGCGCGTCAACTGCACCTCGTCCGCATATGCCTTCCCAGGGCCCGAGGGGTGCATCAGCGTGATGAGCATTTCCTGCGCGGTGCGCGCCGACACAAATTCCAGGCTGATCTCCGTGTAATCCGTCCGGGCACTGGAGACGGACATCGGCAGGCCGCCGTAATCACTGGCGATCAACTGCACTTCCTCCGCTCCCACCTCCGTCCGCACGCGGGCCGACAGGCGGTAGCGGCTGTCGGGCACGATCTTGATCGCTTGCGCGGCAAGACCGCGTTCCGGCCCCAACTCGATGGCGTGCTGGCCGGAGGAGGCGTGGGACGTGATGCGAGCCGCTCGGGTCCGCCAGTTTTTCCAACCGGAGAGATCGCCGGTCTCGAAGCCCGCGTTCGCCACCGGCGCGAGCGCGGCGGCCGGCTCCGGGTTCTCCCCGGCCCGCACGGTCCCGGAGAGCAACGCGAGCAGCAGACCGAAGCGGAAGGCGCCGCGGCGCGACGGGTGTGCCGGGGGGCGCGGCGGCGGGCTGGCTTTCGCCTCGGGTTTGGTCATGGGGACGGTGAGTGCTCCGGATTCGGCGTCGGCATGCGCGCGCCCACGCGTGTGCGCCAGGCGTGCAATTCCTGCCGCAGGCTCGCGGTGCGCTCGGGTTGCGCCGTGGCGAGGTCGCGAGCCTCGGCGAGATCCGCCGCGAGGTCGAACAACTCCACGCGTCCGTCCTCCAGCCACTCGATGAGTTTCCAGTCGCCGTGCCGGACCGCGCTGTGCGGGCGGCCGCGCTGGTTGCTGTAGTGAGGATAGTGCCAGAAAATGGTGCGTTCCGGCGTCGGTGCGTCGGGCTGGGATAAAGTCGACGCGAAGGACTGGCCGTCGAGGTGTGCGGCAGGTTGCAGCGGCAGCCCGGCCAACTCCAGCAGCGTGGGGAAAAAGTCCGGCGTCGTGACGACGGCGGCGGATTCCGTGCCGGCAGGGATTCTGCCCGGCCAGCGGACCAGCAGCGGCGCGCGCACGCCGCCTTCGTAGGCCCAGCCTTTGCCGGTGCGCAGCGGGAGATTGGACGTTGCCCAGCCCTCCGCGGTGGACAGGCCGCCGTTGTCGGAAGTGAAGACCACGATCGTGTTTCCGCTCAGTCCGAGCGCATCGAGTTCGGCGAGCAGCGTGCCGATGCTGGTGTCGAGCGTCTCGATCATGGCGGCGTAGATGGGATTGGTCTGCGCGATGCGCACGCGGCCATCGGGCGGTCCGTCGGCGAACTCCGGGCCGGCGGGCGGCTGCCGGCGCAGTTTCTCGCGGTATTTCTCCACCAAGTCCGGTTTCGCCTGCAGCGGCGTATGCGGGCTGTAGTGCGTGAGGTAGAGCAGGAACGGTTGCGCCCGCGTCTGCGCATCACGGATGAACGCGATGGCTTCGCGCGTCAGGCGGTCGTCGAGATGTTCGCCGACCGGGCCGTCGGGGAGATTGGGCAGGCGGTGCGGGCTGAAATACGAGGGCGGGTGGCCTTTTTCGGAGCCGCCGATGTTCACGTCGAATCCGTGCTGCTCCGGGAGATTCTCCTTCGCGCCGCCCAGATGCCATTTGCCGATCAAGGCCGTGCGGTAGCCGGCGGTGCGGAAGATCTCGGCGAAGGTCACATCCGTCGCCGCGAGGTAACCGGGCAACCGGGGCGCGAGCAGAAGGTCCGTCGGGGCGGAGCGGCGGCCGGGCAGCCAATCCGTGATGCCGATGCGCGCGGGGTGGCGGCCGGTGAGCAGGCTGGCGCGCGTGGGGGAACAGACGCCGCTCGCCGTGTAGGCCTGCGAGAAGCGCACGCCGCTGCGCGCGAGGCGGTCGAGGTTCGGTGTCTCGTGAAAGGTGCTCCCGTAGGCGCCGAGATCGTGCCGGCCGAGATCGTCGGTGAGGATGAACACGATGTTGGGCGGCGCGGGATCGCGGCGGGCGGGGGCGGGGTCCGGGAGCGAGTCCGTGCCGGCGACCGCGACGGGTGCGACCAGCAACGCGAGGGTGGGGAAGATTCCTCTCATGGCACCTTCAGCCAAGGGACGCCGCGCCGCGCAGACGAGTCCCCATTCGGGGGATTTTTCAACCGCTCGCGATTCGGCGCTCGTCACGCACGGACGGTCGATTTGCATCGGGCCGTGAGTCCGAAGATCGACATTCGCCGCGTGACGCAGGGTTGGCTGGCGGCGCTGGCAGTCGGGCTCGCTGGTTGCAGCCGCGAGTTGCCGGTGTCGCGTCCGGCCTCCGTTGCCGACGCGGTGGCGCAGACCTCCGCCTCTTGTCGCGAGTGCCATCAACCGCAGTTCGATGCGTGGGCACCCAGCGATCATGCGCGCGCCAACCGGCCCGTGGACCCTCGCGTCGATGCTGCCGCGCTGGCGGGGCTCGCGGCGCTCGATCCCGCGGCGCAGCCCGACTTCATCCTCGGCCACCGGCCGCTGTGGCAACCGTTGATCCCCGCGCCCGGCGGGCGCTGGCAGCCGCACGAACTCGCCTACGATCCGGCGAAGCAGGAATGGTTCAACGTCTTCGCCGGCGAGAACCGTCAGCCCGGCGAGTGGGGACATTGGACCGGGCGCGGCATGAACTGGAACTCGATGTGCGCACATTGCCACATGACGGGTTACCAGCGCCGTTACGATGCGGCGGCCGACAGCTACCGCTCCACATGGGTCGAGCACGGCGTCGGCTGCATCCAGTGCCACGGCCCGACGACGAACACGCATGCCAACAAGGCCAACCCGCCGCCCGGCGGCCCGCAGCCGCCATTCTCCGGCGACCGCGCGAAGATGATGCAGACCTGCGCGCCGTGCCATGCGCGCAACGAATTGCTCACCGACCGCTTCCAGCCCGGCGACGCCTACCACGATCACTACCGCGTCGTGCTCCCGGTCGATGCCGCGACCTTTTATCCCGACGGCCAGCAGCGCGACGAGGACTTCAACTGGACCTCCGTGCTGCTCAGCCGCATGGGTCACGCCGGCGTCACCTGTCTCGATTGCCACGACCCGCACTCGACGAAGACGATCCTGCCCGTGACGGACAACCAGCTCTGCATGCAGTGTCACGCGGCGCCCGGGCGGAAGTTGCCGAGCGGCGTCGTCGCCACCGCCATCGATCCGCTCGCGCACTCGAAACATCAGGCCGACAGCGCGGGCAACTCCTGCGTCGCCTGCCACATGCCGACGACGAACTACATGCAACGCGCGCCGCGGCACGACCACGGCTGGCTCTCGCCCGATCCGCTGCTGACGAAGGAGCTCGGCATCCCGAACGCCTGCAGCCGCTGCCACGGCGACAAGGGTCTCGACTGGAACATCGCCAAGGCCGACGAGTGGTATGGCACGAAGGTGCGGTCGCGCCAACGCGGTCGCGCCCGGGCGATCGCCGCCGCGCAGGCCGATGCGCCGCACGCCGCGCAGGGGCTGGTGGATATCCTGCACACCGAAGACATCCCCGCGTGGCGCGCGACTTACCTTTCGTTGCTGCCGCAGACGAGCGGTGCAGCGCTCGGGCGCGAGGCGGCGCGCGCCGCGCTCCAGGCCGCCGATCCGCTGGAACGCGCCGCGGCCGCGCGCTACTTCTCCGGCGCACCGGACGCGGGCGAATTGCTCCGTCCGCTGTTGCAGGACCCTGTGCGTCTCGTGCGGATCGACGCGGCTTGGGCGCTCTCGGCACAGCTGCCCGCGGGTTCGCCGGCGCGGAAGGAACTCGACGACTACCTCGCGCTCACGCTCGACCAGCCTTCGGGACGGATGCGGCTCGGACAGGACAAGGCCAACCGCGGCGACCTCGCCGGCGCGGAGGCGGAGATGGCGCTCGCGGTCCGCTGGGACCCGCACTCGCCGCCGATCCGCGAGGCCCACGGCTTCGTGCTCGCTGCGCAGGGCCGGGCGGGCGAAGCCGGCACGGAATTTTATCGCGCGGCGGAGTTGGCGGGCGCGCGCGGCGGCCCCAGCGCTTTCCGCGCCGGGCTCGCGTTCGCCGAGGCCAACCGCATGACCGAGGCGGAAAACTCCTTCCGCTTCGCCGTGCACTGCGATCCCAAGCTCGACCGCGCGTGGTATAACCTCGGGCTGTTGCTCGCGCAGACACCGCGTCTCGCCGAGGCGGCGGAGGCGCTGCGGCAGGCCGAGCGCGCGGCGCCGGCGGAGGCGGATTACCCGTTCGCGCTCGCCACAGTGCTGCTGCGCACGGGTGACCGCGCGGGCGCGCAGGCGGCGGCGCAGCGCACGCTCAGCCTCGATCCGACGCACGCGGGGGCGCGGCAGGTCTTGCGCGCGGCTCGCCCGTAGCGCGAGCCAGCATTTTTTCTCAGCCGCCTTGGGTCGGCAGTGAGTTACTCGTGACGCGCAGGCGGAGAAAGCGGCGCGGCGATTCGGTGAGCGTGAGGGTGTCGGGCACGGTGACCTGTTCGCCGATGGTGCCGGGATTGGTGGCAATGACCGACCAGGTGACGAGGTCGGAACTGCCGAGCACTTCGTAATCCAAGTCGGCGACGGCGCGGCGGAAGGTGAATTGCAGGCGTCCATTGACCGCGTTGGTGTGCGCCGCGCTCGGCGCCGGCGTGCGCGGATCGGTGCCGAGCGCGTATTCGATCAGGTTGGTCGAACCGTCCGTATCGGGATCGGCGCCGGAGAGTTGTTGGGCCGCGGGCAAGGTGCTGAGGTTGGCCAACGTCCACGCTGCGTAAGGGTCCGCGGGCGCGTCGGTGGTGGCGGTGACGGAGCCGCTGGGCGCGGAGGTGAGGGCGAAGAGATTCGTCGCGGTGACGCGGTAGGTGTAGCTCGTGGAGTAGGCGAGGGACGTGTCGGTGAAGGTGCGTGCCGTGAGGTCGGTGGCGAGGTTGGTCCACGGTTCGGCGCCGGTGGCGGAGCGTTGGACGGTGTAGGCGGTGGTCGTGCTGTCGCCCGCGGACCAGGTCAGCGTGATGGTGTTGGCGGAAACCGAGGCGGCGAGATCGGCGGGCGCGGCGGGCGGGCCGGCCGGCTCGACGACGGCGGGCCGGACGAAACGCCATTTGAAGCGGTCGCCGGTCTGCGTGAGGCCTTCCAAGGTGTAGGTGCCGGCGACGCCGGGCGCGGTGGGCGTGGCGGCGGTGCCGTTGTCCTTCAGACGCTTGCTGGTCGCCGGATGCTCGATGAAATACCAGCCGTGCTGATCGGCGACGAGGCGCCACTCGACGCTCGGGTCGGTCTGGCCGACCGTGCCGAAGGTGACCGTGGTGCCGTTGCTTGTGCGCAGCGGCCGGCCGTCGAGGGTGGAGATGAGGCGATGCGTGCCGGCGGTGAGGCCGGGCGAGAGGAACCATTGGGTGCCGGTCTCGGTGACGTTGGGATCAACGAGCGTGGGCGCGGCGGCGCCGCCGGGATTGTGGGCACGCTCGAAGACGCCGCGGTTGTGGATGTGGTAGGCGCGATCGGCGAGGACGTCGGTGACGCCGTCCCAACCGGCGTAGAGCGCGCCGAAGGGCGTGAGGCTGCCGTCGGCGCGGAGGGCGTTGGAGCGCGGGGCCTCGGCAGGGTCGGGCGCGGATTGGTTCGCCCCGGGCGAGGCTTGGATGAAGGCGAAGAGCGAGTAGCGTTTCAGCCAGGTGAGGGCTTCGGCGCGCCACATGAATTCGGCGAGGAAGTTGAAGTTGTCGCGTTCGGTCCACGTGGCGGTGCCGCTCCAGCGCACGGCGGAGAATTCGGTGAGCCACACGGGGCGGCCGTATTTGTTGTAGACGCTTTGGAGGTGCGAGATGACGCCGTTGGAGTCGGGCGAGGCATACCAGTGCACCGCGGTGTAGTCGCGGCGGTAACCGAGGGAGTTCGCCAAAGCGTGGAAACCGGCGGTGCCGTCGAGCCAGGTGCCGAGCGCGTTGGCGGGCACGGGGGCGACGAGCGGGACCTGCTGGGCTTCCAAGCGCGGCCAGCGGGCGAGGGCGTCGGCGACCGTCATGTTGGCCTGCTCGCTTTTGTCGGGCTCGTTGAAGCCGAGGAGATAGACGGGCTTCGGGTTGGATTGCAGGTCCCGGTAGATGTTGTCGGGCGGTCCTTGGTTGGTGCCGTGCGTCCAGTTGAAATTGCCCCACTGCATCGGGCTGAAGGCGTGCGCGGCATCCATGTAGGGAAAGGTGTCGCTGGTCTGCCGTCCCCAAGAGTAACTCCAAGAACCGCCGAGGCGGCGGTAGAAATCCTCGATGAAGGTGAGGTCCGATCCGGTGACGTAGGGATTGACGGAGGTGCGGATGACGCTGTTGGTGCCGGCGATGCCTTTCTTCGGGTAGTGGCGTTGGAAGTTGGCGTTCCAGAATTGGAGCGCGAGGGTGTCGTTGGCAGGTTGCACGACGACGGAGGCGCCGGAGCTGGTGCTGGCGTTGCGCGATTGGAGGACGAGGCCGGAGTAGACGTTGACGAGGCGGAAGCGCTTGGGCGAGGCGGTGTCGGCGGGATCCTCGACAATCCACCAATCCTGATGGGGGAGCGCGGTGTAGTCCTGGGCGACGACCGCCGTGCCGGCGGTTGTGCTGATGGTTTCGAGGGCGAGGCAGAGGCCGGTCGCGGGATGGCGGATGCGGTAGCTGCCGTCGCGGTGGTTGAGCAGCAGTTGCCACTCGATGTCCGTCGAGATGGGAGTGCCCGGCGTGGTGTAGACGATTTGACCGCTGCCGAGGCCGAGGCGGAGATCGGGGCCGCGATTGCGGAGGCGGTAGGTCGAATCGGAGTAGCGGTCCCACGTGGAGGTGGGCGCGGCCGCGTCGAGCGTCTCGCGTCCGAGCGCGTAGCCGCCGGCGCGCGGCGGGAAGACGAGCAGCTCTTGCAGGCGGGCGTTGGAAGCGCTGGTGGTGAGGAGGCGGAGCTTGGTGGTGGTGACGGGCGTGGTGAACTCGATGGCGCGCGAGACCTCGGTGTTGCCGGTGATGGTCGCACCCGGGATGGGCAGCCAGTTGGTGCCGTCGAAATACTGGAGGGTGAAGTCCGCTATCGGCTGCACCGTGAGGCGCTCGGGATTGTTGACCGGATCGATGAAGCCGCTGTGGACATGCGCGCTGCCGAGGGCGTGCGGGGCGAGCAGGTCGACCTCGATCCACTCGCCGGCGGCGGTGCTGGCGCAGATCCAGCGGGAGGCGTTGTCGCGGTAGCCGTCGAAGGCGTTCTTGGCGTAGCCGGCGCCGTAGGCGTTGTTGAGGACGGCGGAGCTCGCGGTGGCGGGGCGCAGGTAGGCGAGGTTGAGCCGCACGTCGGTGCCGGGCGGGAATCCCTGCTCGGTCCCGTCGACAAGGTTGGGCGGGAAGAACGCGAGCTCGCGCAGCGTGCGGCTGCCGCTGTCGGTGCTGAAAAAACGGAACCGCGTGGCGGTGACCGGGGCGGTGAAGACGACGTTGACCTCGGGTTGCGTGTTGCCCGTGACGGAGGAGCCGGGGATGTCGACCCAGGTGAGGCCGTTGTGATGTTGGAAGCGGAAATTGCCGTGGATTTGGGCGCCCGCGGCGGTCTCCCACAGCCCCAGATAGACCTGCGCGCCGGCTACGGTGACGGGCTGCGGGTAGGTGACTTCCAACCAGTGGGGGCCGGTCTGATTGCCCGTGCGCCAGGAGTGGAAATTGCTGACGAGGCCGTCGACGGCGAAGTCGGGCTCGTAGGTGCTGTTTTGGATGCTCGCCGTGACGCGTTGGTATTTGGCGAGATTGACCCGGGCCGGAGTTTGGGCGTCTGCGAGGGAGGCCGCCCCCGCGAGCACGGCGAACAGAAAGCACGCACGCAGGCTTCGGCGGTGGGGGACAAACAGCATGGGTAGGGGAGAGTTCGCAGGCTCGGAGGCTGCGTGTCGAGCGGGTGGACGAACTGTCAGGTCTAGGTCATCGGGTTGACCGGGGCAAAACAGCGCATCGGCCGGGCGAAAGAAATGCGGGTAGATTGCAAGACTACCAAGGTGCCCCGATTCCCGCCACCCCCCCATTGGCGTGAATCGAGAGGGAGAGCTGTAGTCAGTTCCCGGAATACGGAATCAAGCCGCCGGCCGAAAAATGCGATGTCCGGATGGAGTTCTCCGGCGCCTGATGATGTGCCGCGTGGCGCTGGCGGAAGGGGAGGGATTCGAACCCCCGGAGGCTTGCGCCTCAGCGGTTTTCAAGACCGCCGCAATAGACCACTCTGCCACCCTTCCAAGAGCGTGTTTCAGCTCGCAGCGTTGGCGGTTTTCCAACAGTGTCCAGCCTGCAAGTTCGCTGCGTCGGGCCAGACAGGCGACCGCTTACACTCATGGCTCCCGCGCGCGATTCCGTGGCCGAAATGCAGGGACTCTACGGTCCGTTCACCGTGGCGGAACGGGTCGTGCAGAAAATCTGGCTGCGACAGGATTTCTCGGCGCAACCGGCGCGGCTGGAGGATGGGCGCACGCTCGAGATCCTTTCGCCGGGGCATTGGAACCTGATCGGCGGCCCCGACTTCAAGGGCGCGCGGTTGCGCCTCGGTGGCATCGAGTGCAGCGGAGACGTGGAGGTGCATTTCCATGCCAGCGATTGGGAGGCGCACGGGCATCGCGAGGACCCCGCCTATGCCAACGTGGTGTTGCATGTGCTGCTCTTTCCACCCGGCACGCGGGAAAAACCGGTGCGGAATGCCGCGGGCGGGACCATCCCGGCCTTCGTGCTGTTGCCGCGGCTGCATCGCGACCTCGAGGAATACGCGGCTGACGATGCGCTTGAGGATCTCACGGCGCGCGACGAGTGGACGCGCACGGCGGAGCTGGCGAGCCGGCCGGTCGGGGAGGTGCGGGAGGTTTTGCATGAACTCGCCGTCGCCCGCTGGCGGGCGAAGGTCCACTATGCCGCTCAGCGTGTGGAACGCCTCGGTTGGGTCGAGGCGGCGCATCACACCGGTTTGGAAATTCTCGGCTACCGGCACAATCGCGTGCCGATGCTGGCGGTGGCCGGGCGCTGGCCCTTGGCGGCGTGGCGGGGCGGGATCGATCTGGCGAGTGTGCATGCCAGCGTGGGCGACGCGTGGCGGCTGCACGGCGTTCGTCCGGCCAACCGTCCTTCGCTCCGCTTGGCTCAATATGCCGCTTGGGCGCAGCAGCGGCCGGATTGGCCGGAGCGACTGGAACAATGGGCTCGCTCGCTGTCTGCGCGACCGGACGCGACGAGGGCTGATTTGAACGGGTCGATCCTGCGGCGTGACCGGCGTCTCGGTGCGCTTTCGGCGGACTTGAACCAGCAGGTCACCGGCGGGGCGGTGGGCGGATTGCGTTGGCACACCTTGGTGTGCGATGGATTGCTGCCGCTGGCGGCGGCGCGGAGTGGGCGGGACCTGTCGGCGCTGTGGTTGCAGTGGTTCCCCGGCGACGCACCCGAGCGGATCGGGCGCGCGCTGCGCAAGCTCGGGGTCAGCGGGGGGCGCGACCAGCCGCATTGCCATGGGTTTGCGCAGGGTCTGATGGCGTGGTTTCTGCGCCGGGACGTTTCGCTGTAAGTGCCTGATGAATCGCAGGCGTCCGCGTCCGGCGGCGTGCTTGACAACAGTTTGCACCGGCCCCTAATTTAACCTCCCAGCATCAAGTTCACTTTATTTGAGTGGGCCCTCGGGTCCGCTTTTTTTTTCCCATCAATCAAACATCATGAGTAGCGAAATCCTGTCCGTCCTCGAATACATGGAGAAGGAGAAAGGCATCCCGCGTGCCGATATGATCTCCGCCATCGTCAACGCGATCAAGACGGCCGCGTTGAAGGGCGTGAACTCCGGACAGGAACTCAAGATCGAGATCAACCCGAAGAACGGGCAGCTGAAGGCGTGGGCGGTCATGAAGGTCAGCGATTCGGTCGCGGATCCGAAGACGCAGATCCACATCGAGAAGGCCCAGGTGTTCAAGGCGGGTGCGGTGGTGGGCGACACCATCGAGAAGGAAATCGATCCCTCCTACCTCGGACGCATCGCTGCGCAGACCGCGCGCCAGGCGATCATGCAGAAGCTCCGGCAATTCGAGAAGGAGCGCATCTACGACGACTTCAAGGACTCCGTCGGCGACATCGTCAGCGGCACCGTGCGCCGTCGCGAGCGCAACGACCTTTTCATCGACCTGGGCAAGGCCGAGGCCGTGATGCCCGGCAAGGAGCAGGTCCCCGGCGAGGAATACGCCCCGGGCGAGCGCATCCGCTGCCTGCTGCTCGAGATCGAGAACTCCAGCCGCGGCCCCGAGGTCATCCTCAGCCGTGCGACCCCGAAATTTGTCCGCCGCCTCTTCGAACTCGAAGTCACCGAGATCGCCGACGGCACCGTGAAGATCGAGGCCTTCGCCCGCGAGCCGGGCTATCGCACCAAGATCGCCGTCACGAGCGGCGATCCCAAGGTGGACCCGGTCGGTGCCTGCGTCGGCGCCCGCGGCGCCCGCGTGAAGAGCATCGTGCGCGAGCTCGGCGGCGAGAAGATCGACATCATCCCCTATCACGCCGACCCGAAGGAGATGCTCATCGAGGCCTTGAAGCCTGCCGTCCCGCGCGAGATTGTGCTCGACGAAAAGAACAAGCGCATGCTCGTGAAGGTCGCCAACGAGGACCTCGCCGTCGCCATCGGGCGCAAGGGCCAGAACGCGCGCCTCA
>JAMPXH010000079.1 GCA_023701285.1 Candidatus Didemnitutus sp.
CATCAAGGAAATCGCGACGCTGGCCGAGAGCCTGCCCGAGGACGGCTCAAAAAAAAACGACTGAGGCCGGAGCCTGACGCCGTCGCCCTTCCGGCCGGCGAGCCTCGCGCCTCCACTTCCGCTGCCCCTGCCGCCTCCGGCGAGGAGGACGCCCCGGCCAGCTCTATCCTCACGGATGCTCCGTCGGCCGACGACGGCGCCCCGCTCGGGCCGGACGAGGCCGAGGAATCAGCCTTTCTGGCCGAGCAACGCGCGCAAGGTTTCGCCCCGACGAGCCCTGCCGCGAATCAGGCGGCTCCGGAGCCCGAGACCGGCGGCTCGCTGCCGCCGTTGGACGAGTTGGTGAACCGGATTCCGCAGGCGACGCGCGACTTGATGGACGAGCTCTTCCGTGCCCGCTTCATCACGGTCCGCCGCGTGCCGAAATCAGCCTTGAAGGAGTGACGCGTCCCGGCTCGCCCGGCTGGAAAAGCCCAGCGGAGAGTCCGACATAGCCGAATTTTTCCGGGGCCTGTAACAGGATTGGCACGGAACCGGCTTTCACCCGCGCACGAGCCTGCGCCGTTCGGTGGCGCTGGTTCGCCCATAAAACCCTGCGTTCCCACACCCTCACTATGAGCGTCAGCCCCTCGCGCCTCGCGGCGATCTCTGCGGCCAACAACTACCGCACGTCGAAGACCGTGGCTTTCACTGAAAGCCACTCCGCCGCCCTGTTCGGCAAAAATGTCTTCAACGACAAAATCATGCAGCAGCGCCTCCCCAAGGGCGCCTACAAGTCGCTGCGCAAGACCATCGACACGGGCGCGCCCCTCGACGCCGCCGTCCTCGATATCGTCGCCACCGCCATCAAGGACTGGGCGCTCGAGCACAACGCCACGCACTACGCGCACGTCTTCCAGCCGCTGACCGGCATCACCGCCGAGAAACACGACAGCTTCCTCGAGCCCGACGGCCGCGGCGGCGCCATCGCCGAATTCTCCGGCAAGCAGCTCGCGCAGGGCGAGCCCGACGCCTCGTCGTTCCCCTCCGGCGGCATCCGCGCCACCTTCGAGGCCCGCGGCTACACCGCGTGGGACGTCACCAGCCCCTGTTACCTCGTCGAGAACGCCAACGGCGTCACGCTGTGCATTCCGACTGCGTTCGTCTCGTGGACCGGTGAGGCCCTCGACCTGAAGACCCCGGTCCTCCGCTCGATGAAGGCGCTGGACGAGCAGGCCCGCCGCATCCTGAAACTCTTCGGCCACCAGAACATCCCGATGGTCACCGCGACCGCCGGCCCGGAGCAGGAATACTTCCTCATCGACCGCCACTTCTACCTCAGCCGCCCCGACCTGCTCACCGCCGGTCGCACGCTGTTCGGCGCCAAGCCGCCGAAGGGTCAGGAGTTCGAGGATCAATACTTCGGCGTCATCCCGGACCGCGTGCTCGCGTTCATGCACGAGTGCGAGGCCGAGCTCTACAAACTCGGCGTGCCGGTCAAGACCCGCCACAACGAGGTCGCGCCCTCCCAATACGAGATCGCGCCCATCTACGAGAACGCCAACATCGCCGCCGATCACCAGCAGTTGCTGATGATCACGCTCAAGCGCGTCGCCCGCAAATACGGCCTCGAGTGCCTCCTGCACGAGAAGCCCTTCGCCGGCGTCAACGGCTCCGGCAAGCACCTCAACTGGTCGCTCGGCAACGCCGCGCAGGGCAACCTGCTCGAGCCCGGCAACACGCCGCACCAGAACATGCAGTTCCTCGTGTTCTGCGCCGCCGTCGTCCGCGCCGTCCACCGCCACGGCGGCCTGCTCCGCGCGATGGTCGCCTCCGCTTCCAACGACCACCGCCTCGGCGCCAACGAGGCCCCGCCCGCCATCATCTCGATCTTCCTCGGCGAGCAGCTCGCCGACGTCTTCGAGCAGCTCAAGAAGGGCAAGGCCAAGTCCTCCAAGGCCGCCGGCACGATGCATCTCGGCGTCGACACGCTGCCCCTGCTCATGCGCGACGCCGGCGACCGCAACCGCACCTCGCCGTTCGCCTTCACGGGCAACAAATTCGAATACCGCGCCGTCGCCGCCAACCAGTCCATCGCCGCCCCGCTGGCCGCGCTGAACACCATCATGGCCGAGTCGCTCGACTACATCGCCACCAAGCTCGAGAAGGCGCCCAAGTCGAAGAAGTTCGAGGACGCCGTGCAGGATGTCCTCACCGAGATCGCCGTCCAGCACGGCGCCGTCATCTTCAACGGCAACGGCTACTCCGAGGAATGGCATCAGGAGGCCGAGAAACGCGGCCTGCCGAACCTCCGCACCACCGTCGACGCCGTGCCGGTGCTCGCCGCCAAGTCCACCATCGCCGCCTACGAGAAGTTCGGCATCCTCACCAAGCGCGAACTCGAGGCCCGCCGCGACATCGCCTACGAGCAATACGTCAAGGCCATCATGGTCGAGGCCAACATCGTCACCGAGCTGGTGAACACCAAGTATCTGCCGACGGCACTCCGCTACCAGACCGAGCTCGCCCAGAACGTCGCCGCCCTCAAGGCCGCCGGCGTCGAGGCCGACACCGCGCTCCTGGCCAAGGTCACCGCCCTCATCTCCGAGCTGAACCAGGAGATGACCGCCCTCGCCACGCTCCGCGCCCACCACGCGAAGGGGCTCGAGGACGAAGCCAGCCACCTCTGCCACGAAGTGCTCCCGAAGCTCGGCGACATCCGCAAGGTCATCGACACGCTCGAGAGCATCTGCCCGGACGAGAACTGGCCGATGCCGACCTACGAAGAGATGCTCTTCATCAAGTAATTTGGGGTAGAACGCTCCCAGCACACACACAAGCAAACCGCCCGGCTGCGCCGAACGCAGCCGGGCGTTTTTTTGTCCGCCGCCGGGCCCGCGCGCCCGCGCTCTGCACCGCTGCCGTGGCGTCGTTCCTTGCCCCGTCGCCGCGGCCCGGCGCCTTTTCCCTTTCATTGCCCGCGGCGGACGCTACTGTCCCGCGCCGTGGCCAAAGCGAACTGGACGTTAGACTGGCGCATCGTGCTCCTGCTGCCGATCCCCTTCTTCTGGGCGTTGCTGGGGCACACCGGCAAACTCGATAGCATCGAGAACCTCTTGCTCGATCTGCGCTACCGTTACCGCGGCGCGCTGCCTTCGCCGGCCAAGGTCTATTACGTCGACGTCGACACGCTCGCCATCCAGCGCATCGGCGAGCGGCCGTGGAGCCGCGAGCGCTTCGCCGATGCGGCGCGCCTGCTCATCGAGCGCGGCGGGGCCAAGGCGGTCGCCTTCGACTTCGTCTTCTCCAACCTCGGGCACTCCGAGCTCGTCAGCCCCGAAGACAGCCGGAAGGGCAACTTCGCCCTCGCCCGCGTCGTGCGCAGCTACCCGCAGGTCGTGCTCGCTGCGCAATACACCGTCGGCGAGGCGGTCACGATCAAGAACGCCGTGCGGCAATTCCCGTTGTTGCGTCTGGGCTTCACCGACCGCGAGAAGAACGACGTCCCCGAGCTCCCGGAATACCCGATGGTCAACCCCGCCTGGTCCGCCACCATCGGGCTGATCGACATCGATTACGGCATCGGTGGCGACGAGACACCGCGCTGGGCGGCCATGTTCGCCGAGACCGTCGGCCCGACTTTCTGGCACATGGGCGTGCAGCTCGCCTGCCTCGAGCTGGGCCTGCCGCCCGGCTCCGTCCGCCGCAACGGCGACGTGCTCGAACTCTTCCGCGCCGAGGACGGCGCCGTGCTGCGCCGCATCCCGCTCGCCCACGGCCAGCTCGTGGAGATCAACTGGTTCTCCGAGTGGATGGACGCCATGGCCAATCCGCGCACGAGCCTCGCGAACATCCTCATCGCCGGCGAAATGCTGACCTCGGCATCCGAGGCGGAGCGCGCCGAGGCCGAGGCGTTTTTCCGCCGCTTCGAGCACGCCCTCGTGCTGATCGGGCCCACCGACCCGTTGTTGCAGGACCTCGCCAGCACGCCCTTCGATCAGGTGCCGGTGCCGAAGGTCGGCGCCCACGGCAACCTGGTGAAGACGATCCTCGCCGAGAAATACCTCACCCGCACGCCGCCGTTCGTGCTCTGGGCTGTGGTGTTCGGCCTCACGATCGCCGTGGCCGGGCTGAGCATCGCCGGCGGCGCGCGCAGCCTCTTCGCCAAGGTGCTCGCGCTGCTCCTGCTGATCGGCTTCGTGCTCGTGAGCTTCCACCTGTTCGCCGTCGTGCACCTCGTCGTGCCGGTCTCCGCCGCCGTGCTCTCGGCCTTCAGCACGGGCTTCCTCGCCACCGTGCTGCAACTGATCGCGGAGGAGCGCCAGAAGGGCCGCATCAAGGGCATGTTCAGCGCCTACCTCGCGCCCACCGTCGTCAACAGCCTGATCGAGGCAGGCAAGGAACCCGAACTCGGCGGCCACGAGGAAGTCATCACGGCCTATTTCTCGGACATCCAGTCGTTCTCCACGTTCTCCGAGCGCATGACTCCCGCGCGGCTCGTCGAGCTGATGAACGAATACCTCACCGCCTGCACCGACATCGTCCAGGAGGAAGGCGGCACGCTCGACAAATACATCGGCGACGCGATCGTGGCCATGTTCGGCGCGCCGCTCCCGTTGCCCGACCACGCCTACCGCGCCTGCGTCGCGACCGTCCGCGTGCAGCAGCAGATCGAGCTGCTGCGCCAGAAATGGCGCAAGGAGGGCGACAAATGGCCGCCCGTCGTGCACAACCTGCGCGCCCGTCTCGGCCTGAACTCCGGCGCCGCCATCATCGGCAACATGGGCAGCCGCACGCGTTTCAGTTACACGATGATGGGCGACAACGTGAACCTCGCCGCGCGCATGGAATCCGGCGCGAAGCTGATGGGCGTCTACACCATGGTTACCGACACCACGCGCGTGGAGTGCGAGAAGCACGGCGGCGACCGCATCGTCTTCCGCTTCCTCGACAAGATCGTCGTCAAGGGCCGGTCTTTGCCCGTGCCGGTGCACGAGATCATGGGGTTCCGCAATGAGCTGTCGCCGCAGACCTTCGAGTGCCTCGGCTTGCATGCGCAGGCGGTCGAGCGTTACCACGCGCAGGATTGGGACGGCGCGCTCCAGTTGTTCCAACAGAGCGCGCGGCTCGAGCCGATGCAGCCGAGCAAGGCGCTCGCGATCGACAGCAATCCCTCGCTCATCATGATCGATCGCTGCCACCACATGAAACTGAACCCGCCCGGCCCCAACTGGGACGGCGTGTTCGTGATGAAGGAAAAGGGCTGAGGCGGGATCATGCAGGAGGTGGGCGTCGGTGTCCCTACCGACGCCTGTCGTCACTGGGACAGCGGCGACCCCCCATGGTCAGGAGCTCATCAGTCGGGAGTGGCGTCCAACTGCATGAGTCCGGCTGAGGCACCGCGCCGATTTCATTCCTCCGGCGACGTTTGCCGTGGATTGATCGCCCACCCATGTAGCGGCGAACGCCAGCGATCCGTGGAATAGGGGCCGGGATTCGCGCTGCACCGCGCGCCCGGCGACGGCTCGCACCGCGCTCGCCGCCAGGCCGCGACCGCGGGCGGCCGCAGCAAAAAAGCCGCGCCTCGCGGCGCGGCTCGAAAGATGAACTAAAGGGTGCGCGGGTAGGGCGAGTTCTCCGAACGCGCCGTTTCCTTTGCAGCCGACGCCGGCCTTACTTGAGTGCCGCGGCGTAATTCGCCGCCGCCGCGTCCCAATCGACGACGTTCCAGAACGCCGTGACGTAATCGGGGCGGCGGTTCTGGTAATTCAGGTAGTAGGCGTGTTCCCACACATCGAGGCCGAGGACGGGTTTGCCCTCGATGCCGGCGACGGCCTTGCCCATGAGCGGGCTGTCCTGATTGGCGGTGGAGCCGATCGCGAGCTTCTTGTCCGCGCCGACGTAGAGCCAGGCCCAGCCGGAGCCGAAGCGCGTGGCGGCGGCCTTCGCGAACTCGGCCTTGAAAGCGTCGAACGAGCCCCACGTGGCATTGATGGCATCGGCCAGCGGACCCGTCGGGATGCCGCCCTTGCCCGAGCCCATGATCGTCCAGAAGAACGCGTGGTTGCTGTGGCCGCCGGCATTGTTGCGCACGGCGCCGCGGATGGCCTCGGGGACCTTGGAGAGGTCGGCGATCAGCGCGTTGACGTCGAGCGCGGCGAGATCGGCGTGGTCCTTCAGCGCGTTGTTCGCGTTGGTGACGTAGGCTTGGTGGTGCTTCGAGTGATGGATTTCCATCGTGCGCGCATCGATGTGCGGCTCGAGAGCGGTGTAGGCGTAGGGGAGTTTCGGCAGTTCGTAGGCCATGATCGTGGTGGGTTGAAGGATGCTGAAGAAGGTGCACGGGCCTCGCGTCGCGTCAACTGTCGCGCGTGACACCGGTGCGTGCGGGAGGGCCGCGGCTAAATTCGGTTTGAGGCCGCGCTGCGGGCGGGCATGACTCTGCGTCATGGCGCCAGAACCCTTGGCCGGACTGCAGGTGCTCGTGCTGGACGACGAGGCCTTGTTGCGGCGTCGCCTCGCGGCGAGTCTCACGGCCTGGGGTGCGGAGGTCACGCAGGTGGCCGCGTGCGCGGAGGCGGAGCGCGCGTTGCGCGAACTGGATTTCGATCTCGTGTTGCTGGACGTGCATCTGCCCGACGGGCGCGGCACCGACCTGTTGCGCGCCGGCCGCGTGCCGGAGGCGACCGTGGCGATCGTGATGACCGCCGAAGGCGGCGTCAGCGGCGCCGTGGAGGCGATGCGGCTCGGAGCGGCGGATTACCTGGTGAAGCCTTTCGACTTGGAGGAACTGCCGGTGCGCATCGAGCGCGCGCGTCGCTCGCAGCGGAAGCGGCGCGCGGAGGAGTTCCGTGAGCGGGCGGCGGCTCCGGCCGAGGCACTCTTCTTCGGACGCAGCCTGCAACAGGTCGAGGCGCAGGTGCGGAAGATCCTCGAGGCGGACCGGCGTTGTCAGGGGCCGCTGCCGCCGGTGTTGATCGAGGGTGAGACCGGCACGGGCAAGACCACGCTCGCCCGGTGGGTGCACCGGCAGGGGCCGCGCGCGGGCGGTCCGTTGATCGAGGTGAATTGCTCGGCGTTGCCCGAGGCGCTGGCGGAGTCGGAGCTGTTCGGGCACGAGCGCGGCGCGTTCACCGATGCGGCCAAGACGCGCATCGGACTCATGGAGGCGGCGGAGGGCGGCACGCTGTTCCTCGACGAAGTGCCGAGCCTGGCACCGGCGTTGCAGGCGAAGCTGCTCACTGCGATCGAGGACCGCATGGTGCGGCGCGTGGGTGCCAGCCGGGCGAAGCCGGTCGACGTGCGCATCATCGCCGCGAGCAACGCCGACCTGCGCGCGCGGGTGGCCGACGGGCGTTTCCGGGCGGACTTGTTTCAACGGCTCGATCTTTTCCGGCTGCGTCTGCCGCCGCTGCGCGAGCGGGGCGATGATGTGCTCGAACTGGCTGCGCGCCTCGCGCAGCAGATCGCCGCGCGCTACGGCATCAAGGTTGGCGCGATCCCCGCGGAAGGCCGCCGCCGTCTGCTGGCCTATCCGTGGCCCGGCAACATCCGCGAACTCGCGCACGAGATCGAGCGCGCCGTCGTTTTCGACGCCGAGGATGGCTTGCACTTCCGCGCCCTCGGCGGCGGCGACGCCCAAGCGGCCACCGCGGCACCGGCCGTGCTGCCGTCGGGCTTCACGTTTCCCGAGAGCGGCTTCGCGTTGGAAAGTGTGATCGATCAAATCGTGCGCCAAGCCTTGGAACAGGCGGGCGGCAACGTCTCGGCCGCCGCCCGCATGCTGGGCGTCACGCGCGATTACGTGCGCTACCGGCTCAAGCAGTCCACCAGCCCCGGCAGTGGGGCCTGACACCCACGTCAGACGCTTGAGTTGGGTGAAGAGCCCCAAATTCCCTCTTCGGCTCCTGATGGTCTACTATTATAAATAGCTAACAGGCAATAACAAGAGAGTAATTCAGGCACTTGGCACACGGCAGGCTTAAGGGGAAGGCGTATGAAATACTCCAAAGCCCTTCTTTTTTCGGTGGCCTTGGCGGCTACCTCGCTGACTGCGGTCGCGCAAGACACCACCACTCCGCCCACGACGCCTCCTCCCGGCACCGGCCTCGGGGCCCAGATCCGCGCCCTGATGGTCGAGCATCGTGCCGACATGCAGGCCTTGATGGAGCAGCGCAAAGCCCTCTTGGCGCAACTCCGCGCCGCCGCTCCGGAAGCCCGCGAGGCGATCCGCACGGAACTCCGCCAGCTCATGCGTGAGCAGCAACAGCAGCAACGCGAGCTGGCCAAGGCCATCCGCGATGCCATCCGCGCCCAGCGCGACCAGCGCCGTCAGTCGCCCACCGGCTGATCGAGCCGCTTTCCGGTAGTCCGGGTTTCAGCCCATTCTGCAGACGCTCCTTCGGGGGCGTCTGCTTTTGCTTGGCGCGGAATCGCGCGGCGGATCGCCCCCGCTGAAACTGCGGACGCTCGCCCGGCGTCTCCGCTGTGACGTCGCTTAACCCGCCATCACACCCCGTCCCCTCCGGCGCTTCATCTCCCTTCGCGTCGTCCGCATGTCCACCACCTTCCGCGTCACCCGGTCGCTCTGGCCAGGATTTTTGTGGGGCCTGCTTGGCCTGCTGTCCGCCGTGCCCGTGGCCGGCAACGATCTCCCGGATGACGCGCTGAGCGGGATTTCCCCGTGGTCGCTGACCGGGAGCGTGAGTGTGGCGGCCGGTTATCGGGACAACGTCCTGCTCAGCTACACCGGCGAGGATGGCAGCCCGCTCCTGCGGGGCGAACTCGAGGTGATGGCCCTGCGGTTGCCCGTGGGCGAGTGGGATGGCTATGTTTTCTTCAGCGCGGTCGAGCATCGCTTCCTCTCCGCCAGCGAGACCGATCACGAACGCACCGTGCTGGTCGCGACGCAGGCACGCTGGCAACCGGCGGCGCCGTGGCAGGTGACGTTCGCCACGCGCGGCTACCACCACGATCAGGTCTTCGATGTGTCCGTGACCGAGGCGGAGCTGCGCACCGCGCCGCTCAAGATGGAGGGCTTCGTCGCCGGGCCGACCGTGCGCTGGCTGGCGGGCCCTTTCTGGGTCGAGGCGGCGGGGAACTACCGGCGCGACAGTTACCACGACGGCGTCGACGGCTACAACGAAGGCGAGGCGGCGGCGCGCCTCGGCTGCACGTGGGCCAAGCAATCCGAGTTCAGCCTCGGCGGCGTGCGGCGCTGGCGCGACCACGACGACCGGCCGCAATTCACCCTCGGCGGGCGTCCCATCAGCGGCAGTCACCTGCGTTTCGTGCAGACCGAGGGCAACGCCAAGGCCAGCTGGACGCCCGCGGGCGGCCGGTGGAGTTTCGGCGTCGTCGCGCTCTGGGAGGAGAATCGCGACAACGGCACCGGCTACTTCGATTTCGACCGCGGCGAAGCCAACGCGACGGCCACCTGGCGTGGCGAGCGTCTGGAAGTTCGGCTCTCCGCGACCGCCGCGCGCTACCGTTTCCCGCGCCAGCTCGAAGGCGCCGGGCTCGATCCCGAGGTGCGGCGCAAGGACGAATTGCGCGGCACCCTCGAAGCCACGTGGAAACTGAACGAGCGTTGGGCGCTCTTCGGCGTGTGGGAAGGCGAACGCACCCGCTCGAACGATCCGCGCTCGCAGTTCTCCGTCCAAACCGCCTACCTCGGCTTGCGCTGGGAATGGGATAACCTGGCGCAGACCATCCCCGAATGAGCGCACGTCTTCTCAGTCCCCGTTTGCTCCTCGGCTGGGGCGTATTGTTGCTGCTCGTGCTCGCGCTGGGCATCGGCGGATTGACCCGCTGGTTGCGCGTGGGCCTGCGCGGCCAAGTGCTGCGCCGCGAGGGCGTGGCGCTGCAGGCCGTGACGGAGATGCAGCGGGCCATCGAGCGCGAGCGGCTCGGCGGCGTCGGACTGCGCGAGGCGGACGAAGAACTGGCGCTCATTGCGTTGCAGACTGCGCGGCTCAACGGCGTGCTGGGCGTGCAGGTGTTCGACGTCGCCGGACACCCGTTGACGCAGGGGCTGGCGCCATTTCCCGTTGCCGAGCCCAAGGCGGAGGATTGGGCGTGGCTGGCCTGGCGGCGACCGGTGGTGTTGTTCCGGTCTGACTTCGCCTGGGATGGGGAGGGCAGGGGCACCAAGGAGGCGCGTTTCCCGGTGCTCGACATCCTCGTGCCGCTGCACGATGCGGACGGAGAGACGCTCACTGGCGCCGCGCGCTTCATCCTCGATGGCGAGGCGCTGGCCGAGGAATTCGCCCTCATGGATCTGCGGTTGCTTGTCCAAGGGTTCGTGGTCTGGGCGGGCACCGCGCTGCTGATGCTCGGCGGGTCGCTGCTGGCGCTGGCGCGTTTGCGCCGTGCGCACGCGGCGTTGGAGGCGCGCACCCGCGAGCTCGCGCAGGCGAACCGCGAGCTGACTTTCGCCGCGAAAACTTCCGCGCTCGGAGCGGTGGCCGCGCATCTGGTGCACGGCCTGCGCAATCCCATCGCCGGCCTCGAACAACTCATGCAGGAGGGCGCGTCCGCCGACTCCGTCACCGCCGGTGCGGCGGCGGCCCGGCGCATGCGCGACATGGTCAACGAGGTCGTGACCCTGCTCCACGAGGAGCGCGCCGGCGTGCGCTACGAACTCTCCGCCGCGGAATTGCTGGAATCCGTGGCCGCACGCGTCCGGCCGCTGGCCGAGAGCCGGAGCGTCGCCCTGCACGTGCAGATCGAGCCGGGCGAACGTCCGATCGACAATCGCACGGCCGGCCTCGCGGCCGCCATCCTCGTCAACCTCGCGCGCAACGCCTGCGAAGCCGCACCGGAGCGCACGGGCGAGATTCGTTTGCACGCGCGACCCGGCGCGACGGGCGCCTGGGAATTTTCCGTGCGGGACAACGGCCCCGGCCTTGAGCCCGCGTTGATGGAGTCGCTTTTCGAGCCGGTGCGCAGCTCGAAGACCGGTGGTGCGGGCATCGGGCTGGCCATCTGCCGCCAGCTCGCCGTGCATCTGGGCGCGCGGCTGGAGTTGCTGCCGGCATCGACTGGCGGCGGCGCGGAGTTCCGGTTGTGTCTCGCGGCGGAGACGCCGCAGTCTTCATGACGCCACGAATCCATCCGCAGCGGATGCCGTGGGCGCGCGTGCTGGTTGGATTCGCGCTGTGGGTGGGATTGGCGTGGGCCGCCGTGGCTGCTTCGGCGCAGGAGGGCACGCGCAAGTGGCGCTCCTATGTCACGGCGCCGGTCTACAGCTCGCCTTCCCTCGCCACGGATGGCACGATCTACGTCGGCGTGGAAGCGACGACACTGGGGAAGGTCTATGCGTTGCTGGCGACGGGCTCGGTGCGCTGGAGTTTTCCGGGGCCGACCGACTGGGTCGACACCTCGCCCGCCGTGGCGGACGACGGCACGATCTACGTCGGCTCGTGGGATGGGCGGTTGTTCGCGCTGAACCCGACGGGGACGATCCGCTTGAAGTGGAGCTACGCGGCGGAAGGGTTCATCGCCTCGTCTCCCGCGCTCGGGGCGGACGGCACGATCTATTTCGGCTCGGGCGATTCTTCCTTCTACGCCCTGAATCCGAACGGCTCGTTGAAATGGAATTATCCGGTCGGTGATTGGGTCGATTCCTCGCCCGCCATCGGTCCCGACGGCACGATCTACTTCGGCAGCTGGGACAACAACGTCTATGCGCTCACTCCCGGCGGCACGCTGCGCTGGCAGTTCGAGACGGGCAACAACGTCATCTCGTCGCCTGCCATCGGCGCCGACGGCACGGTCTACATCGGTTCCACCGACACCAAGCTCTACGCGCTGAACGGCGCCACCGGCGCGAAACTCTGGGAATACCAGACCGGCGGCGAGATCGGCGCGTCGCCGATCGTCGGTGCCGGCCCGATCGTCTATGTGGGCTCGGCCGACGGTTATTTCTACGCCATCGACGGCCGGACCGGCGCACTGGTGTGGCGGCGCAGCATGGGCCTCGACATCTATTCCAGCGCCGCGTTGCGCGCCGATGGCGTGCTCATCTTCGGCAGCGGCTACAATGTCCACGCGCTGAACGCCGACGGCACGCCGCGCTGGTCGCTCGCCACCGACGATTACGTGGACTCCTCCCCGGTGATCGCGGCCGACGGCACGATCTACATCGGCTCGCTCGATCGCTACGTCTATGCGATCAACGGCAACGGGCTCGGGCCCGCGACCGATGCGCCGTGGCCGATGTTCCGGCGCAACGCGCAACGGCAGGGACGTGCGCCCGCCGGCGTGTTGAAGACGCCGGTCACGATCACGCTCGGCGATCTCTCCGCCGTCTACGATGGCGCGCCCAAGCCGGTCACCGTCACCACCGCGCCCGCGGGCGTCAACGTTGCCGTCGCCTACAACGGCTCCGCCCAAGTCCCGACTGCGGCCGGCAGCTACACTGTGATGGCCGCGGTGACGGATGCGACTTACGAGGGATCGGCAACCGGCACGCTCGTGATCGCGCCGGCCACGCAGACCATCGCGTTCGCGCCGGCGGACCAGCCTTTCAGCTTCACGCCACTCAACCTTGTGGCGACGGCGACCTCAGGGTTGCCGGTGTCGTTTACGCTGGTGGACGGTCCGGCGCTGCTCGACGGGGCCACGCTGACCTTCACCGGCGCCGGCGCCGTGACGGTGCGCGCCACCCAACCCGGCGACGCCAACCACGCCGCGGCCGCACCCGTGGAGCGCACGATCCTGGTGCAGGCCAACTATGACTCCTGGACCGCCCGGTATTTCAGCCTCGCGGAGTTGGCGGCGGGTCTCGACGACCCCGCAGCGATGCTCGCGGGGGACGGGTTGGCCAACCTCTGGAAATACGCGCTCGGCTTCGATCCCCGCACGCCCGTGCCGAGTGGATGGGCGACCGTGCGGATCGCGGATGCCACTTGGACATACGCCTTCTCGCGCCCGAGCGGCTTGGCGGATGTGAGCTACGCCGTCGAGTATTCGACCGATCTGGTCAACTGGCAGACACGGGCGATCTTCGCCTCGACGTCGCTGACCAAGGAAGGCTGGGAGGATTGCGAAGCGCGGGTCAGTGCACCCGCGGAAGGGCGGCTGTTCTTCCGTTTGCGCGTCACGCGTTGATGCGGTCTCCGCGCCGCGGTGCGCCATGGAGGCGCGCGGCGGCAGCGGTTCAGCTCTCCTGCCGTTTCAGTTGGAAGTAAGTCTGCAGCAGCTCGAGACAGGGCTGCTCCAACACGCCCCGCGTGATCAGCAGGTGATGGTTCACTTGCGGCAACGCGTTCAGGTCGGTCGCTCCGCCGAGACAGCCCATCTTGGGGTCGCCGACGGCATAGACCACGCGCTTGAGGCGCGACATGAGCGTGGCGCCCGAGCACATGGGGCAGGGCTCCTTGGTGACGTAGAGGGTCGCTTCGTTGAGCCGCCAGTCCCCGAGGGCCCGCGCGGCCTGGCCCAGCGCGATGATCTCCGCATGCGCCGTGGGATCGCGCGTGCTGTCGCGCTGGTTGTGCGCGGCGGCGATCACCTCGCCCCCGAGCTCGATCACCGCGCCGATCGGCACTTCGTCCTGCCGCCACGCATCGATCGCCTGGTTGTAGGCCAGCCACATGAAGAATGCGTCGTCGCGGATGAGCTGCGAGGGATGCGCCTTGGCGAAGGGGCAGGGCAGGGAGGGACGGGCGGACGGAAAGTCGGACATGGGCGTTTCCCGACGGAAACGGCAGGCGCGAGCGGGCGCCCGCGGACCATGCTCCGGCGGGTAAAGCCTTGACTACGGGGCGCGTTTCCCGGTTACAAGGGGCTTTTATTCACGCATCCTACATGTCCCAACTCACCAGCCAGCACCCCCTCTTCCTGTATGTCTGACGGCAAAGCGATCGAAGTGGAGGGCCGCATCATCACGGTTCTCCCCGGGACGATGTTCCGCGTGCAACTCGACAATGGCCACATGGTGCTGGCCCATATCTCCGGCAAGCTGCGCAAGCACTTCATCAAGATCGCCGCGGGCGACAAGGTGAAGATGGAGATGAGCCCCTACGATCTCGACAAGGCGCGCATCACCTACCGCGTGCGCGAGACCAACCCGAACCAGCCGCCGCCTCCCGGCGGTTTCCGCCGCCGGCGTTGAAGACCGCCGCCTGATTTTCCCTTGGAGCGCGTTGACCTCAACGCGCTCTTTTCGTTTCTAGCCCCTCGTGACCAAGCGCGCGCAGTCGCCCGCGGAAAAACCGCCGAAGGAGCCGCCCATGCCCCCGGCGCCGGAGGCGTTCGCGGACGACCTCGACGCCTACCTCGGCTACGTCGAGCTCGAGAAGGGTCTCTCGCGCAACACGGCGAAATCCTACCAGAACGACCTCACGCAGGCCGCGCACTTCCTGCACCGCCGCGGCGTCGCGGGTTGGCGCCGCGCGACCGCGCACCACCTCACCGAGTGGCTGCACTGGCTCGCCGACCAGGAATTCACCGAGGCCAGCCAGGCGCGCAAACTCACCGCCGTGCGCATGCTTTGCCGCCACCTCGTCAAGGAAGGGGCGCGGGCGGACGATCCGACGGAGCTGCTCAGCGGCCCGAAGTTCCGCCGCCGTCTGCCGCAGACGCTCACGCCCGCAGAGATGGAGCGGCTCCTGGCGGCCCCGGCCGGCGGCGACGTCCACTCGATCCGCGATCGCGCGATGCTGGAGCTTTTCTACTCGAGCGGCCTGCGCATCTCCGAGCTCTGCAGCCTCACGCTGCAGCAAGTGGATTTGCAACACGGCTTCGTGCGCGTCTTCGGCAAGGGAAACAAGGAGCGAGTCGTGCCGCTCGGCGGCAAGGCGCGCGAAGCACTCGAGACATACCTGGCATCCGCGCGTCCGCGCCTCGTGAAGCCGCGCACCGGCAGCGAGTTTTTCCTTTCCGGTCGCGGGCGCGCCATCTCGCGCAAGACGCTTTGGGCGCTCGTAAAGAAATACGCCGCCAACGCCGGCCTGAAGAAGGCCGTGAAGCCTCACCTCCTGCGGCACTCCTTCGCCACGCACCTGCTCGGTGGCGGTGCTGACCTGCGCGCGATCCAGGAGATGCTCGGCCACGCCAGCATCGCCACGACGCAGATCTACACCGCCGTGGAAACCTCCCGCCTGCTCGACCAGCACGCCAAGCACCACCCGCGCAATCGGCGGGCGGAGTAGGACGCCAAACTTCCGCGTGTCATCTTGTGGTTGTTGCCCGGTCTCCTCTCGGGAGTGATCGGGCGCTCGGCCTCGGCGGCCATGCAGAATGCTGCCGGACAGGATTTTGCGTTACGTCAGGGGAGGCATTGCCGATTGCAGTGAACCGAGCGAGGCTGGGCGTCGACCTTGGAGTGTAAGGCGATGAAACCGGAACCGAAACAAGTCCTGACCGAGCTGCTCGTGCTGGAGGCACAGGGCGGCAGCGCGGCGGCCTTCCGGGATTTGCATGCGCTGTGGTGCGCCGATCTGCGGCGCCTGGCCCAGGGGCGTGTCGGCCGGCCGGTGGCCGCGGACGAGGTCGCCCACGATGCGTGGCTCGACATCGCGCGGCAGTTGCCGCGGCTGGAGGATCCGGCGTGTTTCCCGCGCTGGGCCTTCCGGATCGTCGAGCGACGCTCGGCCGACTGGGTGCGGCGCGAGATGCAGGCGCGACGGCGCATGGAGCGCGTCCAAGCCGAAGGGGATCTACTGACGCCCGCGTCACCGGGCGATGTGCGTGAAGCCGATCCCCGGGACGAAATCCGCGCGGTGCAGCGGGCCGTGGCCGCGTTGCCGGCCGGGCAGCGCGAACTGGTGAAGCTTTATTACGAACTCGGCCGCTCGACGGCGGAAATCGCCGAGATCATCGCGGTGCCCGCCGGCACGGTGAAATCCCGCCTGTTCGCGGTGCGGGAAACCCTGCGCCATTTAATCGAAAGGAAACAACCATGAACAACCTCGATCAAAAAATCCAAGCGGCGCTGCAACGCGCCAACGCCGATCCGTCCGCCACCGAACCGAACCTCGCCGAGGAAGTCATCGGCACGTTTCGCGGGCGGCAGCGGATGATCAGCGTCATCGCCTTCGTCTGCAGCCTGGTGCTTCTCGCGGGTGCGCTGTGGGCGGGGAACAAGTTCCTGTCGGCCCCGACGGTCGGGGAGCAGCTGTCTTGGGGTGGCCTCGCGCTCGTGCTGTTCCTCATCGTCCTCTTCGTGAAGGTGTGGTTCTGGCTGCAGATGCAGACCAACCGCATCCTGCGCGAAGTGAAACGGCTGGAGCTGGCTGTCCTGACCGCGAAACGCGACTGAACTGTCCCGCGCGCCTGCGCCGCGGCGATCGATCCGGCCGCGAGCCGACCCAAGCCGCGAGCCGCTGAGGCGCGGTTTAGCCGAGCCGGAACGCGGGCACCGCACCGGCGGCGCGCAGCAATTTCATCGCCCGGGCCTCGGCGGCGCGCATGCGGCGCTTCCTGGCCGGCTGCAGGTCGTCGTAGCCGGCGAGGTGCAGCCAGCCGTGCACGAGATAGAGCGTGAGCTCCTCTGCGAACGCCGGCTGCAAGGCCGCGGTCTTCCGGGCGGCGCGCCCCGGCGACGCGGTGCCGGCCAGGCCGACGAAGCGCGCGGCGGTGTCGGCCGAGACGCATATCTCGCCGGCGAGGCCGGCGGCGGGGTCGCCCTCGAAAGTGATGACGTCGGTCGTCGTCGGGTCGTCCATGAAATCGGCGTGGACCTGCGCGAGCGCGGCGTCGGTCAGGAAGACGAGCGACAACTCGCCGGGCGGGCAGCCGCCGGGAGGCAGGCTCAATTTCCTGTTCTCAGTCTTCGATTGTGCGCGCCACGCGCGCCGGTGCGCCGGGGAAAAGGTAGGCAGGTCGGCCGGCAGGATTTGAAAGCGTGCGTCGAGCAGCGCGATGGCGCGTTTCACCTCGCGCGCGGGGACGCGGAGCCGCGGATGGCGGTTTTGGAGCTCGATCGGGCGGACGGGCACGGCGCGGTCGCGTTACGGCGTCGGGTGGCCGGGGCGCTGGAGGTCGTCACCGGAGGACTTGGCCTGCTCGTAGGCGTCGATGATGCGTTGCACGAGCGGGTGGCGCACGACGTCGCTCGCGGTGAAGTGGTGGATCTCGATGCCGGGAATGTTCTTCAAGATGCGCGGGGCCTGGATGAGGCCGGAGGGCTTGGAGCGCGGCAGGTCGATCTGGGTGACGTCGCCGGTGACGATCATGCGCGACTCGTCGCCGAGGCGGGTGAGGAACATCATCATCTGCTCGGGCGTGGTGTTCTGCGCCTCGTCGAGGATGATGTAGGAATTGGCGAGCGTGCGGCCGCGCATGTAGGCGAGCGGGGCGATCTCGATGATGCCTTTCTCGGCGAGCTTGGCGGCGTCCTCGGCGCTGAGGAGGTCGTGCATCGCGTCGTAGAGTGGGCGCAGGTAGGGCAGGATCTTCTCGCGCAGGTCGCCGGGAAGGAAGCCGAGCGTCTCGCCGGCCTCGACAGCGGGGCGGGTGAGGACGACGCGCTGGACCTGGTTCTTCATCAGCGCGGTGATGGCGGCGGCCATGGCGAGGTAGGTCTTGCCGGTGCCGGCGGGGCCGATGCCGAAGACGATCGGGTTCTGCTGAATCGCCTGGAGGTAGAGTTTCTGGCCGATGGTCTTCGGCACGATGGTGCGCTTCGCGGTGCCGATCTGGACGGGCTCGGAGAAGAGCGCGCGCAGGCGCTCGGGGCCGCTTTCGCCGGCGTAGGTGGCGAGGAGGCGGTGAAAATCGGCGGAGCGCATCGCCATGCCTTGGGCGCGGCCTTGTTCTAGGAGCTGGAAGAACTCCTCGGTGCGGTCGATGGCGGCGGCGGGGCCGTCGATCTTCAGCCACTCGTCGCGGGTGACGAGCTTGACGGCGAGGCGCTGTTCGACGGCGGCGAGGTTCTTTTCGTCGTTGCAGAAGAGCTGCGCGAGGTGGCGGGCGTGAGGGAAGTGGACGGTTCGGGAGGACACGAAGGGGCGGGCGGCGGAGCGTTCAGACGCGGGCGGGCAGCGTGGGCAGCACCTCGGCGAGGCGGCGATACATGGCGTCGAGCGATTGCGGGAGCACGCGGGTCTGGCCGATGACGGGCATGAAGTTCGTGTCGCCGTTCCAGCGCGGGACGATGTGGGCGTGCAGGTGCGGGATGCTGCCGCCGGCGGCGGCACCGAGGTTGAAGCCGAGGTTGAAGGCGTTGGGGTTGATGGCGGCCTGGAGGAGGGCCTTGGCGAGGATGATCTCGTCCATCAGGTCGGCGCGTTCGGCGGCATCGAGCTCGGTGAGGTCGGTGACCGGACGGAACGGGACGGCGAGCAGGTGACCAGGGTTGTAGGGAAAGCGATTGAGGATGAGATAGGAGAGTCGGCTGCGGTGCACGATGAGCGCGCGGGCATCGTCGCCCAAGGCGGGCAGATCGACGA
>JAMPXH010000080.1 GCA_023701285.1 Candidatus Didemnitutus sp.
GGCGCCGCGCCCGCCTCCGCCGGCAATCCGGCTGCGACCGAGCGCCGTCCCGCGCGTGAAGCCGGCGGGGAACGCAGCGAGCGCCGCGGGCCGCAGGCCGCGACCGTCATCGTGCGCACGCCCGCCGCTTGGCCGCGCACCGCCACCACCACGCTCACGCTCCACCCGTTCACCGGCGAGGTGCTGCGCCGCGAGAGCTTCGCTGACCTGAGCACCGCGCGCCAGATCCGTTCATGGACCCGCTTTCTCCACACCGGCGAGGCGCTCGGCTGGCCCGGCCAGTTGGTGGCCGGACTCGCCAGTCTCGCCGGCTGCGTCCTCGTCTATACCGGCTTCGCGCTCTCGTGGCGGCGCTTCTTCCCGCGCCGCCGCGCCGCGTCCCAACCCGCGCCGTCGGCCTGAGCCGTCCATGCACCGCCTCTCGCAACAGGACCGCTCCTTCATCGTCCGCTTCGCCATCGCGTGCGCGGTGCTCGTGAGCTTCGTGCTCCTCTGTCGTTACCCGCCCTTCTGATTTTCGGGCGGCGGCACCAACTCCCGGTTCAGCTCGTTCATCCCGCCATGAAACCGCAGCGCGTGACGCAGTGCGATATTTGCGCCACGCCCGAGGAAGCCGCGGACCTCGCACGCATCGTCAGCTTCTGCGCCGATCAAGCCGGGCTCGTGCTCGCACTCGTCACCACCGCCGCGCGGCCCAACGAAGCCCCGACCATCACGCTGCACCTCGGTCCCGACGACGCCGGCCCGGGGCATCCCACCCTTTGCTTCGCCTGCCACCTCGCCTGCCTCTGTCCGCAAGCCCGCATCGGCACGCTCGTGCACGCCCCCCATGAATTTTCCGCCCTCCGCCGGCACCAGGCCTGAGCGACCGGCGCTGAACGTGGCGAAGGCGACATCGCGAGGAACTCCGGCCGTTCCAACGTCGCCGCTCGCGCTCGAAGTCCGCCCCGGCCTCGTGCTCGGCTGGGGCGAGTCGACCGGCCGCGCCCCAGCCGCCGACGTCGTCCGCCTCGTCTACGAATTGCAGCCCGGACGCATGCGGCTGGAACGCTTTCCGCCCGCACCGGAAACCACCGCAGACGCGATCAGCCGGGGCTTTCACGCCTTCATCGCCATCACGCCGGCCACGTTGGACGAACTGCTGTCGGGCGATGGCAGCGCCGGCGCCGCGCAGTTGCGCGCCTGCGCGGCCGAACGCGCGGTGAGCTTCGCGCACCCGCTCACACCGCGCGCGCGGCTCGCTCTCGATTCGATCCGCTGCTGCCCGTTTGCCGGCGTCTGCCGCGTCATGGCGCTGACCGCGCGCTGCCACGACTTGCTCGTCGAATTCCTCACCGCCTGGAGCGCCACGCTTCAACCCAGGCCCACCGCCACGGTCGGCCCCGACGACCGGGTGCGACTCGCGGCTGAGATTCTCGTGCGCGACCTCGGCGCACCGCCCTCGCTCGGCGAGCTCGCCGCACAGGTCGGATTAAGCGAGACGACGCTCAAGCGCAGCTTCCCGCAGGTGCACGGCACCACGGTCTTTGGCTACGTCCGCGCGCGGCGCATGGACGAGGCGCGCCGCCTGCTCGCATCCGGCGCGGCCACCGTGCTCGAAGCCGCCACACTCGTCGGCTACAGCAACCCGAGCAATTTCGCCGCCGCCTTCCGCCGCCAGTTCGGCATCAACCCGAAGACCTTCCAGCTCCGCGCCCGCGGCACGCGCTGACGGCCCTGCGCGCGACCGTCAACAGGTGGATTCTGGGCGCGCTCAGGTGGAATGCCGCGCCGGCGTTATGGGATACTCATCGCTCCACGCCGCGCGAGCGCCCGTCGGCCATCGCCGTGCGTGGATCGACCACCCGTCACGCCACCCATGCATCACCTCCGTCTCCTTGCCATCGCGCTCCTCATCGCGCTCGCGCCGTCCACGGCGCGAGCGCACTTCGTCTGGCTCGAACGCGATCCCGCCGACGGCGCCGTCGCCGCCTGGTTCGGCGAATGGGCGGACAACGTCCGCGAGACGCAGGACGGCTACCTCAAACTCATCCGCGCGCCCCGCGCCTTCGCGGTCGACGGCCGCGAGTTACCGGTCGAGGTGCGCCACGACCGCCTCGTCGTCGCCACCGGCAGCACGTCCGGCGACCTCCGTCTTTCCAACCTCCTTTACCCCGAGAAGGGCACCACACTCGTCCACTATCAAGCGAAGCTCGGCCGCGCCGGCACGACCGCTCAGTTGCCGCTCGAACTCGTGCCCGTCGCGCCCGGCAGCGACACCTTCACTCTCCTCCTGCGCGGCCAGCCGCTCGCCGACGCCGGCGTGATCCTCTTCACCTCGGCGGGCTGGCAACGCACGTTCAAGACCGGCGCCGACGGCCGCGTGACGATCGAGACGCCGTGGCCCGGGCCCGCCGTGCTCGAAGTCGGCCACATGGAGAAAATCGCCGGCGAGCACGAGGGCCGCGCTTACGAGGCCATCCGCCACGTCGCCACGCTGACGATCGCCGTCCCGGCCCGCTGAGCCCGTATCGCACCGTTTCACCGTCCTTCATTTTTTGTTCATGAAACAGACCCGCGTCACCTCCCTGCTCTGCCTCGCCGCGTTGCTCGCGGCCTCAACGCCGCCCCTGCGCGCCCAAGCTGCCACGGACATCGCCTACGATGCTGCGTCCGGCACGGGCCGCGAAGTCGTCAAACTCGACGACTTCCATGTCAACGGAGCCAACACCTACAGCCCGGCCACGCCCACCGTCGTCGCCACCAAACTCCCGCTCTCCGTCCGCCAGACGCCGCAGTCGATCAGCGTCATCGACCGGGCGCGCCTCGACGTCGAGTCGCTCTTCAGCGTCGACGACGTGCTGAAGAACGTCACCGGCGTCCATGTCGCGTTCTACGACACGCAGCGCCCGCTCTACTTTGCGCGTGGTTTCCAGATCACGGAGTTCCAAGTCGACGGCATGCCCACCTACAGCGGCAGCACCAACCAGGAATACGACACCGCCCTCTACGAGCGCGTGGAGATCGTCCGCGGCGCGCACGGCCTGCTCACCGGCGCCGGCATTCCCTCCGCCGTCGTCAACCTCCAGCGCAAACGCCCGGGCAAGCAGTTCGCCGCCGCCTTCAACGCCACCGCCGGCACCTGGGATCACTACCGCAGCGAGGCCGACGTCACCGTGCCGCTCACCGGCGACGGCCGCGTGCGCAGCCGCTTCGTCGCCACCGCGCAGTCGCGCGGGAGTTTCCGCGACCGCTACGAGGAGGAAAAAATCGCCTGGCTCGCCACCACCGAGGCCGACCTCACCGCCTCCACCACGCTCGGCGCCGGCTACCAATTCCAGGACAACGACCCGACCGCGCCGATGTGGGGCGTGATCCCGCGCTTCGCCGCGGACGGTTCGCTGGCGCTGCTCCCGCGCGCGACCAATTTCTCGACCAACTGGACCGAGTGGCAGCGCGACTCCGCCACAGCCTTCCTCACGCTCACGCAGAAGCTCGGCGAGAACTGGCTCTTCCGCGCCGCCTACAACCGCACCGAGGGCAGCACCTTCAGTCTGCGCGTCTACGCCTCAGGCTTCCCCAACCTCACGACCGGCGCCGGCCTCTGGCTGCTCGCCGGCGTCGGCGAGACCGAGGACACGCGCGACAGCCTCGACGCCTACCTCGCCGGCAAGATCTCCGCCTTCGGCCGCGACCACGACCTCGTGCTCGGCTGGAACCTGAACAACCTCGAATCCTGGTCGCCCACCTACGCCTCGATCACCGGCGGCACCTATTTCTGGCGCTACGACATCCCGGATTACCGCACCTTCGACGGCACCGCGCCCAAGCCCACGTTGCTCAAGACCGGCGCCAGCCGCATCGCCATCACCGACCAGAGCGGTTTCTACGCCACCGCCCGACTCCGTCCCACCGACGCGCTCTCGCTCATCCTCGGCGCACGCCTCAGCTCGTGGGAGACGCGCACCGACAACTACGGCACGACCGGCGCCTACACCGCCACCACCGGTGCCTACAAGGTGCAGGACGAAGTCACTCCCTACGTCGGCGCCGTGTTCGACCTCAACGAGACCTGGTCCGCCTACGCCAGCTACACCGACATCTTCCGCCCGCAAAACTACAAGGACAAGGACAACGACCTCCTCTCGCCCGTCCTCGGCACCAACCTCGAGGCCGGCCTCAAGGCCGAGTTCTTCGCCAAGCGCTTCCAAGTCTCCTTCGGCGTCTTCGAGACGAAGCAGGACAACTACGCCGTGCGCGACGCGAGCGTGCCCGACAATTCGCTGCCCGACGGCAGCTCCGCCTACATCGGCGTCGACGGCACCGCGAGCAAGGGCTTCGAACTCGAACTGACCGGCTTCATCCGGCCGGGCTGGACCGCCTCGCTCGGTTACTCGCACGTCAACACCCGACGCCACGCGCTCGACCTCACCTACGCCAACGTCCCCGAACACCTGCTGCGCTTCCACACGAACTATCAGTTCACCGGCGCGCTCGAGCGCCTCTCCGCCGGTATCGGCGTCAACTGGCAGGGCGAACAGAGCGGCGTCGGCATCAATCACCCGACGCTCGGCACGACGACCGTGACGCAGGAGGCCTTCGCGCTCGTGAACCTCAACGCCAGCTATCGCTTCAGCCCGAATCTCACGCTCACCGCCTCTCTCCGCAACGCCTTGGACAAGACCTACTGGGCCACGCTGGATTATCCGAACTACGGCGAACCACGCGCGGCGACCGTCTCGCTCCGCTGGCGCTACTGAGCCCGCCCCCGTCATCGCTCCGATGAACGCTCGCGCGTCCACCGTTCCTCTCTGCGCCCGGCGGCCCGTTGCCGCCGGGCGCCACCGGCTCGCCGTCGCTGCGCGCATCGCGGCCGCCGGGCTCGGCGGCTACGCGCTGGCGGCATTCTTCACCACCACGGTCGCCCTGCTCGTGCGCACGCCGCGCGAGGAGGCCGCCGCCCTCGGTGCCGTGCCGAGTTTTCTCCTCTTCGCCGGCGCAGTCGTCTGGGCCTTCGCCGCGCGCACGCCCGCGCGCGCCTGGCTCGGCGTCGGCCTGCCGGCGCTCGCACTCGCCGCGGCGACGTGGTGGCTCGCACGCGGAGCCACACCATGAAAGCAACCTTCCGCCAGTCCATGACCTGGCTGCACACTTGGACCGGCCTGCTGCTCGGCTGGGTGCTGTTCGCCATCTTCCTCACCGGCACCGCCACGTATTTCCGCTGGGAGATCACGCAATGGATGCAACCCGAGGTGCGCCGCACCGGCACGCCGCTCGCCGCCGCGCAGGCCGCCGCCGAGCGCCTCGCCACGGTCGCGACCGACAGTCCGCAATGGTTCGTCGATCTGCCCGACGAGCGCACGGCAGCCACGAATCTCCTCTGGCGCGCGCCCGGCGGCGGCCGCCGCTTCGAGCGCGAGACGCTCGACCCGGCGACGGGCTCGCCAGTCGTCGCCCGCGACACGCGCGGCGGGGAATTTTTCTACCGCTTCCATTTCCAACTCCAGCTCCCGCACCCGTGGGGCCGCTACCTCGCGGGCGTGGCGGCGATGTTCATGTTCGTCGCGCTCATCACCGGCGTCGTCGCGCACCGCCGGTTCTTCGCGGACTTCTTCACCTTCCGCGCGGGCCGGCCCGGCCTGCGCTCATGGCTCGATTTCCACAATGTCACCGCCGTCCTCGCGCTGCCGTTTTATTTCATGATCACCTACTCGGCCTTGGTGATCTTCATCGCCATGTATATGCCGTGGGGACGGCAGATCCTCGCCGAGCCCGGCACTGCGCCACGCGCGGGCGCCACCCGGAGCGAAGCCCCGCGCCACGCCCGCCCTGAAACCGACCGCACGTGGATCGCACCGGCGCCGCTCGCACCGATGCTCGACGCCGTCGAACGGGCTTGGGGCGCTGACGGCCGCACCGTGAAACGCATCGACGTCGCCGAGCGCGGCACCGAACGCTGTGTCATCACCTTCACGCGGCACGGCGGCGCGCAGGTCTCCATCGGCGCGCGCGAGCAGTTGCGCTTTGACGGCGTCACCGGCGCCGCGCTCGACCCGCTGCCGGTGGCCGGCGGCCTCGGCACGGCGACGCACGATGTGCTCTACGGCCTGCACCTCGCGCGCTTTGCCGGCCCGGCGTTGCGGTGGCTGTTTTTTGTCATGGGGCTCCTCGGCACCGCGCTCGTCGGCACCGGGCTCGTCATGTGGACGCTCAAACGCCGGCCGCAGCAGACCGGCGCGCGCCTGTCCTTTGGGCACGGCCTCGTGGAGCGGCTCAACATCGCGACCATCGCCGGACTGCCGCTCGCCATCGCCGTGCTGTTCTGGGCGAATCGTCTGTTGCCCGTCGACCTCGCCGGGCGTGGCGATCGGGAAGTCGATTGCTTCCTCATCGCGTGGGCTGTCGCGCTGATCCACGCGCTCGCGCGGCCGGTGATGCCAGCCTGGCGCGAGCAACTCCGGCTCGGCGCAGCCCTGTTCCTGCTGCTGCCGGCCCTCGATGCCCTCACCACCGGCGAGCACCTGCGCGCCGCGCTGCTGCAACGCAACGGAGCGCACCTCGGCTTCGACGCCGCCATGCTCGGCTGCGGTGGGCTCCTGCTCCTCGCGGCGCGCCGGCTCGGTCGCCAAGCGCTCGCACAGCCCTCCGCCCCGCCTCTGATCGTCAGCCCCGAAGCAGCCAAGGAGACCGCTCCGTGAATCCATTCGCCTCACTGCTCGCCTACGCCGGTCTCGCCTCGTTGGCGCTCGCGATGGACCGGCACCACCGCGCGGTCTTCGCCCGCGAACTCGCCCCGCAGCTCCGCACCGCGCTGAGGATCGCCGGCTGGAGCCTGCTGGTGTTATCCGGCGGCGCAGCCTGGCGAGCGCATGGGGCTGCCATCGGCGCCGTCTCTTGGTTGGCCACCATCGCCTCCGCCGGGTTCATGCTGACTCTTTTGCTGACTTATCGGCCGCGTTTCTGGGTCGCTCCGCTGGCCTTGCTGGTCCTGCTCGCAGGCCGGTGAGCCGTCGGCACATGGCCGCGATTACTCGGTGACCAAGCGCCAGCCCTCGCCGATTCGGCGCGTTTCAGCTGCTCGTCTCGATCGTGCGCACCTGCTCCAGCGCAGCCGGTCGGCCGCGTTTTCCTCACACGACCGGAATAGTCGCTAGCACACGCAATCCCCGCGTCTCGCGGTATATCCATGTCTTGGAGATACGTGTTCAGGAAACGCAGCATCGAGGCATACAGTGGACTTCTAGTCGTTAAAGCATTTTTATAGAAAGAGATAAGAGTTAAAAATTCACCGATTCCAGAAGAAGCATTCTCGGCTACTGAGACCTAATCACATTTACTTTGACGTGATACCAAGTCTCAACATCACTGCGGAACCTAGTCACCGCTCCCCAATGAATCCACGCTTCACCACCTTCGCCTCGGCACTGGCCCTTGCCTCTGCGCTTGCTGCGCCGCTCGGCGCGCAAATCGATGCCGCCGTCTCGCCGGACAGCGAGACTGTGCGTCTCGACGACTTCAAGGTCACCGCCGCCACGCGCACCGAGAAACTCGCCAGCGCGCTGCCGGTCACGACGACCGTCGTGCCGCGCCTCGCCCTCGACCGCCAGCTCGCGATCTCCAGCGACCTCGGCCAAGTCCTCGCCCAAGCCGTGCCGAGCTACGCGCCTTCGCGCCAGAAACTCACCTCGCGCGGCGAATCCTTCCGCGGCCGCGATCCGCTTTACCTCCTCGACGGCATCCCGCAGTCCAACCCGCTGCGCGCCGGCAACCGCGAAAGCCTGACGGTCGATCCGTTCTTCCTCGAAAAGATCGAGGTCGTCCACGGCTCCTCCGCCGCGCAGGGCCTCGGCGCCACCGGCGGCCTCGTCAACTTCGTCACGCGCGCCGCACCCGCGCTCGACGGCTTCCACTCCGCCCTCGAAGTCACCGGCAGCACGTCCACACGCTTCAAATCCGACGGCTACGGCGGCAAGCTCGCCGCCCTCACCGCCGCCCGCTCCGGTGCCGCGTCCGTCGTCGCCGGCGCCACGTGGGAGCACAAGCCCTTCGCCTTCGACGGCGACGGCCGCCCGCTCGGCGTCGACACCGTGCAGGGCGACACGATGGACAGCGACGTCTACAACCTCTTCGTCAAGGCCGGCTACGACCTCAGCGCGCGCCACTCGGTGGAGTTCATGCTCAACCATTTCAACCTCGAGCAGAACCCCAACTGGGTCGCCGTCGCCGGCAACCGCACCACCGGCCTCGCCACCAGCGCCAGGCCCGGCACGCCCGCCGGTCTGCCCGCCGAGAACAAGGTCACCAGCTCCGCCCTCACCTTCACCGACCGCGAACTCCTCGGCGGCGAGCTCACGCTGAATTTCTTCTACCAGGACTTCGGCGCCACCTACGGCGCGTCCGACACAGCCGGCACGCGCAATACTTTCCGCGTGAACGGCGTCCCCACGCTCGACCAGTCGCGCATCGTCGCCGACAAGCGCGGCGCACGCACGACCTGGGTCCGCACCTTCGACGAGCTCGGCCAGCTTGGCGTCGTCACCGGTTTCGATTACCTCGCCGACGAGACCGCACAGGTGCTCGTGCTCACCGGCCGCACCTGGGTGCCGTTCACGACCTACGAGGGCTGGTCGCCCTACGTGCAGCTCGAGAAACCCTTCGGCGCGGTCACGCTCAGCGGCGGCCTGCGCTACGAATTCGCCACGCTCGACGTGCCCGACTTCCGCACCATCGAGTCCGCCGGCAGCACCTTCGTCAGCGGCGGCAGCCCGAACTTCGAGAAGCCGCTCTTCAACTTCGGCGTGAACTGGCGCGCGAACCGCCGCCTCACCGTCTACGGCGGCTTCGCCCAGGGCTTCGGCATGGCCGACATCGGCCGCATCCTCCGCGCGATCAACACGCCCGGCCTCGACGTCGACAACTTCCTCAACCTCGACCCGATCGTGACCGACAACTGGGAAGCCGGCGTGCGCCTCCACGGCGACGGCTGGAAACTCGGTTGGAGCGCCTTCCTCTCCACCGCCAAGCTCGGCGCCCGCCTCGTCACCAACCCCTCCGGCACCTTCGACGTCGTGCGCGAGAAGAGCGAGATCTACGGCACCGAGATCACCGGCGACATCCGCCTGCCGCAAAACCTCGGCACCTTCGGCGGCTACCTCGCCGTCCTCGAAGGCAAGAGCGACCGCAACCTCGACGGGCGCGTCGACCGCCGCCTGCCCGGCGTCAACATCTCCGCCCCGAAGCTTGCGCTCTTCTGGGACAAGACCTGGTCCCCTCGCTTCGAGACGCGCCTGCAGACGATGACGCTCCTGCGCCGCAGCGATCCGGACAACATCACCGCCGGCGACTTCGACGGCTACACGCTCGTCGACCTCCTCGCCACCTGGCGCGTCGGCGAGAAACAGCGCGTCAGCGTCGGCGTCGAGAACCTGCTCGACGAGCACTACATCACCTACTTCTCGCAGACGCTCACCGGCGTGAACGCCGACAACTCCAACTACTTCGCCGGCCGCGGCCGCACGCTCAGCGTGCGCTACCGCTGGGAATTCTGACAATAGCAGGGCGGGGTCGCCGAACCCCGCCTTGCTTCGCAGGTGTTATCGCAATCACGGCGAGGTTCGACGACCCCGCCCTCCATTCAAGGTATTGCTCCGTCCGCCGCTTTGCCCCGTCATCCGCCCATGCGCTCCGCCTCTCCCGCCTCCCGCGTCCGCTCGTGGCACGTGTGGCTGCTCGTGTGGCGCACGCATCGGTGGATCGCATTCGGTTTTGGCGCGCTGCTGGTGTTGATGAGCGCCACCGGCTCGCTGCTCGTGGTGCATCACGAGTTGGAAGCGTTGCTCGAGGCCGACCGCCACCGCGTCGCGCCCACCGCGTCGCCGGACCAGCCGCTGGCCGACATCGTGCGCGGCGCCGCGGCGGAGGCACCGGCGGACTTCCGTCCCTTCCGCCTCATGCCGGCCGCCGAGCCGGGTGCGACGCACAAGCTCCTCTTGCTCGGACCGGACCAGAAAACCCGCTGGGCCGTGTTCGTGGAACCGGCGAGCGGTCGCATCCTCTGGAGCGGACCGGACCAGAGCCTTTTCACGCCCTGGCTGCTGCATCTGCACATGCACCTGCAACTCGGCCGCGGCGGCTATTATCTCACCGGACTCGCCGGCGTCGCGCTCACGCTGCTCGCGCTGACGGGGCTCTACATCCATCGCGATCGCCTCGCCACGCTCTGGCGGCATCCGTTCCGGCTGGCGCTCGGCTGGCGCGTGGCGCTCGCCGACCTGCACAGCTGGATCGGCATCGTGACGCTCTACTTCCCGCTCATGCTCGGCGTCACCGGCACGCTCTACGTGCTCGTGTCGCTGGACCAGCCTGCGGCCAAACCCGCCGCCGTCACCTTCAGCGCCGCGCAACTGCCCGCGCTCGAGCCACTGCGCGACGCCGCGCGGCAGCGCTTCCCCGGCGCGGAAGTGCTGCGCCTGCAATTCCCCGCCGAGGCGCAGGGCGCGATCACCGTGCTCCTGCTGCACCGCACGAATCCTCCGTGGCAGAAATTCAGCCGCGTCGAGTTCACCGCCGCCACCGGCGAGCTGCGCCGGGTGCGCGCGGCGGACGAGGCGTCGGCCGGCGAGCAATTCCGCGCGATGCTCGCGCCGCTGCACTTCGGTTTCTACGGCGCGACGTGGGTGAAGTGGGCGTATTTTTTCGGCGGGCTCGCCCCGCTCGCCCTGGCGGTCTCGGGCACGGCGCTGTGGTGGGTGCGCACGCGCGGCGCGCGCATCCGCTGATCGCCCGACGCACGGAAACCCGGAGCGGGCAGCGCGCAAAACCGCTGCCATCATGCGCTCCGTCGCGCTGCCTTGCACGCACGCAAAAGGCCTGAGGAATCAACCTCAACAACTTCGCCTCGCGCGGGTGCGGAGCAGGGAGTTCGCTTCCGCCGATGACACGGCGCGACAGCTTCCGTCTCGCGGGTTGGCTGGTGGTCTGGGCCTGTGTCGCCGTCGGCAGGAGCCAAGCGTTCGACGAGACGCGCGACCCGTGGATCCGGGGCGTTTACACCGCGGAGTCGCCGCGTCCTTTGCATGGCACGGCGCATGAGGCCTGGCTCGCCGCTCAGGATTGCCTCGCCCGCACCCCCGGCGCCTTCCTGCTCGTCGGTAGCGGCAACTCCATGCAGCCGCTCTACCCGCCCGGCTCCGTCCTGATCCTGCGCGAAGTTGCCTACGCTGAGCTGCGGCGCGGTCAGACGGTCGTCTATCGCAACCAACGCGACCGCGCCGTCGCCCACGTGCTCATCGCGAAGGCGCGCGACGGCTGGCGTGTGCGCGGCCTCAACAACCGCACGCACGATCTCGAGCCGGTCGTCGCGGACAACCTGATCGGCGTGGTCGTGGCCGCCTTCAGCAGCGAGGAACCCCGCCGGTTGGCGCTGCGCGCCGGCCCGCAGCGGGCGATCTTCCTCGACGAACGCGACCGCTGAATCGCCGGCGCTTGCCGGCACGCTGTCGCCGGGCCGCCTCGCTCAATACCGCGGCAACGCCCAGCGCAGGAACTCCGGCAACACCTGCGCCCATGTGCGCTCGTTGTGCTCGCCACCGGCCACCTCGCGGTAAACCACGTCGATGTCGCGGCGGAAACCTTGGGCCGCCAATTCGTCGATCAACTCCGTGGTGTCCTGGATCGCATCGATCACGCCGTTGCCGTCGCGATCGTCGGTCTCGTCCGCCGTGCCGGCTTGGAACCAACAGCGCAGCGGCGGTCGCGCCGCCGTAGCCCGCACCTGCGCATGCATGAGCCGCGAGGATTGTTGCGTCGCCGCATCGCCGTCCTCGCCGCGCCACCACAGGGAACCGGAAAACACGCCCACGACGCCGAAGACCTCCGGATGCCGCCACGCGAGATCGAAGGCGGCGAGCCCGCCCAGCGAAGCGCCGAAGATTCCGGTGCGCTCCGGCCCGGCACCGAGGCCGTGCCGCGCCCGCACCGCCGGCAGCACGCGCTCCAGCACGAAACGTTGGAACGCCGCCCCCTTGCGGCCACGTCCCGCGTAATCGAGCCGCTCCGCCATGCCGTATTCCTCGACGCGCTCCGCTGCGGACGGGATCGCCACCACCAGCGGGGCGACGCACTCGCCCGCGCGAGCGAGAGCGGCAAGCGCCTCGTCCAGTTGCCAATCAGGCATGCGCTGTCCGTCCAATGCGACCAACAACGGCGTGGCGGCGGTCACGCCGCAAGCGGGCACATACAGGCGGATCTCGCGGGCCGACAGATCAGCCGGAAATTCCAACTCCAGCACCGCGCCATCCACCGCCGCCGCGCGCGCGGGCCGGGGACGCGATGAGCCACGAGCCGAGGGCTGACGACGTGAGCGTCCGGTGTTCTTCATCGCCGCGGCGCCAGCACGTCCACCACTTGGTCGAGCCAAGTCTGGAAGGTGGCCTTGAACTTCGTGTCGCACTCCACCCGCGGGAGCAGGCGTCGTGCCCCGCACCGCGCCAACTGCTCATCGAGCCGCCGGCCGCAGCCGCAGAAATCCCGGTAGGAAGACGAGCCGAGCGCCAGCACCGCATACGCGAGCCCGTCGAGCCGCAGGCGCTCGGGGTCCGCCAGCGCCGCACAGAACCCCACCGCATCAGGCGGCGGCTCGCCCTCGCCCCAGGTGCTGGCAATGAGCAGGGCCACACCGGCCTCGGCCAGACGCGGCGCGGGAAAATCAGCGACATTGGCCACCTGCGTCGCGAGCCCGCAGGACTGCAATCGCTCGGTCGTCGCGTGCGCGAGCATCTCGGCATTGCCGGAGGCGGTGGCGTAGAGCACGAGGACGGGAGCGGACACGCGCGCAACGTGGGCACGGCGACGCGGCGTTGTCCATCCCGCGATTGCCCCGCTTCCCGGCGCCTGTGCGCTTGCGCTTTCGCCTCCCGCCCGCCCTCATCGCCGCTCATGCAGAACCCCGCCTCTTCACCGGCGCGCGACGAAAGTGGCATCTTCGGCCACCCTCGCGGCCTCACGAACCTGTTCTTCACGGAACTTTGGGAGCGCTTCGGCTACTACGGCATGCGCGCGCTCCTCACGTTGTTCATGGTCGCACCGCTCGCGAAGGGCGGCCTCGGCTTCGACAACAAGACTGCCGGCATCATCTACGGCACCTACACGATGAGCGTCTACATGCTCTCGATCCCGGGCGGTTACATCGCCGACAACTTCCTGGGTGCGCGCGCCACGGTGTTCTGGGGCGGGTTGATCATCGCGCTGGGCTACTTCTCGCTCGCGGTGCATTCGACGACGTTCTTCTACCTCGGTCTCGCGCTCGTCGCCTGCGGCACCGGCCTGCTCAAGCCCAACATCAGCACGATGGTCGGCTCGCTTTACTCGAAGGACGATCCGCGCCGCGACTCGGGCTTCTCGATTTTCTATATGGGCATCAACATCGGCGCCTTCATCGCGCCGTTGCTCACGGGCTTCGTCGCCCAGCACCCGATCGCGAAGGATTTCATCGCGAGCCTTGGCTTCGATCCGAACCGCAGCTGGCACTTCGCGTTCGCCATGTCCGGCATCGGCATGGTGATCGGTCTGGTCATCTACGTGCTGCAAAAGCACCGCCTCGCCAATGTCGGTCACGCACCCGCGCCGGAAACGCCACGCCCGTGGGGCAAGCTCGCGCTCGTGTTGGGCGCCTCGGCGCTGGTCTTCGGGTTGATCCGGCTCTCCGATACGAATCCGAATTTCGCCTGGATCACCTACGGCTACGTTGTCGTGCCGGTGCTCGCCATCATCTGGTTCGGCACGCGCAAGGATCCCGCGCAAAAGCGCATGGCGGCCGTGTTCGTGTTCGCGCTCGCCTACCTGATTTTCTGCGCGGTGTTCGAGCAGGCCGGTTCCACGATCTCGCTCTTCGCCGACCAGCTCACGCGCACAGAGGTGTTCGGGTTCGCGTTCCCGTCGTCGTGGTTCCAATCGGTGAACTCGATCTTCGTCATCGCCCTGTCGCCGATCTTCGCCTGGGTCTGGATCAAATGGGGCCCGAAGATCCCGAGTCCGATCAAGTTCTCGTTCGGTCTCTTCTTCCTCGCGCTGTCCTTCATGTTGATGGTGCCCGCCGCGCAGCTCACCGCCGAAGGCCGCATCAGCCCGGCGTGGCTGATCGGCTTGTTCTTCCTCCAGACGGTTGGCGAACTTGCGCTCAGCCCGGTCGGCCTCAGCACGATGACCAAGCTCGCGCCGGCCAACCTCGTCGGCCTCGTCATGGGCGTCTGGTTCCTCGCCGCCGCACTCGGCAACAAACTCGCGGGCACGCTCGCCGGCGACTTCACCGCCACCGACCCGAAGGCGCTGTCGGACTTCTTCCTCCACCAAGCCGGTTGGGTCGGCTTGGCCTTCGTCGTCCTGCTCGTGCTGACGCCGTGGGTGAAGAAGCTGATGGGCGAGGTGAAATAACCCTCCGCCACTCCTCCTTTGACCAAGGCGCGGGCTTTCTCCCGCGCCTTTTTCGTGTCCGGAAAAGGTTGGGGCTCGCGTGCGTCACGGGCCAGTGAACACACGCGAGCCCTGTTGGTCACCTCTCGCACCCGTTGCCGGGCACGAAAAACCATGCGGTCATTGCGACCTGCCTGCTGCGCCACGGAGATGGGCAAAATCACCTAAATTCAGGTGTGGGAATTGTTCGTTCCCAGGGGGAATTTGCCGGCGCGGGCCGTCTCCGCCCCGGGGAGCGGCCCCGTCCAGCCTCCTTGTCAACCCCTCTTCCGCCCCTCCGCGCGGTTCGTTGACAGCGGCTGGAGGCGTTCCCTACCTTCCGCACCTTATGGAGAGACCCGTCTACCTGCTCGAATTCGAGAAACCGCTCCGCGAGCTCGAGAAACAGCTCGATGCGCTGCACCAGCAGTCGCTGGAGAACAACATCGACATGGCGGCGGAGCTGGGCGCGATCGAGGGCAAGCTCGAGCAGACCCGCCGGGACATCTACTCGAACCTGACGCCGTGGCAGCGCGTGCAGGTCGCCCGCCACCCGAAGCGCCCCTACGCGCTCGACTACGTCGCGCAGCTTTGCACGGACTTCCAGGAACTGCACGGCGACCGCCAATTCAAGGACGACCAAGCCCTCATCGGCGGCACCGCGTTCTTCGAGGGGCGCGCCGTGATGATCATCGCCCAGCAGAAGGGCCGCGACACGAAGGAGAACATCCTCCGCAATTTCGGCATGCCGCAGCCCGAGGGCTACCGGAAGGCGCTGCGCCTGATGAAGCTCGCCGAGAAATTCGGCCTGCCCGTGCTCAGCTTCATCGACACGCCGGGAGCCTTCCCGGGCGTCGAGTCCGAGGCCCGCCATGTTTCCGAGGCCATCGCGGTCAATCTCCGCGAAATGGCGCTCCTCCGGGTCCCCACGATCGCCGTGATCGTCGGCGAAGGCGGCTCCGGCGGCGCACTCGGCATCGGCGTGACGGACCGCGTGCTCGTGTTCGAGAACGCCTATTACTCGGTCATCTCCCCCGAAGGCTGCGCCGCGATCCTCTGGAAGGACCGCGCCCACGCGCCCAAGGCCGCCGAGGCCCTCAAGCTCAACGCCGCCAACCTCAAGGAGCTCGGCGTCGTCGACGAAGTCATTCCCGAGCCGCTCGGTGGCGCCCACAACGATCCCGAAGCCGCCGGCAAGGCGCTGAAGGAAGCATTCTCCCGGCATCTCAAGGAGCTGCTGGACAAATCCACCACGCAGCTGCTCGAAGACCGCTACACGCGTTACCGCGATCTCGGCGCCTACCGCGAGACCACCGCCAAGGCGGGCAAGTAGCCGCGAGCGCCAGCGAGTGGAAGTGCGTCGGCCCGTTGCGCGCTCGCCGCTGGCGTTGCAACGTTCACGGGCGGAGCAAAGGGAAACGCGCCCAAGCGACTGGCAGGCACGCGCCGTCGCGGCAGCGCGACGCCCGCGGAGCGGGCCGGCTTCAGGGTTCGAGCCAGATGCGTCCGGCCCGATAGGCCGTGAGACGCTCGCGCATGTTGGCCAGCACACCGGTGTCCTGCCTGGCCTCGGCCAACGCGATCCCCTGCTCCAGCCGCGCGACCGCTTCGTCGAAACGACCGTTGGCCGCCAGCGCGGCCGCCAGTGTGCCGAGCACCGAAGGATTTTCCCTCTCGAAGGCGGCGTTGCGCGTGGCGAGTTCGAGCGCGCGCGCCGGGTTGCGTAAATCCTCCTCAGGGGCCGTCGCGAGCAGCCAGGCGAGGTTGTTCGGCGCGATGACGTTGGTCACTGTCTCGCGCAGCGCCCGCTCGTAATAGGCGATTGAGAGGGCGCGCTGTTTGGCGGCGTTGAAGGCGATCGCCGTCTGCGAGAGCAGGCGGTAGCGGTCCTCCGCCGGCGCGCTCTGCACGGCCAGGTCGAAGTTCGCCGCGGCGTCCCGCCATTGGCGGCGCTCGGTGTAGATCTCGGCACGGCGGAGCGCCGCCGGGTAGTTCGCCGGATCGAGCCGCAACGCGAGTTCGAACGTGCTCAGCGCGTCGTCCAGCTCCTTGCGGCGCGCCTGCAACAGACCGAGCCGGTAGGCGGCCTCGGTGGGGCGCTGCTCGAAGTTCACCTTGAACACCAGCACTTCCTTGTCGACGCCCTCGGGCAGACCGTCCGGCGCCGCGTAAGGCAGCGCCTCCAACCAGACGGGCACGAGCCGGCTGCCGAGCAACCGGTAACCGAAGGTCTGTTTCGCCTCCTCCTCCGTGATCTGCGGGTTCAGCAGGTAGGCGAATTCGAGGATGTAGTTGCCGTCGCGGAAAAACGCCAGGTGCGTGACGCCGCGCTCGCGCAGCAGGCGCGCCGCCTCGTCGTCGGTGCGCGCGGAGGAGATCTCGGCCGCGGCCTTGAGGCCGTCGAGATTCTCCCAGTAGAGCGTGCCCAGCGTCTTGAAATTGCCGTAGAAGGCGACGTTGACGGAAGTGTTGGGACTGCCGAAGAGCACCACCTCGCCCTCCGGCTGCGATTCGCGGATCATCTGCGCGACCTCGCGATAGACCAACTGGCGCCCGTCGCCGGCCGTGATGCCGTTCTGCGTGGCAAAGGCCCAGGCCTCGCGACCGCGGAAATACAGGCCCGGCCCGTAGAAGCCCGCGAGCAGCGCCGCGGCGACCGCCGCGCGGCGCCAACCCGCCGCGCCCAGCCCGCGCACGAGCGGCAGCGTCGCGATCAACGCGAGCACGATCAACACCTGGCCGGGCGCCGCGCTCATCGCCCAACGTGATTGCCAGAAGCCCATCGCATGCAGCGGCACCGCCGTGGCCAGCGCGTAGAGCAACGCCCAGCGATCCGCGCCGCGCACCCACAGAGCCAGCAACGCCACGAGGTAGAGCGCCGGCATCAGCAGCAGCGCGTCGTAGTGCGAGCGCAGCCCTTCCGTCGGCAAACGCTGCCAGAGCGGCAGGAACTCCGTGATCGTGCGATGCAACCCGACCATGAACGGATCCGAAGGCAGGAACACCTTCGCCTTGCCCAGCACGATCACCGCGGCCGGCGCCAGCGCCAGCGGCAGCGCCCAAGCGGCCGTGAACAGGAACCGGCGGCGCGCCTCCGCCGCGGAACCGGTCACCCAAGCCGGCACCAGCGCCGCCATCAATTCGCCGCCGGCCAGCCACGCCAGCGCATAGAGCGGATGATTCACCTCGAGGCGCCAGCCCAAGTGATGGGGGAAATACTCGAGCAGATAAAAGCCGAGGCTCGCCAGCGCCCCCGCGCGCCCCCAGTTGCGCCACACCCGCGGCGCGAAGACACGCGCGCCCTCCTGTGCCCCGCGGGAGAAAAAGATCGCCAGCAACGAGGCCGCGGCCACCAGCGCGATCGCCGGCACCGCCGAGGCCGCGCTGATCCACAGCGCCACCGCGCCCCAGAAACCGGACCACCGTGCCGCCTGCACCGCCGCGCGCTCCGGCTCCGCGCCGGCCGCGATCCATCCGCCGCGCATCCAGTAGGCGCCGAGCACCAAGCCGAGGATCGCCGCCAGCGTGATCCCGTGGTGATCCGCGTAACCAGGCCAGAACCCCTCGTAGAAACTCCGGTGCCCGAACAGCGCGAGCCCCATCGTCAGCGCGGCCGCCACGCCGCCACGGCGCAGGGACCAAACCCCGAAACCCACGCTGAAGACGAGCAACAACGGCACGTTCACCCACATCGCGGCCTGCTCGACCGCCTGCGTGAGCGGCAGACCCGTGATCTTGTAGATCGGAAGAGCACA
>JAMPXH010000187.1 GCA_023701285.1 Candidatus Didemnitutus sp.
AAGGCGTGCTCGGCGGCCATCCCAAGGTCAAGGACGTGGCGGTCATCGGCATTCCGCACGACAAGTGGGGCGAGACGGTCCAGGCCGTGATCGTCCTGCACGAGGGCCAGAGCGCCGACGCCGAGGAGATGCAGGCGTGGTGCCGGCAACGCCTCGCGGGCTTCAAGTGCCCGCGTGCGGTGGTTTTCATCGCCGATTCCGAGATGCCGCGCACGGCCACCGGGAAGATCCTGCACCGCGTGCTGCGCCAGCGGCTCGTTCCCTCGGCGTCCGTCACGGCATGACGGCCAGACGGCGGCCGTCCCGACGGGGCTGCCGCCGGATCATATTTTCGGCCTCGCTGCCGCGGGGGCGACACGGACGAGAGACGTTTGCATGGAACAGATCCTGTTGGTGACCTTTCCTTTTTTCGCGCTGGTGTTGTGCGGGTATCTCGCGGCACGGCACCGGATGCTGCCGCTGGAGGCGATCCCGGGTCTCAATACCTTCGTGCTGTTCTTCGCGCTGCCATGCATGCTTTTTCGCTTCAGTGCCGGGACGCCGATCGCGAAGCTCCTCGATGTTGGCGCATTTGCGCTCTACGTGACCTGCGCGCTGGCGATGGTGACCCTGACCGTCCTGACGACGCGCAAGGGGGCCATAGGCTGGAACGACGCCTCGTTCGGCGCGCTGGTGGCGGCGTTCCCCAACTCCGGCTTCATGGGCATGCCGTTGCTCGTGTCACTGCTCGGGACGCGCGCAGCCGCTCCCGTGATGGTGCCCCTCGCGGTGGATATGGTGATCACTTCGTCGCTGTGCATCGCGCTGTCGCGCCTGAGCACGGCCGATGCGGGCGGCGCCCGGCAGGCTGCCGTGAAGGCGCTCAAGAGCGTGATGGTCAATCCCCTGCCGTGGGCGATCATGCTCGGCGGCCTGTCGTCGGCGACCGGGTTCTCGCTGTACCAGCCCCTGATGCGTGTCATCGAGATGCTTGCCGATGCAGGGTCGCCGACGGCCTTGTTCACCATCGGCGCGGTGCTCGCGCGGTCCCAGCTCGCGGCGAAGGCGCAGTCGGCCGGCGGCCGCGGGGTCGGTGACGTGCCGCAAGTGGTGTTCTACAAGCTGATCGTCCATCCCGCGCTGGTGCTCGGTATCGGGACGCTCGCCATCGCGGCCGGACTACCGCTGGATCCGTTCACCTTGACCGTCCTCGTGCTGGTGGCTGCCTTGCCGAGCGCAAGCAACGTACCGATGCTCACCGAGCGCTTCGGCGCAGATACCGGGCGTGTCGCCCGCGTCGTCCTTGTCACGACAGCGTGCGCCTTCCTTACCTTCTCGGCGGCAGTGGCAATTCTGGTCGAGCAAGGTGGCACATAAGCCCGCCGGGTCACCCGGCGGACCGCGCTTGCAGGGCTGTGGGCCGGCGCGGCCCGGGTGAGTAGCGGATACCTATAGCGCAAAAATGGGAATTCTGAATTCAAAAAAACCGCAAAAATATCTTGCACTCTGAATTCAGAGTTTGTAGAGTATGTAACACGAACTGAGCCACAAGAATCCCCGCCGCAAGGACGTGCGCAGGGGGTCGGACAGGATGGAGACGATTCAAATGGAAGAGAGAGAAACCTGCGCGTGCTCCGCGCAAGCGCCCGTCGATGCAAACCGGCGCAAGGTCTTCAAGATCGCCGCGCTCGGGCTGGCCGCCGGAGTCGGGCTTCATGGCCGTGCGGCACTGGCGCTCGAAACGGTTCCCGAGGAGTTGCGCCATGCGACGGGCGACCTCCTCGTCGAGGAGGATGCCGAGGGCGAGCCGACGCCGCTGAAGCACACCGACCTGCGCGTCGGCAAGCCGCTGCTGGCCTTCCCGTTCGACCCCGCGGCGAAGCGCATCCGCTCGGAAACCCGCCTCAACAAGGTCGTCCTCCTTCGCCTCCCCGAAGCCGAACTCGACGCCGAGACGAAAGCCCTGTCCGCCGGTGGCGTGCTCGCCTTCTCTGCAATCTGCACGCACATGGGCTGCGACATCAAGACCTTCATGGCCAGCGAGAAGGTCTTCGCGTGCTTCTGCCACGCCTCGAAGTTCCGCCCGCTCGAACGCGGATCGGTGGCGGGCGGGCCGGCGCCGCGCGCGCTTCCGGTGCTCCCGCTCAAGCTCGACGGCGACGCGCTCGTCATCGCCGGCCCGTTCGCCACGCCGCCCGGATTCACGGCGCAGGCGTAACACGCCTCACCGTTTTGCCATACCCGCGGCTCCCACCACGCCGCGGCTTCCAACAAAAGAGGAGACAACAAAATGAAGGGTCTGATGAAGGGCATCGCCGTTTGTGCCGTCGCGGTGCTCCCGGCGGCCGTGTCCGCCGCGCCCGGCGACTATGTGCCCGTTACCGACGCGCGGCTCAAGAGCCCGGAAGCCGCGAACTGGCTGCAGTATCGCGGCAACTACGCGGGCTGGGGCTACAGCCCGCTGGCGCAGATCACCGACAGGAACGTGGGCAAGCTGCAACTCGCGTGGGCCTTCGCAACGGGACAGAAGGAAGGCCACCAGTCGCCGCCGATCGTGAACAACGGCTACATGTTCGTCACGACGCCGGGCGCCCAGGTCATCGCGATGGAGGCAAAGACCGGCAAGGAGCTGTGGCGCTACAAGAAGGAGCTGCCGGGCGAGATGCTCCAGCTCCATCCGACCAACCGCGGCGTCGCGCTTTATGGCGACAAGGTCTATGTGGCGACCGTCGATGCACACCTCGTCGCGCTTGATGCGAAGACCGGCAAGGAGCTGTGGATCAAGCAGGTCGGAGACTGGAAGGCGCTGCAATACATCACGCTGGCCCCGCTCGCGGCGAAGGGCAAGATCATGGTCGGGTCGTCCGGCGGCGAGACGGGCGTGCGCGGCTATGTCGCGGCCTTCGATTCGGAAACCGGCAACGAGCTGTGGCGCACCTTCACCACCGCTGCGCCGGGCGAGCCGGGCGGCGATACCTGGCCGGGCGAGTCCTACAAGAACGGTGGCGGCAGCATCTGGATCACCGGTACGTATGACCCCGACACCAACCTGGCGTACTGGGGCACCGGCAACCCGGCGCCGTGGCCGACCGAAGGGCGCAAGGGCGACAACCTCTACACCGGCGCGACGATCACCCTCGATGTCGATACCGGCGCCCTGAAGAGCTATTTCCAGTACAACCCCAATGACGCGTGGGACTGGGACGAAGTCTCGGCGCCACTGCTGATCGATACCGAGGTCAAGGGCAAGAAGGTCAAGACTGCCGTGCACGCCGGCCGCAACGGCTACCTGTGGGTGCTGGACCGCGACGGCCAGAAGCTGAACTTCGTCGAGGCCTATCCCTACGTCAACAACAACACGATCAAGTCGATCGATCCCAAGACCGGCCGCCCGACCTATTTCGAGGAGCGCCGTCCGGGCATGGGCAAGGGCGACGTGCACTTCTGCCCCTCGCTGTGGGGCGGCAAGGACTGGACGCCGGAGGCCTACAACCCGAAGACCGGCCTGCTCTACATTCCGGCGAACAACAACCTGTGCGCCGAGCTGCCCGAGCCCGAGCCGACCAAGTACAAGAAGGGCGACCTGTACATCGGCTACCCGATCGAGGCCATCCTGACCGGCCTGCGCTGGGAGATGGGTGCGAAGAATGCGCCCAAGACGATGGGCGAGATCCAGGCCTGGGACCTGAAGACCGGCAAGCAGGTGTGGACGCACAAGTTCCCGACCTTCAACTGGGGGCCGCTGCTCA
>JAMPXH010000188.1 GCA_023701285.1 Candidatus Didemnitutus sp.
GGCTTGGCCGGAGCTCAGACCGACATACGTGACGGGCGCCACGGCCCAGGCCGGCGTGCCGTCGCTGGGCGAAACGGTCCGGAAGTGCGCCCAATTGTCGAGCTGGTCATAGTCGAACGTCGAACGGTTGACGCCGGCCATGAAGTGCAGGTTCTCGGCGATTTTCTGCGTCACCTTGAAGACGAAGTTCGAGGACTCGCTGTCGCGATACGTGTCCGGGCCGCTCCAGCGGAACTCACGCGTGTCCCGGCCGGGGATCTGGTAGAAGTTGCCGTTGTAGCCCGACGCTTCGTTGACGTAGGGCGACACCGCGGCGCGGAGGGACTTCCAGCCGATGCCTTCGTTCTTCTGCTTGCCGTATTCGAGATCGAGCAGGACCTCGGTGTTGGTCCAGGGGCGCCAGACGAGGACGGGCGCGATGAAGTAGTGGTTCTCGGTGTTGAAGTCCTCGAAGGAGCCCTGGTCCTGCCAGGCGCCGGTGAGGCGGTAGGCGAGCGAGCCGGAGTCGTTGATCGCGCCGGTCATGTCGATCGTCGCGCGCATGAAATCGTAGCTACCGTAGGCGAAGGAGAGTTCGGTGGCGCGCTTGGTGTCGGGCAGTTTGGTGAGGTAATTCACCACGCCGCCGAAGTTGCCGACGCCGTAGAGCAGCGAGGCGGGACCGCGGGCGACCTCGACGCGCGCGATGTTGATCGAGTCGGTCGAGTTCTGGCGGCGGAAGCCGTCGCGCAGCACGGATTCCGTCTGGAAGCCGCGAATCTTCATGTTCGTCTGCTGTGGGCTGGCCGTCATGCCCTCGGGGTTGTTGATCTTGCCCGGGCTGGTCGAGAAGCTGCCGGCGGGCGCCGAGTAGTCGTTCTGGGTCTGCAGCAGGATGCCCGAGCTGTAGCGCAGCGACTCGCGCAGGTTGTTCGCCCCCGTGTCGCGCAGGAACTCCTCGGTGATGACCTCGATGGGCATCGGCAGGTCCTTGATCGGCGTGTTGAGGCGCGTGCCCGAAATGGAATTCGTGGCGCGATAGCCTTTATCCTGATCGGTCGTGACCGTGAAGGGAGAGAGCGTGTAGGTCTGCTCCTCCTCGGTGTTTTTGGCGGCGGGGGCCGCGGTGTCGGCGGGCGCGGGGGCCGTCTGGGCCTGGGCGAGAGCCTGGGCGGAGACGAGCAACAGCGCGGCCAAACACGATTTCAGTCCGGCAACAGGGACGGTGTTCAGCTTGGGGTGCATGGTTGGAGCAGAGTTAGGTTCCGGCCTCGCGCCGGTCCTCGCTCTTCCCGCCATCCGGGCAGGCGATGCACGGTCGGACGGGGATGAGGGAGTAACAGCAACGAAGCGCAAAACGCCCCACCGCGAGGTGAAGCGTGCACAAGAACACGTGCACCAAACCACGATGTCAACCGGAATGTGCATAAACAAGTGCGCATATTTTGTCATTTTCGGGGATGCGCAATCAACTGCTTGCTACAAACGAGTTACAGCCTATTGTAGCCAGAACACGCGGACAAAATGGTAGCAATTCTGCGCGTAACCAGTAGTTTATATGCATAGAAAAGTTAGTTCTTGAAACAAGATTGTGCGCACACAATAAAACCCACTGCCCGCGTCGGTGCCGCCCGGGATGCTCCAGCGTGGTGCGGCTCATTCGCCCTTCCTGCATGCCCCCGACCAACCAAGAACTGCTCGCGCAGCGGCTGAACATCTCGCGCACGACTGTTTCGCGGAGCCTGGCGAATCACCCGGCGATCAGCGCCGAAACGCGGGCGCGCGTGCGCGACTTGGCCGAGGAGCTGGGCTACCGCCAATCGCCGGGGCGGCGCACGCGCGCGAAGGCGAACCGCAGCGTGACCGTGGGCGTATTGATCGGCGTGCCGGCGGAGACGGTCACAATGGCGACGTTCCCCTTTCTGCTGAAAGGCATCCGCGCCTGCGCGGAGATCGAGCGCGTCGAGGTCGAGATTTGCTACCAGCCGCCGGGCGACTTCCACCCGGGGTCGAGCCGCCAGCCGGTCTTCCGCCACATCCGCCGCGGCGATTGGCGCGGCGCGCTGCTGATCTATCCGTTCCCCGAGCCGACGGTGGACGTCATCGCCCGGAAGATTTCCACCGTCTCGCTGCTGGAGAGCTACGACAATCCGCGCGTCGACACGATCGACACCGACGAAGTCGCGGGCACCGTCCGGCTCGTGCGGGAACTCGTGGACGCCGGCCATCGGCGCATCGGTTTTCTCACGTGGGATTATCCCGTCGGCGGCCACTGGAGCCTGCAGCGCTTTGGCGGCTACGTGGAGGGGCTCTTCAGCCTCGGACTCGAGTTCAATCCGAAGTGGGTGCTCAACATCCACCGGGATTCCCCCCGCCTCGCCACCCCGCAGCTCTGCGACCATGTCATCCGCCGCCTGCAGCAGGATCGCGTGACGGCCTGGGTGTGCGCCGCCGATCACCAGGCCTATCAACTCATCCAGGACCTCGCCACGCGCGGCGTGCGCGTTCCGGCGGATGTATCCGTCACCGGATTCGACGGGCTCGAACCGCCCGCGCACCTGCGCCGCGTGACCTCCATGCAAGTCCCGCACGAGGACATCGGCATGGCCGCCATTTCCCGTCTGCTCAATCGCATCAATCATCCCCACTCGCCGCGCCGCAAGATTCTCGTCGAAGCCAAACTGCTTTCCGGCGAATCGATCGCGCCTCCGCGGCGCTCCTGAGTGCCCCGCGCAACCGCGCCGCTTCCCCACGGCGAAGGTTGAACGGCCTCCCCTGTTCATGCCGTCAGCCGCCACCTCCGTCTCCGTCACCTCCCACCCCGCGCCCTCCGGCCAGCTCGTCGATGCCTTCGGCACACGCTGCTACCGGATCGACCAGGCCCACACCCTGGCGCCGTTTTTCTGCAACGTCGTCAGCGCCTGCGATCTCTGGCTGTTCGTCGCGAGCAACGGCGCCCTGACCGCCGGTCGCGGCGACGCGGACCATGCGATCTTCCCCTACGCCACGGTCGACAAGATCTACGACCAGGCGGGCGTCACCGGTCCGTGCACGCTCGTGCGCGTGACCCACGAAGGACATGACGTCCTCTGGCAGCCGTTCGCGGCCCACACGACGCAGGTCCACGAAATCACCCGCGCCCTCTACAAGAGCGTCGAAGGCGACCGCATCTGGTTCGAGGAACCCAACGCCGCGCTCGGGCTCGTCTTCCGCTACGGCTGGGCGACCGCGGAGGCCCACGGCCTGGTGCGCACGTGCGAACTCGTCAATCTCCGTCCTAGGGACATCCCGCTTCAGCTCGCCGACGGTGTCCGCAACCTTCTTCCGCCCGGCATCGCGAGCCGCCTGCAGAGCGAGAGTTCCTGCCTCGCCGATGCGTATAAGACCGCCGAACTCCTCCCCCGCTCCACGTTCGCGGTCTACTCGCTCGCCGCGGGCATCATCGATCGCGCCATCCCAATGGAGGCCCTGCGCGCCACGGCGGTGTGGTCGCACGGCCTCCCCGACGCCCAAGTCCTGCTCTCCGACGCCCAGTTCGAGACCTTCTGTGCGGGCGATACGCCCTCCGCCCGATCCCGCGTGCGCGGCGTCCGCGGCACCTACGCTCTCTCGAGCGCGCTGACGCTCGCCCCGCGCGCGACGCAGCGCTGGACGATGGTGATCGACACCGGCCTGACGCAAGCGGAGGTCGCACGGCGCTTCGA
>JAMPXH010000189.1 GCA_023701285.1 Candidatus Didemnitutus sp.
CCTTGAGCAGCAGGTAGGGCGCGTTGCTCATCGACTCGAGGCCGCCCGCGAGCGCGAGCGACGCGTCGCCGTTGCGCACCTGGTCGGCGGCGAGCATCAGGGCCTTCATGCCGGAGCCGCACATCTTGTTGACGGTGGTGGCAGGGACCGAGGTCGCGACACCGGCGCCGAGCGCAGCCTGGCGGGCGGGTGCCTGGCCCAATCCGGCCGGCAGCACGCAGCCGAAGATCACTTCGTCGATGGCAGCGGCGGGCACACCCGCGTCGGCCAGCGCTGCGCGTGCAGCGGTGGCGCCGAGCTGGGTGGCGCTCGCGGCCAGCAGTGCCCCCTGGAAAGCGCCAATTGGCGTGCGGCGGGCGGCCACGATCACGGTGTCGTTCATTGGAATCCCCTGGTCTGTGTAGCGCCGCCAGCCGGTCGGGCAGACGGAGGATGAGGCACGCGGCCCTGCGTGACCGCCGGAGTGTAAGCCGGGATATTTTTGCGGCGCAAGATGAGAGAATCCGAGGGCGGCCGCCAGTGACTCAAGTGTTGCGCTCGCTCCGGCCGGGCGGTGTCGCGCGCGCCCGGGGGCGCAGGCCGTGCTCGAAAAACCCGACGAAGGCGTCCGCCACTTCAGTGGCCGACAGCGCCTGGTCCGCGCGGTACCAGTGCGCGATCCAGTTGAGCGCGCCAGCCAGTGCGAACGCCGTGATCTTGGGATCGCAGGACCCGATGGAGCCATCGTCCATACCGGCGCGCAGCAGGCGCCGGATGCCCTGGTCGATCTCCGACTTGAGGGCATTGATCTGGTGGCGCATCTCGGGCCCGAGGTCCTGGTCGTGGGCGCGGACCATGCACCAGCCGTATTCGGAGGCAATCGCTGCTGCGTAGCCGCGAATCACCTCATTGAGTCGGTCGCGCGCGGTGCCGCCGCGGCGCTCAGCGTCCCCGAGCGCCTGCCGGATCGGCGTCAGGCCGGCGAGGAAGCACTCAAACAGCAACTGTTCCTTGTTGGCGACGTAGTAGTAGACGGTGGGCTTGGTCACGCCGAGGTCGGCCGCGATGTGGTCGAGCGACGTATGGTGGTAGCCGCGCTCGTTGAAAGCGCGCGCGGCCGCGCGGATGACGGCGTCGCGCTTCAATTCATGGTCGCGCGGACGCCGGCGGCGACCGGCCCACGGCGAGGTCCCGTCCGGTTCGGCCCCGATCTTGGCGCGTCGCCTCGTCTGGTTCATGCCAGTCTCCCGATCGGGTGGCACGGGGCGGCCGATTGACGGCCCCGGCGCGCCCGATCATACTCGCCGGTAAGAACCTACTCAAGAGTAGGAATACACTCGCCGAGGCAACCGGCGTCGGTTTTTGCAGGGGTTCGTCGCATGAGCAAGAAGAGTGCGGACAGCGCGGCGCGGCATCTTCCGGAGGCACCGGCCGAGGCGACGCCGTTGCGGTTCGTGAGCGCGGCCTCGCTGTTCGATGGTCACGACGCCGCAATCAACATCATCCGCCGGCTGCTGCAGGCGCACGGCGCCGAAGTGGTGCATCTCGGCCACAACCGCAGCGTGGCGGACATCGTCCGCGCCGCGATCCAGGAAGACGCCGACGGCATCGCGGTGAGCTCCTACCAGGGCGGGCACAACGAGTACTTCCGTTACATGGTGGACATGCTGCGCGAACGAGGCGCGGGTCACATCCGCGTCATCGTCGGCGGTGGCGGCACCATTGCCCCGCAGGAGATCGAGGCGCTCGAGGCGTACGGCGTCGAGCGCATCTACACGCCCGAGGATGGCCGCAAGCTCGGCCTCGATGGCATGATCGCCGACGTGGTGAGCCGCACGCGCGCCGGCGCGGCACGGCGTCCCGCCTTCGAGTTCGGCCCGCTGAGCGCGCGTGAACATCAGCCCGTTGCCCGTGCGATCTCGGCGCTCGAGCATGGCGAAGTGCCGGCTGGACTGCGCGAGACCCTGCGCAAGTCGGGCGCGCGCGCCGAGCGGCGCGCGCCGGTGGTGGGCATCACGGGCACCGGCGGCGCCGGCAAGTCGAGCCTCACCGACGAGCTGCTGCTGCGCTTCGTGCGGCATTTCCCGGAGCGCAACATCGCGGTCGTCGCGATGGACCCGACCCGGCGCCGCAGCGGCGGTGCGCTGCTCGGCGACCGCATCCGCATGAACGCCCTGGCCGCGGAGCGGGTGTTCATGCGCTCGCTGGCGACGCGCCGGCAGCACCTCGCCACCAGCGCGGTGCTCGCCGACGTGCTCGAGTTGCTGCGTCACGCAGGCTTCGACCTCATCGTGGTGGAGACGGCCGGCATCGGCCAGAGCGACACCGAGATCGTCGACCTCGTCGACGTGCCGCTCTACGTGATGACCAGCGAGTATGGCGCGGCGAGCCAGCTCGAGAAGATCGACATGCTCGATTTCGCCGAGCTGATCGCGCTCAACAAGTTCGAGAAGCGCGGCGCCGAGGACGCGCTGCGCGACGTGCGCAAGCAGTGGCGCCGCAACCGCGTGGCCTTCCAGCTGCCGGACGATGCCGTGCCGGTGTTCCCGACTATTGCGAGCCGCTTCAACGACCCGGGCGTGAATCGCCTGTTCGCCGCCCTCTGCACCCGGCTCGACGCCAGGGCGGGCGAGGGTGGTCGTGGCTGGGCCCTGGCCGACCCGGGGCCCACCGAGCTCGTCGAGCGGCATTCCCTCGTGCCGGCGAGCCGCACGCGTTATCTCGCCGAGATTGCCGCGAATGGCCGCCGCGCCCAGGACGACCTGCAGCACCGCGCCGAGGCGGCGGCGCGCGCGAACAGCCTGCACGAGGCATTGCGCACTTTGGGCGACCCGGCTCTGCCGGCGGCGCTCGAGCGGTATCCCGCGCATGCGCTGGCGGAGGCCGGCGATTCCTCGATCGCGCGCCTGCGTGCCGCGTACAACGATGCGCTCGAGGCGGTCGGTAGCGCCGGCCTCGAGCTGCTGCGCCGCTGGCCGGTAGTCGCCCGGTCGGCAACTGAAGACGAGTACGCCTATACGGTGCGGGGCCGCGAGATCCGCGGCGCCAACTACACAGAGACGCTGAGCCACAACAGGGTGCCGAAGCTCGCGGTGCCGAACTACCGTGACTGGGGCGACCTGTTGACGTTCCTGTTGAAGGAACACCTGCCGGGGCATTTCCCGTACACCGCGGGCGTCTATCCGTACCGCCGTGAAGAAGAGGACCCGACGCGCATGTTCGCTGGCGAGGGCGGACCCGAGCGCACCAACCGGCGTTTCCACCTGCTTGCTGCGGGGCACGGCGCGCGCCTTTCGACAGCCTTCGACTCCACGACGCTGTACGGCGAGGATCCGGACGAACGACCGGACATCTACGGGCGCATCGGGAACTCCGGCGTTTCGATCGCGACGCTCGACGACATGAAGAAGCTCTACTCGGGCTTCGACCTGTGCGCGCCCACGACCTCGGTCTCGATGACCATCAATGGTCCGGCGCCGATGATCCTCGCGATGTTCATGAACACGGCGGTGGATCAGCGCATCGAGCGCCACCTGCGCGGGTCGGGACAGTGGGAGGCCGCCGAGCGGACGATTGCCGACCTGTTCGAGGGCCGCGAGCGTCCGCGGTACCAGGGCGAGTTGCC
>JAMPXH010000190.1 GCA_023701285.1 Candidatus Didemnitutus sp.
ACCAGTCAACGATCGCGGGGAAGCGCGCCGTCGCGCGGACTTCGCGCCGCGTTGCGCCTTTGCGGCGGCGAGCGAAATCGCCGCCCTATCCTTTGCAGCGCAGCGCGGCACTCAACCGCGCTGCCGCTGCCACGCGCGCAGCGCACTGGCCGCCACGAGCGCAGCGAGGGCCCAGAGACTCGGCGCACCGCCGCCGCCACCGCCGCCACTCGGCGCGGGCGTTGGGGTGGGCGTGGGAGGCGGCGTCGGCGCCGCATTCACGGTGAGGGTGGCGGCGTCGCTCGTGACCGAGCCGCCGCTGTTCGTCACGCGGACGGTGTAGTCGCCGGCGTCGGCGGCTTGCGCGCTGATGATCGTGTAGGACGCCGCGGTGCCATTGGTGATCGACGTCGTGCCGCGGAACCATTGATACGTCGGCGTCGGCGAACCGGCGGCGGTCACGCTGAATGTCACGGTCGAACCCGCTGTGACCGTCTGGCTCTGCGGCTGCGCGGTGATGACGGGGGCGACGACGACCGGCGTGGGAGAGAACGTCACGTTGAGCTGCACGCTGCCCCACTCGCCTTCCCAGCCGTCCACGGCGAGGTAATAGGTGGTGCCGCTTGTGACGTTAAACGAAATGCGGCTGGTGCGCGGGCGGGTTGGGGAAGGGTCGTCGGCCGGCGCGACGACGTCGTCGTTCGCGGCGAGTTGGGTGAGCGTGGAAACGGAGCTGCCCGTGTAACTCGCCAGCAGCGTGTCGAAATTGCTGCCGGCAGTGGTCGCCGAGATCGAACCGCTGGCGTTGGCGGTCCAGCGCCACCAGATCGAGGCGCCGCCGGGTTCGCTCGGGGCGTGATTCGGTTCGCCGGCCTCTTTGTTGGCGTTGACGCTGGAGCCGGTGACGGTGGCGGCGTTGCCGAGGAGTGTGATCGCGGTCGCGCCGGCGAAATCGTTGTTCGGAGGCCGCACGATCGTGCCGGCGCTGCCGTAGAGAAACTGCGCGCCGTCGATGTCGTCAGGCCGCAGCGCGTCGACGTCGCTCACGCGGCTGTTCATGATGGCGGAGACAGACTGGCCGGCTTCATCCGGGTGATCGAGCCCAAGCGAGTGGCCGAGTTCGTGGATGGCAACGCGACGAAAATCGAGACTGCTCTGAGAGAGGCGCGGGCCGCGATAGGAATCCCACGAGCGGTTGCTGTTGAATATGATGTCGGACTGCGTGCGCGGATACGAGCCGTCGGCCTGCACTTCGCCGCTGCGGAAAGACGACGTGATGGCGACGGTGCTTTCGCCGAAGGATTCGCCGTAGATGTTGGGGGCGAAGAAGACTTCGCTGATGCCGTTGTTGCGGCCGCCGACGCCCTCGGCGGCGACGGTGCCGGCGAGTTGCACCCGGGCGATGACGGCGTTCCAGGAATTCATCGCGGCGGTGAAGCTGGAGTTGAAGTTCGTGCCGTCCTGCAGCGTGCGGGTGGACCCGAGCTTGAGCTGGTAAGTCACCGTGCCGGCGGGCCACTTCACGATGCGACCGTTGTCGCGGATGATGTCGTAGGCGAGCGCGGCGCCGCCGGCGGCGAACGCGGCGGCGGCGGCGAGGAGCGCGAGGCGGAGCTTATTTGACATCGGTGCGTCCTCCGGTGGTGCGGGTGGCGCGGGCGGTGCGGATGCTCTGCGCAAATTCCCTCGGCGTAAGCGCGTCGTCGGCGCGGAGCGAGCGGCGCAGCTCGCGCACGAGCTTGCTGTCCACGAGCGGGAGCGCGACCTCGGCGGTGGCGAGGAGCGGCTGGCCGTTGGCGCGCGCGATGTATTCGCGATTGAGCTTCTTGTCGAATTTCACCGGGTAACGGCCGTGCATCACAGCGTTGAGCGGGTGGAAATTGGTGCCGTTGCCCCGCACGAAGAGGACGTCCTCGTCGCCCACGGTAAATTGCGGCACGCCCTCGATCGTGAGCTGGCCGCCGTCGGAGGTGCGGCCGCCGAGCATCGTGAGCACCACCGCCGCGGGCGGCGCGCCGGCGATGACTTCCTTGACCTCGATCGCCACCTGCGTGAAGGGCAACTCGCGGCCATCGCGCATGCGGATCTCGTTGCGCAGGCTCTTCACCCGGCCGCGGATGACGTAGTCTGAGCTCTGCACGAGTTGGTCGAAGTCGGGTGGCACCACCGTCGTGGCGGATGCCGCGAGGGCGCCGGCCAAGGCGGCGAGCAGGACGAAAATCAGGCGATATCGAATCATGGGGCGGAGGTTGGGTGGCGAGTGGAACCGGCCGCGGGCGCGGAGCGAGCCGGGAGTGAGGGGCCTGCGCGGTTTCACGTCTCCTTGACCCTGGGAAAACGTCCGCGGCGCCGGTCGGCAAACAACGAACGGAAGAATGCGGTGAAGTTCGTCCCCGGCAAGTGCGACTTGTTCCCCGTGCGCGCCGCCCGCCGTCCCGGCAGCGGGCACCGCCCACCACGCATTCAGCATTCTCCCCGAAACCCGTTTCGTCACGCGACTTGCCAACGGCCCGCGCGCCCGCTCAACTCTCCGCCTGCAACTTTCCGACGCGGGCCACGTCAAAAGCCCCGCTGACCGCATCTCCGGTTACCCCCCATGAAGAATTTTTCCGTCGCCCGCCTCCTTCGCCTCGCCGCCTGCGGCCTGGCGGCTGGCCTGTGCCTCCTTTCCCTGCCGGCCCAGCCGATGAACGCCCCGGGCTTCCCGCCCCCCGGCTCGCCCGGCATCGGACCGCTGACGCTGCGCGACGAGAGCATCGACCAAGTCCTCGCCCTCATCGAACGCTGGACCGGCAAGACGCTCCTCCGGCCGCAGGCGCTCCCGTCCGCCACGATCACCGTCAATCTCCGCGACTCCGTCACCAAGGAGGAAGCTATCCGCGCGCTCGAGACGCTCCTCAACCTCAACGGCGTCGCCCTCACCCCGCTCGGCGACAAGTTCATCAAGGTCACCGCGCTCAACGTCGCCAAATCCGAAGCGCCCGAACTCATCGAAGGCTCCACCCTCGCGCTTCCCGCCAGCGGGCGCCTCGTCAGCAAGATTTTCCAGCTCGAATTCCTGCGCGTCGCCGAGTTCATGCCGCAGATCACGCAGCTGCTCAGTCCCAACACCGGCAGCCCGCCGATCATCTTCGAGAAGGCCAACGCCGCGCTCGTCACCGACACGCTGAGCAACCTCCAACGCATCGAGACCCTCGTTTCGCGCATCGACCAGCCCGCGCTCAGCGGCATGACGCCGAAGTTCTACTCGCTGCAGTTCGCCAAGGCTTCCGACGTCGTGAACAAGATGCGCACCATCCTCTCCGGCGCGCTCCAGACCCAGCTCGGCACCGCCACCTCCTTCAACGCCGACGACCGCACCAACCAGGTCATCGTCGTCTCCGACCCGCGCCAGCTCCCGTTCTTCGACGACCTCATCGCCAAGCTCGACGTGAAGTCCGACCCGAACACGCGCAACGAAGTCATCTACCTCAAGCACGCCGCCGCCAAGGACGTCGCCTCCATCCTCAGCCAGCTCGTCACCGGCCAGAACAACGCCGCCCGCGCCGCCGAGAGCGGCCGCCCCAACGCCGTCACCACGCCCGCCACGCAGGTCATCCAAGGCCC
>JAMPXH010000191.1 GCA_023701285.1 Candidatus Didemnitutus sp.
AGGTCGTCCTTGAAGCCGCGCGGGTGCGGCGAGGTGAAGCGGATGCGGCGGATGCCGGGGATGGCGTTCACGCGCTCGAGCAGCTGCACGAACGGACTCACGCCGCCAGTGTGCTGGTAATCGCGCCGGCCGTAACTCGTCACGATCTGGCCGAGCAGCGTGATCTCGCGCACGCCGCGATCGGCGAGTTCCTCGCACTCGCGCACGATGTCGTCCATCGGACGCGAGCGCTCGTCACCGCGCGTCTTCGGCACGATGCAGAACGCGCAGTCCATGTTGCAGCCCTGCTGGATCGAGACGAACGCCGTCACCTGCCGGTCCTCGAGGACGTGCTCGCGAATCGTGTTCTGCGAACCGGCCTCCTCCGCGATGTCGACGATGCGCGTCGGCAGCACGGTGCCGGCGGCCTGCGCGGCGCGAAGGTTGTCGAGGTGATCGGGAACTTGGTGGAATTTCTGCGTGCCGACGATGAGGTCGACGTCGGGCAACGCGTCGAGGAGCTGCGCGCCGCGGTTCTGCGCCATGCAACCGAGGATGCCGATAACGAAGCGCGGGTTGCGCTTCTTCTTCTGCGCGAGGTAGCCGGCCTTGCCGATGGCCTTCTGCTCCGCCATGTCGCGCACGCTGCAGGTGTTGAGCAGCATCACATCGGCGCTGTCCTCATCCGCCACGATGCGATAACCCCGCGCACGCAGCATCGCCGCGACAGCCTCGCTGTCGCGCTCGTTCATCTGGCAGCCGTAGGTTTTGATGAAGACGCGGTTCACTCGTGAAAGACGGGTCTAAGTAGCTCCTCAGCGCACGCGGTCAACGCACGAGTGCCACCCGCGGCCTTGCGCGCCGGAGCAAACTCGTCAAATGCAGGTCTGTGAGGCCGATGCGTCGTCTCTTTTTACCTCACCTTTCCGCCGCTGCGCTGATGGTCGTCGGTTTTGCAGCTCCGTCCGCCCTCGCGCAAACCGCCTCGCCTGCCGCGGCCGGAAAGCCGGCCCCAGCCGCACCGGAGCCCGAGCCTGTGCTCGATCCCGACGCCCTCTACCAGCTCGGCAAGTCGCTCTTCGAGGAGTTCGCCCCGCCGGAGGTGAAGGAGCAATTCGAGTTCCCGAACCCGCAGCAATGGGATGAATTCGCCGCGCGTTTCCAACACGCGCTCGAAAGCGAGGATCTCGCCGCCCTCGCCGCCTACGTGCCCGAGGCGCGCGCCGCGCTCGCCGCCCTGCGCGTGCTGCCCGGCCACGAGGATTACGCCGACTGGCTGGCCGAGCGGCTCGACTACGCCGAGGCCGCGCAACTGGCCGCGCTCACACCGCCGCCAGCGCCGGTCACGCCGCGCCCGGGCCCGCCGGCCACGCCGCCGCCCACCGTTCCGGCAAAACCCGCCGCACCCGAAAGCCGCCCATCGGTCGTCCGCGTGGTGCCGATCCCTCACTACGATCTCTGGCACGCGCGCATCCAGGCGCGGCCGATGCCCCCGCAAGCGGACCGCTTGCTGCCCGGCGTGCGCGCCGCCTTCGCGGCCGAGGGCGTGCCGCCCGACCTCGCCTGGCTCGCCGAGGCCGAGTCGACCTTCAACCCCGCCGCCCGCAGCCCGGTCGGCGCGAAAGGTCTCTATCAACTCATGCCCGCCACGGCGCGCGAACTCGGCTTGAGCACGCTGTTGCCCGACGAGCGCACGCACCCGGAAAAAAGCGCCCGCGCCGCCGCACGCTACCTCAAGCAACTGCACGGCCGTTTCCACGACTGGCCGCTTGCCCTTGCCGCCTACAACGCCGGCCCCGGTCGCGTCCGCCGCACGCTCGACGCGAAGAACGCCCGGACCTTTGCCGAGATCGCCTCCGCCCTCCCCGCGGAGACGCGCATGTATGTGCCCAAGGTGCTCGCCATCCTCGCCGTGCGCGCCGGCGTCGCCCCGGGCGACCTGCCGCCGCCCGGTCGCTGAGGCGCGACCGTGGGCCGGCCGGGGATTTTGATTGGCGCACCCGGGCCGCCGCCTTTGCTGGCGACATGGGATTTTTCGACCGCCTCACCGGCAAGAAACCAGCCTCCGCTCCGGCTCCGGCCGCCCCGGCGCCTGCCCCCGCCGAGCCCGCGCCCGCTGCGCCCGCTCCCGAAAAACCCGCCCTGGCTGGCGGCGTCATGCCGCAACTCGCCGCCGCGCGCGCCAAGCTCGACGCCCGCGATCCCAAGGCCGCCCTCGCCATCTACGAACAAATCATCGCCGCCGCCGGCGATCGCGCCGACGTGTTGCTCACCGCCTCGGGCGATCTCGGTTCCCACGGCAATGTGCGCGAACTGATCGAGTTGATCGGCCCACGCTACGACGCCGACCGCCACGGTCACGGCCCCGGCCTCAACCTCCTGCAAGCCTACCTCGCCGTCGGCAACCTCGAGGCCGCGCAACACGTCCTCGACCTGCTCTTCTCCCTCAACCGGCCCGAGATCGAGAGCCGCCTGATCGGCTTCTCGCGCGCCATCGCCGAGGCCAGCGCCGCCGGCGTCATGCCGCACGAGGCGCCCTCGCCCGACGCCCCGGCGCCCATCAGCCTCGTGAGCATCAGCAAGCCCGTCTGGTTCTACGGCCTCGAAGCGCACGCCGCATCCCTGCTCCCGCCGAAGGACGGTCGCTTGCGCCGCGTGGCCTTTGCCCAATGCGCGCTGCTTGGCGAGGACAAGCTGATGGAGCGCGCCAAGCTGCCCGAGGATGAGGCCGGACGCTTCTCGCGCGGCCTCGCCCTCTGGTTTGCGGAGACGTTTTTCTACAGCGCCAGCTACGAACCCTTCGCCGGCATCGGCGTGTTCGCGCCGCAGCACTTCGCGCTTTTCCCCACCGAGTGGACCGCGGAAAACATCCGCCAGCTGAACGACACCACCGAGGGCGGACTCGACTACGTGCTCACTTCCGCGCTCAAGAACCGCAACGGCGACTACGAGCTCACGCTGCGCATCTGGGAGGTGAAGAAATTCCGGCAGTTGAAAAGTTTTTCCACCCGCTGGACGCCCGGCAACGTCGACGCCGCGCTCGCGGAGTTTCACCAACAGATCCGCACCTACATGGAGTGGACCGCGCTGCCCGCCGGCCAAGGCCTCGCCTACGCCGCGCCGACGGCACCATCCGCCTACGTGCAGGCGCTCGGCGGATCGCTCAGCCTGTTCCTCCACAGTAAGGAGATGCTGCCCGTCGCCCATGCGCCCGCCGACGCCGCGCTTTTCCTGCGCGCCGCGCAGGCGAATCCTGACCACACCTTCGCTCAACTCGCGCTCGTCACCGCGCTCCAGCGCCAGCAAGCCGCCGGGCTCATCGCCGATCCCGCCGCGCTCGCCCACGCGCGCACCTGGCTGGCCGGCGACACCGCCCGCTCCGCCGGTCTCGCCGCGCTCAAGCTCTGACGCATCCCGGCGTCCTGCGCTGCCGTCCTCCGTGTGTCGCGCTCTGGCGCGCGATATCGCATTTCCGGGCAGGGTCACTTCCCGGTCCGCCCCGTCGGGCTGGTCGGTCGCGCCGTTGCATCCCGGAAACCCACCCGCCCGATCCGCCCCAAATCCGCCCGACCACC
>JAMPXH010000192.1 GCA_023701285.1 Candidatus Didemnitutus sp.
ACCGGCGCACTGCCGGGCCAAGCGGGACGCTTCATCGTTCGTTGCGATTACTCCGGTCCCAGCGCCTACCTCGTGCACGTCGAGACCAACGCACAGAATGGGCGCAACGCCTACGTCGACGCTGATTCGCCTTTCCAGGCGCTGCCGGCCGGGTTGCGCGGTGCGGATTGGGTGCAGGTGGCCGATCGCGACGCGCTCTACCACGCCGTCGACTTGATGGAACTCGCGGTGGCCGCCGGCACGCGCGTCACGATCGCGCACGACGACCGTCTGCCGCGTCCGCCGTGGCTGCTCGACCAATTTGCCGCGAGCGGCGCCGCGCTTGAGATTGCAGGCGTGCGGTTCAGCCTGTTTCAGCGCGATTTCGCCACGCCGACCGGGCTCACTTTCGGCCCGAATACGGAGGACACTTCCGCGCGCGAAGGCGCGATGTATCTGGTGTTCGCCGGCCCGGCCGCCCGTTGAAGTCGGCGGCCGGCGCGTTCACCCCGTGTTCTTCAACCCGGCCGCGATGCCGCTGACGGTCAGCTCGATCACGCGCTTCGCCGCGGCGCGCTGGCTCGCGCTAAGCCGGCCGCCGCGCAGGCGCCGGATCATGTCCACCTGGAGATAATTCAGCGGATCGATGTAGGGATTGCGCTGCTTGATGGAGTTCGCGAGCACCGGCTCGCCGCCCAGCAGGTCCTTCTGCTCCGCCACCGCCAGCACCCATTTCTCGGTGCGGCGGAATTCCGCGGCGATGCGGCCGAAGATGCGCTCGCGCAGCGCCGCATCCTCCACCAAGCCCGCATAGACGCGCGCGATGCCGAGGTCGGCCTTGCCGAGCGTGAGCTGCGTGTTGTCGATCAACAGGCGGAAGAACATCCACTCGCGATACATCGTGCGCAACCGCTCCAGTCCGTCCGGCTGCTGCGCCGTGCGCTCGAGCGCCGAGCCGAGCCCGAACCAGCCCGGCAGGTTGAACCGGCTCTGCATCCACGAAAACACCCACGGGATCGCCCGCAAGTCGGCCAGCGTGCGCGGACCTTCCTTGCGATACGAGGGACGCGAGCCGAGCTTGAGTTCGCCGATCTCATCGATGGGCGTGGCCTGCTGCCAGAAGGTCAGGAACTCCGGGTCGTGCACCAAGGCGCGATACACCTCGGTGCTGTGCGCGCTCATCGTCTCCATCGTCGTCCGCCAGTCGCCGGCGAGCGGCGGCCGCTCGGTCGCGGCCAGGTGCGAGCCGAGGATCACGCCATAAGCCATCTGTTCGAGCACGCGGTGCGCGATGTCGACATCGTGATAACGCGTCGAGAGCACCTCGCCCTGCTCGGTGATGCGGATGCCGCCATCGCGCAACCCGACCGGCTGCGCCAGCACGGCCTTGGCCGCCGGACCGCCGCCGCGTGCGATGCTGCCGCCGCGGCCGTGGAAGAGCGTGAGTTTCACGCCGTGCGCGCGCGTCACCGCGGCGACGCTCTCCTGCGCCTCGTGCAACGCCCAGTTGGCGGCGAGGAAGCCGGCATCTTTGTTGGAGTCCGAGTAACCGAGCATCACGTGCTGATGATTGCCCTGCCGGGCGAGCCAGCGGCGATAGACCGGATCGGCGAAGAGCCGCGTCAGCACGCCGGGAGCATTCTGCAGGTCTTCGAGCGTCTCGAAGAGCGGCGCGACGGGCAGGCGCGTGCCCGCCAGCGTCTGCAGGAACACGACCTCCAGCAAGTCGGACACGTCGGCCGTCATGCTGACGATGTAGATGCCCAAAGCCTCGGCCGGCGCATCATTCACCGCCTCCAGCGAATCCAGGGCCGCCTTCGCCTCAGGCGCGAGCGCAGCCGGCGCCGTCGGAGGACGACGGATCGCCGCCGCGAGCACCTTGCACTTTTCCGTCTCCGCGAGCGCGGAATAATCCGGCCGGCCGAGCAGAGATGATACGGCCCGCTCGTGTGCGCCTGAATGCTGGCGCGTGTCCAGACGCGCCGTATGCAACCCGAAGGTGCCGGCGCGGCTTTCGGCGTCGCGCAACGGACCATCCGCCAACACTGCCGCGCGACTGCCGCGCAGGCTCGCGTCGATCACCGTCAAGGCCGCGCGCAATTCCTGCTCGGTGAGCGGATGCTCCGGGTCGCGCAATCGCGCCCGCAGCACGTAAACCAGCAGCCGATACGGCTCGAACTCGTGTCGTCGGGCGAGAGTCTCCCACTCACGCAAGCTGCGCCCGAGTTTCTCCGCCAGCCGCACGACCGACGGCGCAGCCGGCTCCCGCAGCGAGGAAACCGTGAGCGCCCACGAGAGGCGCTGCAGGCCGCGGTTCATGGCCGTGAGCGCCAGTTCGCGTTCCATCTTCAACACGGCGCGGGTGACGTCGCCCGTGACGAAGGGATTGCCGTCGCGATCGCCGCCGATCCACGAACCGAAGCGCAACCAGCCCTGCGGCGCGCGCACGCCCGGGTAATGCCGCCCCAGCGCCGCCGCGAGGTCGCGCTGCAATTCCGGCAGCACGTGATAGAGCGTGCGTTCGAAATACCAGAGTCCCGTGCGCGCCTCGTCGGTGACGGTCGGCGGCGTCGGGCGCCCGCGATCCGTCAGCCAGAGCGAGACGATCTCGCGCTCGATCTCGGCGCTGTGCGCCATGTCGCCGACCGGCGTGCGGCGCAACACCTCGGCGAGCGCCGAGAGCTTGGTGAGCAGCGTGCGGCGCTTGGCCTCCGTCGGGTGCGCGGTGAAGACGAGTTCGATCGCGAGCTGGTCCAGCAGCCGTTGCACCTCGCCTCCGGACACGCCGCGGCGTTTCAGCTCCGCGATGGCGGCGGCGATGGATTCCTTGCGCTGCTCGGCGTGATCCCGCCGGGAACGCAGCAGCCGGATGCGAAAGTTCTCCTCGGCCAGGTTGACGAGTTCGAAGAAAAGCGTGAAAGCCATCGCCTGGTTCAGCGCGGCCTGCGGCGCCAACCGGCGGACGCGCCGGGCGAGCCGGTCGGCGGAGCCGGCCTTGCCCGCGCGGCTTTCCTTGGCCAGCACACGCAGCTCCTCGACAAGCCGGAACGTGGGCGTGCCTTCGAGCCGCTCGATGAGCGCGCCGAGGCGGGAGCCCAGCGTGCGCACCTCGGCGCGGAGCTGGGGCAATTCGTCGATCGCGTGACGCGAGGCGGATTCGTGCGTGGGACGGGCGGGCATCGGGGCGGCTGGAAGATGCGTGGGCGGTTATGTCAGCTCAACGAACTTCGCCGTCATAGCGCGCGCAGCGGCTCAACGCCACTCGTGGCGCGGGTAGCGGCGGGAGAGCTCCGTCTTGATTTTCGGGTATTGCTCGCGCCAGAAGTTCGAAAGGTCGTCGGTCACCTGGATCGGACGCTGATTGGGTGCGAGCACCTCGATTTTCACGGGCACGCGACCGTGGCCGAGGGTGAACTTGGAGCTGACGCCGTAAAGCTCCTGGATGCGCGCGCTGAGGACGGGAGGACCGTCCTTGGTGTAGGTCACACGCGCCTTGCGACCGTTGGCCATCTCGATGCGCTCGGGCAGGTATTCGTCGAGCACGGCC
>JAMPXH010000081.1 GCA_023701285.1 Candidatus Didemnitutus sp.
CGCTATTACCTCTCGCAGGGCCAGAAGCCCAAGCGGACCTGGGACGAGGTGCCGGACGACATCAAGAAGACCTTTGAGCGCCTCGGCATCCCCGAGCAGGAGCGCAAGTTCCTCGCCGGCGTCGAGGCCCAGTTCGACTCCGAGGCCGCCTACTCGAACATCAAGGACATCGTCGCCAAGCAGGGCGTCATCTTCGTCAACTCGACCGAGGGCCTGCGCGAGCACCCCGAGATCTTCCGGAAGTTCTTCGGCAAGGTCATCCCGACGGCTGACAACAAGTTCTCCGCGCTCAACAGCGCGGTGTTCTCCGGCGGTTCCTTCATCTACGTGCCGCCCGGCGTCAAGGTCGCGCAGCCCCTCCAGGCGTACTTCCGCATCAACGCCGAGAACTTCGGCCAGTTCGAGCGCACCCTCATCATCGCCGACGAGGGCTCCGAGGTCGTCTACATGGAGGGTTGCACCGCGCCCAAGTTCTCCACCTCCACCCTGCACAGCGCCGTGGTGGAACTCGTCGCGCTCAAGGGTGCCAAGATCCAGTACATCACCGTCCAGAACTGGGCCAACAACGTCTTCAACCTCGTCACCAAGCGCGGCGTCGCGCACGAGGACGCCGAGATCAAGTGGATCGACTGCAACATCGGCAGCCGCCTCACCATGAAGTACCCGGGTGTCGTCCTGAAGGGCGAGCGCGCCCGCGGCGAGGTGCTCTCCATCGCGCTGGCCAACGACGGCCAGCACCAGGACACCGGCGCCAAGATGATCCACGCCGCCAACAACACGACGTCCAACATCATCGCCAAGTCCATCTCCGTCGGCCAGGGCCGCTCCACCTACCGCGGCGTCGTCCACATCCCGAAGCACCTCAAGGGCTGCAAGAACAACACCGAGTGCGACGCGCTGCTGATCAACACCAACAGCCGCACCGACACCTATCCCGCCATCTCCGTCCGCGGCGACAAGAACGCCACGCAGCACGAAGCGAGCGTGTCCAAGGTTTCCGAGGACATGATCTTCTACATGCAGCAGCGCGGCCTCACCGAGGCGCAGGCGATGAGCCTCGCCGTCAACGGCTTCATCAACGACCTCGCCCGCCAGTTCCCGATGGAATACTCCGTCGAGCTGAAGCGCCTGATCGACCTCGAGATGGAGGGCTCCGTCGGCTGAACCGATCTCGTCACAGAGGACACAGAGGATGCACAGAGCACACTGAGCCTCTCCTCTGACTCTGTGACCTCTGTGCCACCTCAGTGCACTCTGTGACCAAAAAAATGTCTCTCTCTTCTGAAACCACTTCCTACGTCGGTGCCTTCACGCCCGCCGCCTTCGACGCCCACCTGAAGCGCGTCGCCCACCTGCCCGCCTGGTGGCTCGAGCGCAAGCGCGCCGCCTACGCGCGCTTCGCCTCGCTGCCCATGCCCAAGCGCACGGACGAAGGCTGGCGCTTCTCCAACTACGGCGCCCTCACGCTCGACGGCTTCACGCTGCCCGAAGCCGTTCCCTTCGCCGACGCGCACCACACCGCCCTCGGCATCGCCGGCGCGGCCACCCTCGCGCTCGCCAACCACCGCGTCGCGCTGAGCGAGCCCGTCGCCGCCGAACTCGCCGGGAAGGGCGTCATCTTCGAGTCGCTGCAGAACGCGCTCCTCAAGCACGCCGACCTCGTCCGCGAGCACCTCCTCACCCAGCCCTCGAAGCTGGGCTCGGAAAAATTCGCCGCGCTGCACGAGGCCTTCCTCGAGGACGGCGCCTTCATCTACGCCCCGAAGGGCGTCGAGATCGAGCAGCCCATCGGCGTCTTCCACTACGCCGCGGGCGACGGCGTCGCACTCTTCCCGCACACCCTCGTCGTCGCGGGCGAAAATGCCAAGGTCACGGTCGCCGATTTCTTCCGCTCGGCCAATCCGGGCGAGAAGCAGTTCATCTGCGGCGGCAACGACCTCTTCGCCAGCCACGGCGCGCAACTCACCTACGTCGCCATGCAGGACTGGAGCCGCGAGACGCTCTCGCTCCAGTTCAACGCCACCGTCGCCCGGCGCGACGCGAAGGTGCTCTCCCTCAATCTCCACGCCGGTGCGCGTCAGGCGCGGCACGAGAGTTTCTCTCAGTTGCAGGCGCCTGGCGCGCATTCGGAGATGCTCGCGCTCACCATCGCGCACGGCACCCAGGAATTCGACCAGCGCACGCTGCAGATCCACCAGGCGCCCAACACGTCGTCCAACCTGCTCTACAAAAACGCGCTCCTCGACACGGCGAAGACCATCTTTTCCGGTCTGATCGTCGTCGATCCCGATGCGCAGAAGACCGACGCCTACCAGTCGAACCGCAACCTGATGCTCTCCGACGACGCCGAGGCGCACTCGCTCCCCGGTCTCGAGATCCAGGCCAACGACGTCCGCTGCACCCACGGCGCCACCTCCGCCCGCATCCCGGCCGAACAGGAGTTCTACCTCCAGTCCCGCGGCATCCGGAAGGCGCAGGCCGACGAGCTCCTCGTGTTCGGCTTCTTCGAGGAAGTCCTCGGCAAGCTCGAGCACGAGCAACTCCACGACAAACTCAGCGAAATCATCCGCAGCAAATTCAAGGAATGAGTTTTGACACAGAGAAGGACCAGAAAACCACAGAGGACACGGAGCGCCCAAAGTCCTTTTCCCCTACTCTGTGACCTCTGTGCCTCCTCTTTCCGTCTCTGTGACTAAATAAGCCAAATGACCAACCGCGAACGCACCCTCTCCCGCGACGTCGTCGCGCACCAGATCCCGTCCGGCGACAAGCAGACGCTCTCCGCCGGCGAAACCGTGATGATCCACCAAGTCCTCGGTGGCAGCTACACGGTGCAGACCGGCTTCGGCCTGTTCCGCATCAACGGCACCGACGCCGACGCCCTCGGCGAACAAGTGCAGGCGACCAACGTCGCAACTGCAGCCGCGACCGCCGACGGCGCCCCCGATCCCGAGCAAGTCTGGGCCCAGCTCCGCCAAGTCTACGACCCCGAGATCCCCGTCAACATCGTCGACCTCGGCCTCATCTACACGATGGATATCTCCAAGACCGACGACGGCGGCCACAAGGTCGACGTCGCCATGACGCTCACCGCCCCCGGCTGCGGCATGGGCCCGGTCATCGCCGAGGATGCGAAGAGCAAAATCCTCCTCGTCCCCGGCGTCGCCGCCGCCGACGTGCGCATCACCTGGGAACCACCGTGGAACCAGTCGATGATCTCCGAAGAGGGCAAGATGAAGCTCGGCCTCATCTGAACCCCACCCGAGGCCGGCGCCGCACGCCGGCCTTTTTCATGCCGCTGTGAAAACCCACCTCCTCTTCGTCTGCTCGCGCAACCGCTGGCGCAGCCCGACCGCCGAGGCGCTGTTCAGGAATCATCCCCGCTACGACGCCCGTTCCGCCGGCACGGAGCACGGTGCACGCATCAAGGTCACCGCGGCCCATCTCGGCTGGGCGGACCTCATCTTCTGCATGGAGCGCAAACACGCCGAGCGCCTGCGGGAGCGCTTCCCCGATGCGCTGGCCGGCAAACGCATCGTCACCCTGCGCATCCCCGACGACTACGGGGTGCATGATCCTGCGCTCATCGCCCGGTTGCGCGCCGCGCTCCCGCCTTACTTGGAAGCGGGCATGGATTCGGCGCCCGCCCCGCCGTGAACCGGCCGTGCCCGACCATCAGGGCAGCAAACCAGCGGCGCACACCGTCCGGGTCATGCGCCCAAGGCCGGGCGTGACCGGCCCGTGGATGGCGCACCCTCCGCCGGACTCATACAGTTGGCCGCGATTCCCGACTGATGAGCTTCTAACCATGGGGTGGTCGCCGCTGTCCCAGCGGCGACAGGCGTCGGTAGCGACACCGACGCCCACCTCCTGAATGATCCCGGCTCAGTGCGCGACCGCGGCGCGGATCAGCGCGAGGCGCGCCTGCTTGGCGCGGACACTCTTCGCCGTCGGGCGCGTGGGCGCTTCCTCCGGCACGAAGACCAGATACGCGCCGCAATTCTCGCAGATATGCAGGTCGTCGTCATTCGCCGCCTGGCGGACCCACGCCGCGAGCCGGAGATGGCACGCCCCGCAGATGCCGCGCCGCACCTCCGCGACAGGTTTGCAGCGGTTCACGACCAGCCGGTTGTAGTGTGCCAGCACCGGCACCGGCACCTGCGCGCGGATGTCCGTCATGCGCTGACGTTGCTGCGGCGAGGCCGCTTCGCCGAGTGCTTCAAGTTTCTGTAATTCCTGCAGCAGAGGGATGGAGGCATTCATGATGGAAAGGGTGGAAAAAGTTGCGGCGGCGGCCCTCCGAACAAAGGCCGCCGCCGGGTGTTACCATTAACGCGCCGGGCGATTCGGCGTGACGGCCGGCGTGGCCGACCGGTGCTTCTTGCCAACTCGCGGCGCCGGCTGCACCGGCTTGCTCGGAGCAACGGGAACGCTGGCGTTCGCCGATGCAGAATCGAGGAAGGGCTGCGGCGAGGCCACGGGCACGGATGCAGCGGGAGCGAGAGGATTGAGATCGGAGTTCATGAGAGTTGAATAATGGGATGACGAATCGTGCGCCCGGGATGGGCGCTTGCCTTCCCTTATGCACCGCTCGTGCCCATTCGACGCCTCAGCCGGTTAGTGCCTGTCTCCGTGCGAGATAAACATTTCCACCCGGGCCCGCATGATCCGGCCTCCTCCGTCAAACCGCCCCGGGGTGCAAAGCTTGCACCGAAACTCCGCTGCACGTGCAACACCTGCGGCGCTCGGGCACGGACGCCCGGCTCACTTCAGCAGACCGTAGGCCTTGAGCTTGTATTGCAGCGTCCGCCGGCTGATGCCGAGCACGCGCGCGGCCTCGGCCCGGTTCGTCGTCACCTGCCGCAGAGTCTGTTCGATCAAGCGCCGCTCCGCCTCCGCGATCGTGATGCCGGCACGCAAAACGAACTCCGTCTCCGCCGCGTCCTGCCGGCGGATGTCGTCGGGCAGCACCTCCGGCTCGATCATCGCGCCGGGCGCGGTCACGACCAGGCGCTCGACCACGTTGCGCAATTGCCGGACGTTGCCCGGCCACGGGAAACGCTGGCACAGCCGCATCGCCTCGGGCGTGAGCCGCTTCACGCGCCGGTGGTGTTTCGCGCAGAAGCGCACCAGAAACGCCTCGATCAACAGCGGGATGTCGTCCGCACGCTCGCGCAGCGGGGGCACCGTGATCGGGATCACGTGCAGGCGGTAATACAGATCCTCGCGGAACTTACCCGCCGCCACCGCCTCGAGCAGGTTCTTGTTCGTCGCCGCCACCACACGCACATCGACGCGCACCAAGTCCGTGCCGCCGACCATGCGGAACGCGCCGTCCTCCAACACGCGCAGCAGGTCGCCCTGCCCCTTGGGCGAGAGATCGCCGATCTCGTCGAGGAACAGCGTGCCGCCATTCGCGAGTTGGAAGCGCCCGGGCTTGTCCGCCCGCGCATCGGTGAACGCACCCTTGCGGTGGCCGAACAGCTCCGCCTCCACGAGCTGCTCCGGGAGCGCCGCGCAATTCACGAAGATGAACGGCCGCTCCGCCCGCGCGCTCGCCTCGTGGATCAGCCGCGCCACGAGCTCCTTGCCCGTGCCGCTCTCGCCCTCGATCAACACCGTCACATCGCTGCGCGCGACTTCCTCGGCCATCTGCCGCATGCGGCGCATCACGTCGCTGTCCCCGATCAGCAGGGCCGGCTCCGCGGGGTCCGCCGCGTGCAACCGCTCCAATCCGGCCTCTTTCGTTTCCGCCATGACACCTTGATGCGAGCGCCGCGATTTTCACGCAAGCGCCGGACCCGGCATCGCGTCCACGCCACCGCGGTTGCGCGACGAAAACGCCACCGTCAGCCCTCTTCAGCGTCGTGAGCCGATCTCATTGCCACCATGAGCAACGCTCCAACCCCGACACTGCCCGCGACTAAGCGACGCTGCGCCTGACGCCTTCCGCCGCACCGCGGCGCGCGGGAAATTTTTGCACGCAACTCATCGCGCCCACACCCGCCGCTTATTTCGTCTTTCCGGCTCTTCGCCGCAACCCGCCGCGCCAGCAAACGCCTTGCGCCTCGCCTGCGCCCCGGCGCGACCGGCGCGCCATTCGCTGGCAACGCCGGCGCGCACGCACGCCTCAGCGCAGCTTGTCCGGCTGGCGCTGCAATCGCGCGATCAGGTCGCGGAAGACGACCGAGGTGTCCTGCTGCTCCACGTTTTCGCCCGCCGGCAACGTCTGCGCGGCGGCGAAGTCGCCGAGCACGGCGCAATAATCGTTGTTCACCATGATGCCGATCAGCTCGCCGGTCTTGGCGAACACGAGGTCGCCGCGACGCGGCGCGATCTCGCCGAACAACCGCGTCGTGATGCGGTTGTCCACGCGCACGAAGCGCCGGTCCGCGGCGTCGAGGCGGACCGTCGTCTCGCCGTAGCGGCCGTCGTCCGCGCGCACGAGCACCACGTCGGGGAACTTGAACGGCTCCGCGGCCAGCGCATAGACCTTGGCGCCGAGCCGGCCGGCCGTCTCCGCTGACACGGGCACCACCACCACGCGCGGATCGAGCGCGAGGAAACGCAGCTCGGGCAACGGCACCGTGGTGCCGCCGGACGCGAGGCTGCCGGTGATGCGCTGGTAATTGGGCGGCGTCTCGACGTTCAGGCTGAAGGGCGTGTCGGAGACGTGCATGAGCGCGTAGGCCTGCCGGCCGTCGGACACGAGCACGGTCTGCGAATCGCGCTCGCGGATGCTCGGGCTGAACAGGCCGCGGCGCTGCGTGGTGACCTGCATCTGCACGCGGTTGGCGAGGAAGTCGGCGAAGATCGTGTTGGGGTTCACCGGCCGGTTCTCGCGGATCTCCTTGGTGAGCTCCGTGCTCTTCTCCGCCAGCTGGCCGACGCCCTGCGCGAGCTGGGTCGTCTGCTCCTGCACCTTGATGCGCTCTTCGCGCTCCTGCGCCACCTGTGTGCGCGCCTGCTCGAGATTCTGTCCGAGCAATTGCTTCTCCTGCTCCGCGACCTTGACGGCCACGTTCAGGCTCTCGATGCGCTGACGCGCCTCGGCGTTCTGGCGTTCCATCCTGGCCAGCTCCGCCTTCTGGCGCTCGGCCTCGGCCTTGCGCTCATCGAGCTCGCGCTGCATGCGGGCGAGCTGCTCCTTGGTCATGAAGGCTTCGTTGGTGGCGTCGGAGTATTTCTTCTCCAACTCCTTCACGTTCGACGTGGTGGTGGCGAGGGCGCCCTGGAGCTGGGCGCGTTGCTGCTCGGTCTGCGCGAGCGCCTTCTCGCGCTCGGTGAGCGAGCCCTGCGTGCTCTGGAGCTGCGCGGCCAGCGCCTCGCGGGTCGCGCGCTCGTCCTCGAGCGAGACGCGCATGAGATCGAGCATGTCCGCGCTCACCGCGGGCTGGCTCGCTGCCGTCGCAGTGACGGACGTCACCGGCCCGGCCGTGGCGCGCTGCGGCTCCGCCTTCTCCCAACGCGTGAGCGCGAGGAGGTTGAGCAGGAGGAAGTCGCAGATGATGAGGAGAAGCGTCTTGTTCATGACGGCGGGGAGACCGCGGGCTCAGGCGCCAAGCGGGGCGGCCGGCGCGGTCTCGAGGATGAGCTTGCGCTTGTAGGCGCGCACATGGCGGATCTTCACCAGCGCGACGCAGACGATGCCGAAGAGATTCGACGAGTAGGCCGCGAGCAGGTTGGCCTCGATCAGGCCGAGCACCTGCAACACGAGCGCCGTGGCCGTGCCGGCGATGCCGACGTAGAGTCCGCTGTCGAAGAGGTTCTCCTCGTTTTCCATGAGCTTCAGCTTCATGGCGACCGGGACCGTCTGGCGGTCGATCTCGGTGATCTTGAGCAGACAGATGAAGTAGACGCCGATCTGCAGCAGGGCGAAGACGGCGATCGAGACGAGGGTGGTCGAGTCCATGGTGGGTGCGTTGGTTGAAGGAGGGATGGCGGCCGCGGCGGTCTGGCCGAGGATGGGAATGGCGAGCCGCACCTGGTATTCGGTCGCGGCGGCGGCCTTGATCAGGAACGGTTCGGAAAACACGAAGAAGATGAACGTGAGGATCGCTGCGAGCACGCCGCTGCCCATCTTTGGAAAGGCCCCGCGCAGCGCCTTCTCCGCCGGGAAGAACAGGCGCAGGTCGAGCGAGCGCAGGAGCAGAAAAACACCGGCGAGGAACGCCGCGTATTTCAGCGCCACGGCCCACGCGGGATGCCGCAAAGCGAAGCCGGAGCCGAACTCGAAATCCGCGCCCCCGCCCTGCGTCACCGGCACCTGCCGCTCCACCAGTTGGCGCATCGCGCCCTCGCCGTGCGACAGCGCCAGCCGGAGATTTTCGGCACCGGGCCGGCCGAACCCGATGAGGTAACGCGCCACGGCGTCGGTCGATTTCGTCATCAGCGCCGCCGTGTAGATGATGGGCAGATGCTCGGGCGCGACACGCGCGAGATGGGCGAACTGCGCCACCGTGGCCGTGTTCGTCGCCGTGCGCAGCAACTCGGACAATTGCACCCAGTTGAGGCGCCGCCCGAGCGTGAGCACGTCGAGATAGAAGTCCTCCAGCGTGCCGAGCTGGCCGTTGGCGACGGCCGACTCCGCCAGCCCGCGCACCTCGCGCTGCAACGTGGTCGCGAGCTGTTCGCGTTGCCACAGATACGCCGTCAGCAGGATGACCGCCTCGAGCGGTTGCCCGCCGGGCCGGTTCGCCGGCACGAAGCGCTTCGTCTGCTGCACCTCCGCCGTGCGCAAGAGCGCTTGCACGCCGGGCAGGCGCGAAGTCGCCAGGTAGGCCCGCAGGTTCGCCCGCGGTTGCGCCGTGACGAGGAAGCGCAACACCGGCGTCGACTCCGTCAGCGGTGCGCCCTGGCGTCCGGCCAGCAACGGCTCCAGCGCCACATCCCAACCGCCCCACGGAACGAGATCCGGCTGACGACGCGCGTAGTCCGCCGCGAGGCGATCCACCGCATCCGCATCCCGGTCCTGCACGGACCGCGCCGCTTCCAGCACAAGGGCGGCCGGCCCGGGTTTGTCGAGCTCGAGCCATTCGCGCGCGAACGCCGCCGCCGTGCGCGTTCCCCGCCCCGCCTCGCGCAGCAGCGTGGGGTTGAGCGATTTCACGTTCACCGGCAGCAGCCACGCGACCGCCAGCAGGGCGAGCCCGGACAACAATCCGGCCGTCCAAACCAGCGAAAGCGAACCGGAGAGCGGTGACCGGGACATGGGGACTTGAGTAGCGGACCGAGGCATGAGCGGAAACAATTTATTTGCGGCGCGGTCGCGCCGACAAATACGCTGCGCCCGTTACGACCCATGCCGCTGCCAATTGTTCACTACGATGACCCGGTGCTCCGTAAAAAGGGCGCCAAAGTCACCCAATTCGACGCCGCTCTCCGCAAACTCGCGGCCGAGATGGTGGACACCATGCATGCCGCGCACGGCATCGGCCTCGCCGCCCAGCAGATCGGTCAGGCGATCCAGCTCTGCGTCGTCGACCTGCGCGACACCGACCGCGAGTTCGACTGGGAACTCGACGGCGCCCGCCCGCCGCTCGACCTGTTCATGCCGATGGCGATCGTGAACCCCGAGCTCGAACTCGCGCCCGAGCCGAAGGAATCCTACGAGGAAGGCTGCCTCTCCTTCCCCGGCATCCGCGGCGACGTGGAGCGCCCCGACGAGATTTCCGTCCGCTACCAGGACGAGCACGGCACCAAGCACACGCTGCGCTGCAACGGCCTCTTCGCCCGCTGCATCCAGCACGAGGCCGACCACCTGCACGGCGTGCTCTTCATCGAGCGCATGGACAAGGCGACCCGCGAGCGCCTCGATCCCGAGATCAAGGCCTTGAAGAAGCAGACGCGCGGCGAAGCCAAACGCTGACCATGCCCGACGCGCCGCCACCGGCCGCCCGCTCCATCGCCACCCGCACCGGCGACGACGGCACCACGTCCCTCCTCTACGGCCAGCGCGTGGGCAAGGACCACCCGCAGATCGAGGCCGTCGGCGCGCTCGACGAGCTGAACGCCGCCCTCGGCTTCGCCAAGGCCACGCTGCCGCTCTCCGCCGACGCCGCCGAAAAAAAATCCGCCCTCGCAGGCGTGCAGCAGGAACTCGTGGCCCTCATGGGCGAGATCGCCTGCGCCGAAGCCGACGCCGCGCGCTACGCGTCCTCCAAATTCGCCAAGATCGACGCAGCCGCGCTCACCCGGCTCGACCAAGTCGTCGCCGCCATCGAGGCGCGCCAACCGGCCTTCGCCGGCTGGGCCACGCCCGGCAGCAACCTGCACGCGGCCGCGCTCGAGCTGGCGCGCACCGCCGCCCGCCGCGCCGAGCGCCGGCTCTGCGGCCTGCCCGCCCACGGCAAATCCGTGCGGCCGTTGCTCAGCCAGTATCTGAACCGCCTCTCCGACCTGCTCTGGCTCATGGCCCGCGAAGCGGAGAGCGCCCCGCAGGGCTGAGTCGCAGCCGCCACGGCGAACGCACCCCGCGCAACCGCCGCGCGGCCTTTCCTGCGCCCGGAAAACGGGCCCGCGCTATGACAACCGCATGCGCATTCCCCGCCAAGAAACGCGGCCAACCGACGCTTGTCTTCACCGCCACTCTCCGCACAAGTTTTGTCCCATGCGCGTCGCCCTCGTCCTCATCCTGCTCGCCACGGCCTACCGGCTGGTGCCGACGATGGACCTGTCCTTCGCGAATTTCTCCCCGCTCATGGCGATCGCCTTCTGCGGAGCGGTCTATTTCCGCCAGCGCTGGATGTGGCTCGTGCCCTTCGCCGCGCTCTTCGTCTCGGATCTCTACATCAACCATTTCTACGCCCGCGAATTCGGCTACTCGTGGCCCGTGAGCGGCTTCATCGCGCGCAACGCCTGCTTCCTCGCCGCGATCCTGCTCGGCGCCTGGGTCGCCCGGCGTAAATCCTGGCTCTGGCTCCTCAACGGCAGCCTCATCGGCGCGCTCCTGTTCTACTTCGTCACCAACACGCAGTCCTGGCTCGCCGATCCCTTCTACGCCAAGTCCCTCGCCGGCTGGTGGCAGGCCATGACCGTCGGCCATCCGGAATTCCCCCCGACCATCTATTTCTTCCGCAACACGCTCTTCGGCGATCTGCTCTTCACGGGCTTCTTCGCCGGCGTGATGGAGTGGGTCGCCCAGCGCAAGGGCGAGCCCAGCCTGCTCGATTCCGAAGAGGAAACCGACGAGACGGAAGCGGCGGAGCCCGCCGAGGAAAAAGCCAAGGCCGACTGACGCGCCGCGCGCCGTCGCCCTTTCGCCCGCACGTCCGCCGGAGCATTTCGGTTGCGTCTTGGCGCCGCCGCCGTGTCGTGCCCCTTTCATCGCGATGCTCCGCCTGCTGCTCCCGCCCAATCTCGCCCAAGCCGCCCCCCGCGACGCGATCGCCGTGCGACTCGAGCTGGATCTGTCCGCCCCGCCGCCCGCGGCGCTGGTCCCCGGCCTCGCGGTGCTCCAACGCCTCGGCGTCGCGCCGCAACCGGTCGCGTTCCTGCAACTCAAGCGCGCCCAGTTGCGCGAGCTCCTGCAGGCGCTCGTCGGCGAGAAGGTTTTCTATCGCGTCGACCGCCCGCAGGACCCGCTGCCGTGGAACGGTCTCGATCTCCCCGGCGTCAGCGAGCACGTCGTCGAGAAACCCGCCGCCGCCCCGAGCCCGCCGCGTCCGGCCCCGGCTCCACCGCGCGCGAAACCCGCCGCTCCGGCGGCGCCCGCACCCGCGCCGCTGACCATCGACGGCTCCGAGCACTACCTCGCCATCACCCTGCCCTCACGCGAGTCGATGCTCTACGAGCCGGCGCTGGAATTCCTCCGCACGCACCGCTTCGCGCTCGATCCGCTCACGCGCAAGTGGTGGCTGCGCGACCGCCACAAGGTGCTCAACCTGCTCGCCAATCACCGCGCCGAGCTCGCGGAGCGCTTCGGCGCCGAGTTCACGCCCAACTTCGAGCGCAACACCGCCCACCTCAGCGCCGCCGGGATCGCCGCCGAGGTCACGCCCGCCGGCGAAGACTATGAGGTGTCCCTCGGACTGCAGGCCGGCCGCGCCTCCGAGACGCAGATCCGCGCGGCCCTCGCCTCCGGTCGCGGCTACATCGAGGATGAAGGAAAAATCTTCCTGCTCGACGCCGCGCGCCTCGCCCGGTTGCAGGCCGCGCACCGCGCGCTCGCGCAGGAGCCCGGCGCCACCGCCGCGCAGGGCCGCCACCGCATCGCGCGCGCCCGCGTCGCCGAGGCGACGGATCTGCTGGAGGATCTCGCCCCGCATTTCCAGGCACCCGAAACGTGGCGCCGGCGCAGCGGCTCGTTGCGCAATCTCTCCACACTCGCACCCGCCCCGGTGCCCGCGTGGTTCGCCGCCACGCTGCGCCCTTACCAACAGCTCGGCGTCGCGTGGCTCTGGCATCTTTATCGCGAAGGCCTCGGCGGCATCCTCGCCGACGAGATGGGCCTCGGCAAAACTCCGCAGGCGCTCGCACTCATCGCCGCCGTGCAGAGCACCGGAGCCACGCCGCCGGCGCCCACCTTGGTCGTCGTGCCAGCCTCGTTGATGGAGAACTGGCGCCGCGAGGCCGCGCGCTTCGCCCCGCAGTTGCGCACCTTCGTCCACCACGGCGCACGGCGCCTCGCGGAGAAGGACTTCGCCGCCCACGACCTCGTCCTTACTTCCTACGGCACGCTCGCGCGCGACCTCACGTTGTTCGAATCGGTGGAGTTCAACCTCATCGTCGCCGACGAGGCCCAGCACCTGAAGAACCGCCGCACGCAGGCCGCGCAATCGCTCCGCTCGCTGCGCGGCCGCGGCCGTTTCCTCCTCACCGGCACGCCGCTGGAGAACTCGCTCGACGATTTGCGCTCGCTCTTCGAATTCCTCATGCCGGGCTTCCTCCCCAAGCTTCCGCCCGGACTGAAGCGCGACGACAAGGCCTTCCACGACGAGCGCCTGCGCGCGCAGACCGCGCCGTATCTGCTGCGCCGCACCAAGACCGCGGTCGCACCCGAGCTGCCGCCGAAGATCGAGCAGGTCGTCTGGTGCGAGCCGACCGCCGCGCAAGCCAACCGCTACCGGCGCCTGCAGGAGGACAGCGAACGCGAGCTCATCGACCTCGCCGCCCGCGGCGCCTCGGAGAACCGCCTGCGCCTCGCCACGCTCACGCAACTCCTGCGCCTGCGCCAGATCTGCTGCGACCCGCGCCTCGTGCAGGCCCAGGCCGCCGCCGAGGAATCCGCCAAGCTCGACGCCTTCCGCGAACTGCTCGCCGAATCCATCGACGAGGGACACCGCATGCTCGTGTTCTCGCAGTTCACCTCCCTGCTCGGGCTGTTGCGCGAGGAACTCGCCGCGCAGGAAGTGCCCTGCTGCTACCTCGACGGCTCGATGAGCGCCAAGGCCCGGCAGGCGGAAGTCGACCGTTTCCAGGCCGACGCCAGCGTGCCCGTCTTCCTCATCTCGCTCAAAGCCGGCGGCACCGGCCTCAACCTCACGGGCGCGGACGTGGTCGTGCACTACGACCCGTGGTGGAACCCCGCCGCCGAAGCGCAGGCCACCGACCGCACGCACCGCATCGGCCAGACCAAGGTGGTCACGAGCTACCGCCTGATCTGCGCGGGCACCGTCGAGGAAAAGGTCATGGCGCTGCAGGACACCAAGCGCGCGCTCCTCGCCGACGTCTTCGAAGCCAGCGATGCCGCCGCGGCCAAACTCAGCCTCGCCGACCTGCGCGAGCTGCTGAGCTGAACCGCGCCACGATTTCCGCTCCGGTGCCCGTGCGGGCGCGAGCGCTCACTGGGCGGCGCGGGATTGCGCCGCGTTCTGCTGCACGCGTCCGGCTTCCATTTCGTTGCGCACATCGCTTTGCGCGACGGGATTGACGGCGTTGCGACGCCGGATGCGCGAGCCGAGCGGCGCGGAGGCCGGAGCGTCCTCGCTCTTCCCGGTCACGGTCGCCGCCTGGCCGCCCGCGGCGGATGACTCGGCGGTCGTGGCGCAACCTGAGCCCAAGCCTGACAGCAGACCGGCGAGGAACATGGCGGCGGAGATTCGGACAAATTTCATCCGCGCGACAGTCGGCCTTCCCCGACCGGCGTCGAATCGCCTGCGACCACCGGCCGATCCCGCCGGTCACCCGCGGAAAATTCCCGACGAACGCATCCTCGCCAACCGCGCCACCTTCCGGATTGAAACCCAGGCCGCGCGTGCGAACTTCGGCCATGCTCCGACACCTTGGCCTCCTGCTCCTGCTGGCCGTTGCGCTGGCTGTGCCGACATCACGCGCGGACAACATCACCTTCCAACGCGAACTCGAGACCTGGCGCGCTGACCGCGTCGCACGCCTCACCGCCCCGGACAGCTGGCTCTCGCTCATCGGCCTGCACTGGCTCGAAGCGGGCGAGAATACCGTGGGCTCCGCCGAGACCAGCCGCCTGCGCCTCGCCGCCGGCCCCGCGCAACTCGGCCGCGTGCTCGTCGCCGGGGATGGCACCGTGCGTTTCGTCCCGGCGCCGGGCGTGGACGCGACCGCTGACGGCGTGCGCATCGATCCTGCCGCGACGGACGGCGTCGCGCTCGACTACCGCGGCGCACGGCCGACGCTCGTGCGCTCGGGCACGTTGAGTTTCCTCGTCATCCAACGCGGCGAGAAGCTCGGCCTGCGGGTGCGCGACAGCGAATCGCCGCGCCGCCGGAACTTCGCCGGCATCGATTATTTCCCGGCCGACCCGGCGTGGCGCATCGAGGCGGACTGGGTGCCCTTTGCTCCACCGCGCGAGATCCCGATCACTAATATCCTCGGCCAGACCTCGTCGGGCAAGGTGCCGGGCCAGGCCGTGTTCACGCACGAGGGGCGAACCTTCACGCTGCTGCCCGTCGGCGAGAGCGCGGACGAGACACTGTTCTTCATCATCTCCGATGCCACGAGCGGCGACGAGACCTACGGCGCCGCGCGCTTCGTCTACGCCGCGCCGCCCAAGGACGGGAAGGTCATCCTCGATTTCAACCGCGCGCAGAATCCGCCGTGCGCCTTCACGCCGTTCGCCACGTGTCCGCTGCCGCCGAAGGAGAACCGCCTGCCGATCCGCATCACCGCCGGCGAAAAGAACTACCGCGGCGAGGCGCACTGAGCCGGGATCATGCAGGAGGTGGTCGTCGGTGTCCCTACCGACGCCTGTCGCCGCTGGGACAGCGGCGACCACCAAATTTTCAGGAGCTCATCAGTCGGGAATCGCTCCAACGGCATGATTCCGGCTGAGCCCCGCCGGCGTCCATCTGTCCGCTTGCGGCGTCGGGGCGCCTCCGTAGCCTGCGCCCCCATGTCCACGCCCAGCCGCGCACCCGCGATCGGTTTCATCTTCACCACGATGGTCCTCGCCATCGTCGGCATGGGCCTGCTCATCCCGGTGCTGCCGAAGCTCGTCGTGGAGATGCGCGGTGGCGATTTCGCCGACGGCTCGCACGCCTACGGCTGGCTCGTGAGCATCTACGCGCTGATGCAGTTCGTCGGCTCGCCGATCCTCGGCTCGCTCTCCGATCGTTTCGGGCGCCGGCGCATCATCCTCATCGCCACCGCGGGCTCGGCCATCGACTACGTGATCATGGCGCTCGCACCGACGCTCGCGTGGCTCTTCGTGGCGCGCACCATCGCGGGCTTCACCGCGGGCATCATGGCCACGGCCAACGCCTACATCGTCGACGTCACGCCGCCGGAGCGGCGCGCGGGAGCGTTCGGCCTGCTCGGCGCGGCCTTCGGCATCGGCTTCATCATCGGTCCGGCGCTTGGCGGTTTCCTCGGCGGCATCGATCTGCGGCTGCCGTTCTGGGTCGCGGCCGGCTGCTCGGCGGCGAACTGGCTCTTCGGCTACTTCGTGCTGCCCGAGTCGCTCGCGCCGGAGAATCGTCGCGCCTTCTCGTGGAAACGAGCCAACCCCATCGGCTCGCTCGTGGCGCTGAAGCGTTTCCCGTCGGTCTTCGGCTTGGCGGAGAGCTTCTTCATCCTGAACTGCGCGCAGATGATGCTGTTCTCCACCTGGGCGCTCTACACGGGCTACCGCTACGGCTGGACGCCGCAGTGGATCGGCCTCTCGCTCATGGCGTCGGGCGTGCTGTCGGGCGTCGTGCAAGCCGTGCTCGTGCGCCGCATCGTGCCTGCGCTGGGTGATGCGCGGGCGGTGATCGCCGGCCTGAGCCTCTCCTGCGCGGCGCAGGTCTGTTACGGCCTCGCCACGCAGGGCTGGATGATCTTTGCGATCATGACCTTCGGCTCGCTCGCCGGCATCGCTGCGCCGGCGCTGCAATCCTACATCACGAAACACGTGCCACCGAACGAGCAGGGAGCAGTGCAGGGCGTCTTCAGCGGGCTGGCGAGCTTGGCCGGCATCCCGGCGCCGTTCGTCGCGACATGGAGCTTCGGCTGGGGCATCGATCCGGCGAACGCCTTTCACCTGCCCGGCATCGCGTTCTTCATCGGCGCGCTGCTCGTGCTGGTCGCCTTGGCGCTCGCGGTGCGCACGTTCCGGCGCGACGCGCACGCGTCCGCAACGGCGGCCTGAAGCCTCGGCGGCGAACGCTGCTCTGACACGCGGCGTCATCGTATCGCCGCCGCTTTCCATCGCAGGGCCGGCGCGCGTGACCGCGGGCGACTTTCCGCAGTCCGCGCGCAGAGCCAGGAATTACGCCATGCCCCGCTCGCTCCGCCCGCTCTGCCTGCTGTTGCTCGCCACTTGCCTGGCGTTGTCCGCCTCCGGCCAGCGCGCCCCGGCCAAACAGGATCCGGCGCTGCTGGCCGAGTTGAATCGCGACCTCTGGCTGCCATTCCACGAGGCCTACCGCGACGGCGACCCAGAAAAATACCTCGCCCTGCATCTGCCCGACTTCATTCGCGGCGAGGGCAACGCCAAGGTCGTCCGCACGCTGGAGGAATACGCCGACGGCGTGC